>CAYZSG010000103.1:0-17113 GCA_964481045.1 uncultured Candidatus Odyssella sp. | reverse complement strand
TCACTGGCCTTGCTTCGTCCACGCGGCTCGGGTGATGACCATGTACACGCTCTACTGGGCACCCGGCACGGCGGCGATGGCGCCGCAGACGGTCCTCGAAGAGGCAGGGCAGCCTTACGCGATGATCCGGCTCGACGTGGCCGCGCGCGAGCACGAGCAGGCCGCGTACAGGAAGCTCAATCCCAACGGCCGCATCCCGACGCTCGTCGACGGCGATTTCGTGATCTTCGAGACCGCCGCGATCTGCCAGTATCTCTGCGACAAGCACCCCGACGCGAACCTCGCGCCGCCCGCCGGCACGCACGAGCGCGGCCGCTTCTATCAGTGGCTCACCTACATGACGAACACGGTGCAGGCCGGCCTCATCGACTGGTGGCATCCGGATTTTACGTTCCCCGAACCCGCGCACCAGTCCGCGTTCAAGATGCGCGCGGAAGAGAAGCTGATGCGCAATTTCGGAATCATCGACTCCGGCATCGGCGCCGGACGCTGGATGGCCGGCGAACAATACACGGTGTGCGACATCTACCTCGCGATGATGACGCGCTGGACGCGCTTCATGACGAACACCGCGTGGCATTTCCCGAACATCCGCCGCATCGCCGAGGCCGCCGCCGCGCGCCCCGCCTTCCAACGCATGATGCAGAAGCAAGGCATCGCCTGGCCGCAACGCTGGCCCGAATCCGCCGCCTGACCCTTTCGACCACGGGAGAAGCCATATGAGAATCCGCTCGCTCTATCTCGCCGCCGCCGCCGTGCTGGCCGCCGCGCCCGCATTCGCGAAGGACAAGCTCTCCTTCGCCTATCTCCAGGATCCCGTTCTCGAAGCCGTGATGTGGCCGATGCGCAACGGCAAGGTCACGTCCGACAAGCTCGAGATCGACGGCAAGGGCTATCAGATTCCGGTCCTGATCCAGGGCACCGCGACCAAGCAGTGGGACGTCGTGATGACCGCGGTGATGGCGGTGCCGCGCGCCAAGGAGATGGGCCTCGAGCTGCGCGTGCTCTCGACCGCGCTGCGCTATCACAAATCCGGCGACGGCGCGCATGTGTGGGTGAAGAAGGGCAGCCCCTACAAATCGATCAACGATCTCAAAGGCAAGACGATTGCGACGTATGGCCTGCAATCGACCGGCATCACGCTGGTGCGCCTGGCGCTCTGGAAGAAATACGGCGTGAACGTCCAGTTCGAGAACGGCGACTTCAAATGGCAGCAGCTTCCGGCGCCGGCGCTGCCGGGCGCGCTGGCCACCGACAAGGTGGAAGGCGCCACGCTGATCCACAGCCAGGCCTATCAGGCCGCCAAAACCGGCGATTTCGTCGCGGTCGCGCGCACCGCCGAGGATATGTGGGAGCTGTTCAAGCTGCGCATGGTCTCGGCGGTGAACGTCGGCTATGCCGAGAAGATCGCGGCCAAGCCCGAGCTCTACAAGGAATTCAACCGCATGCTGAAGGCGTCGGTGGAGTACACGCTCAAGAACATCGGCGAGGTCTCCGAGGCGGTGGGCAAGGAAACGAAGAACGACCCTGCCTATTTCAAGGCGTGGTTCGAGCAGTATTCCGATTTCCCCGCCGTCGTCTCGCAGAACGACATCGACGCGATGAACAAGGTGTGGGCGCTGTCGAAGGAGCTCGGCATCCTCAAGGACTTCCCCGACGCCAAGACGATGATCTGGGAAGGGGCGATCAGGGAGTAGGTGCGGTCCGCGCCTCAACCACGGTTGTCGTCCCCGCGAAAGCGGGGACCCATCTTTCCGGCGGCGTGCGAATGAGCAGAGGCCGAGCCTGCGGAAGCGTGGGTCCCCGCTTTCGCGGGGACGACAGGCTTGATTGGGACGAATGACCGTCATCCGCTCCACTGTCGCCCGCGAGCGCCTCGCCGCGCACGGCTTCACGCTGCTCGTGATCGCGGCGTGGGCCTATGCGGCGACGCAGATCCCTCCGATCGCGATGTCGGGGCCGTGGACGACGGCCAAGGCGTTCTGGGTGTTCATCACCGACGCCAACCAGCTCGCGCATATGGGCTGGTCGCTGATGCATGTCGGCGTCGCGATCGCGATCTCGTTCGTCGTCGGCAACGCGCTGGCCTTCCTCGCGCACTACGTGCCGGTGACGGCCCTCATGGTGCATGGGCGCATCAGCCCGTTCCTGAACGCGTTCTCGGGCATCGGCTGGGCGCTGCTCGCCCTCCTCTGGTTCGGCGCCACGCACCTTACGGTGATCTTCTCGATCTCGATGGTGCTGATCCCGTTCGCGCTCGTGAACATGAAGGAGGGCCTCGCGACGCTCGACCGCGAGCTGATCGAGATGGGAAGGAGCTACACCCGCTCGGGCCTGAAGCGCTTCGCGCGCATCACGATCCCCTCGCTCTACCCGTTCATGTTCGCGACCTTGCGCATCAGCTTCGGCGTCGCGTGGAAGGTGGCGCTCACCGCCGAGCTGATCGGCGGCGGCTCGGGCTTTGGCTACCTGTTTGATCTGGCGCGGCAAGACTACCGCACGCCGATTCTCTTCGTCGTCATCGTCATCATCATCGTGTTCGTCTATTGCGCCGACCGCTTCGTGTTCGAGCCGGTGCAGCGCCGCCTGCAGAGGCACTATGGAACCGGCTGAGGCGCGCAAAGCCGCGGTTGCGCTGCCGCGGGGCCAGCGCATCGTCGCGCACCTGCTGGCCGACGGCCTCGTGGTCGCGGCCGTGCTCGGCTGGTGGGCCGCCTCGAAGGCGCTGCCGGCGAACATCCTGCCGACGCCGGCGGCGGTGGCCGAACAAGTGTGGCTGCTGTTCACCGACGCAACCTATCTCGGCCACACCGCCACGAGCGTCGTGCGCGTGCTGCTGTCGGTGACTCTGGCGCTCGTGATCGGCGGGCTGCTCGCGTTCTGGCCGCTCGGCAGCCCCTGGGCGCGCGCGATCGTCCACGAGCGCATCCAGCCGTTCTTCAACTCGTTCCCCTCGATCGGCTGGGCGATCCTGGCCGTGATCTGGTTCCGCGTCTCGGATTTCACGGCGATCTTCGTCCAGGTGGCGATCCTGATCCCGTTCTGCCTCATCAACATCAGCGCGGGCCTGAAAGAGCTCGACCGCGAGGCGCTCGAGATGGCGCGGAGCTTCACACGCTCGCGCTGGAAGGTGCTGGTGCGGATCACCCTGCCGCTGCTGCTGCCTTACATCGTGGGCGCGCTCCGCATCGCCTACGGCGTCGCCTGGAAGATCGCGCTGGTGAGCGAACTGTTCGGCACCGGCTCGGGCATCGGCTACCTCATGGGCGAGGCCCAGCAGAGCGCAAAACCGGCGTTGCTTTACGCCTGCTGCTTCGCCATCGTGCTGATCTTCTTCGCCGGCGAGAAGCTGGTGCTCGATCCGCTCTCGCGCCGCGTCCGCCGATAAGAAACGAGGGGAGAAACGATGGCCGCCATTCGCACCCGCCACATTCCGGGCACGCCCGGCCTGACCATCGACGAGGCCGGCACGGGTGAGCTCGTGCTGTTCATGCACGGCATCGGCGGCAACCGCACGAACTGGACGCAGCAACTCGCGCGCTTCGGCGAGCACAACCTGGCCGTGGCCTGGGACGCGCGCGGCTACAACGGCAGCGAGGATTACGACGGCGAGCTCGATTTCAGCGATTTCGCGCGCGACATCCTGCGCGTGCTGAAATTCTACGGCCGCAAGAAGCTGCACCTCGTCGGCCTCTCGATGGGCGGGCGCATCGCGCAGGATTTCTACGCGCTCTATCCGCAGCACGTGGCCAGCCTCACGATCGTGGCCAGCTTCACCGGCTTCCAGAATTTCTCCGACGCCGACCGTCAGAAATTCCTGAACCTGCGGCTGAAGCCGCTGGTCGAGGAAGGCAAGGAGCCGCGCGACATCGCGCCCGTCGTCGCCAGAACGCTGTGCAGCCCGAACGCCACCGAGGAGCAGTATCAGCGCCTCGCCGCCAGCATGGCCGCCCTCCACAAGGGCAGCTACATCAAGACCGTGAAGGCCACGACCCTGTTCGACCGCACGGCGAACCTCGAGAAGATCGCGGTGCCGACCTTGCTGATCTTCGGCGAGGCCGACACGCTGACGACGGCCGATATGGGCCGCCAGATGCACGCGCGCATCAAGGGCTCGAAGCTCGTCGTGGTGCCGAAATCGGGCCACCTCGTGAACCTCGAGCAGCCCCAGGCCTTCGAGGCGGCGCTCGAGCCGTTCCTGTTCGAGCACCGCGGCCGCGCCGATGTACCCGCGCCGAAGCCGGTGCGCGCCGCGGCCGCGAAAGCGAAGCCCGCCGCGCGTACGGCGAAGAAGAAACCGGCGGCGAAAGCCAAGCGCCGCCGCTGACACAGGAGGACGCCTTGAGACTGAAAGACAAGGTCGCCGTCGTCACCGGCGGCGCGCAGGGATTCGGCGAGGGCATCGCCAAGCGATTCGCCGCCGAAGGCGCCATGGTCGTCGTCGCCGATCTCAACGAGGACGGCGCGAAGCAGGTGGCGAAGGGCATCGGCAACAGCGCCGCGGCCATCCGCGCCGACGTGACGAAAGCCGCCGACGTGAAGGCGATGATCGACAAGGCCGTGAGCGCGTTCGGGCGCCTCGACATCGTCGTCAACAACGCCGGCACGACGCACGTCAACAAGCCGATGCTCGAGGTGAAGGAAGAGGAGTTCGACCGCATCTTCGACGTGAACGTGAAGGGCATCTATCTCGCCGCTCTTCACGCGGTGCCGGTGTTCCGCAAGCAGGGCGGCGGCGCGTTCCTCAACATCGCCTCCACCGCGGGCCTCCGCCCCCGCCCCGGCCTCACCGTTTACAATGCCTCGAAGGGCGCCGTGAACGTGATGACGAAGTCGATGGCGGTGGAATTCGCGCCCGACAAGATCAGGGTCAACGCGCTCTGCCCGGTCGCCGGCGACACGCCGCTGCTCGCCTCGTTCCTCGGCCAGAACACGCGCGAGGCCTTCATCAAGACCGTGCCGCTCGGCCGCCTCTCGACGCCCGAAGACATCGCCACCGGCGCCGTCTTCCTCTGCTCCGAAGAGGCGAATTTCTTTACCGGCGTCTGTTTAGAGGTGGATGGGGGACGTTGCGTCTGACGCGTAGGGGCGCGCTGCGCGCGCCCTGCCGACGTGCAACGGAGCGTCGCTGGGCGACGCGCGTCGGGCATGCCGATTGCGAAACCTGCGCCGAGAGGGCGCGCGCAGCGCGCCCCTACGCGATACAGGCCGTGCGAATGAAAACAAGCACCGACCGCATCCTCACGACCCACGTCGGCAGCCTGCCGCGGCCGGACGATCTCATCGATTTGCTGATGGCGCAGGATGCCGGCGAACCGCACGACGCGGCGCTGCTGGCGCGGCGCGTGCGCGAATCCGTGGCCGAAATCGTTGCGAAGCAGGCCGAGACCGGCATCGACGCCGTCAGCGACGGCGAGATGGGCAAGGTCTCTTACGTCAATTACCTCAAGCATCGCCTCGCCGGCTTTGGCGAGCCGGCGCCGCTCGACTGGACGCCGGCCGATCTCCTCGCCCATCCCGGCTTTCTCGCGAGCCGGCGCACCGGCAGCAATCCGGTGCGGCGCGATCCGCCCGCCTGCCGCGGCCCCATCGCGGTGAAAGACCGCGCGCCGCTCGAAGCCGATCTCGCCAATCTCCGCGCCGCCTGCGGCCGCGCCAAACCCGTGGATGCTTTCGTGCCCGCCGCCTCGCCCGGGGTCGTCGTGATCTTCATGCCGAACAAGTATTACCCGAGCGAAGACGCCTATGTGGCGGCGCTCGCCGAGGCGATGCAGGAGGAATACGAGGCGATCTGGAAAGCCGGGTTCGTGCTGCAGATCGATTGCCCCGATCTCGCGATGAGCCGCCACCTCGCCTATCAGGGGCTTTCGCTCGCCGAGTTCCGCCGCATCGCCGCGCGCAATGTCGAGGCGATCAACCACGCGACGCGCAACATCCCGGCGGATGCGATGCGCATGCATCTCTGCTGGGGCAACTACGCCGGCCCGCACACGCACGACGTGCCGATCAAGGACGTGGCCGACATCGTGTTCAAGGCACGGCCGCAGGCGGTGCTGTTCGAAGCCGCCAATCCGCGCCACGCGCACGAATGGGAAGACCTCAAGACCGCGCGCATTCCCGGCGATAAGATCCTCATTCCCGGCGTCATCGACACGAACACGAATCACGTCGAGCATCCGCAGCTCGTGGCCCAGCGCATCGGGGCCTTCGCCGGCATCGTCGGCCGCGAGCGCGTGATGGCCGGCACCGATTGCGGCTTCGGCACCTTCGCCAAATTGCCGCCGGTCTATCCCTCGATCGCCTGGGAAAAATTGAAATCCCTCGTCGCCGGCGCGCGGATGGCGAGCGAGAGGCTCTGGAAGCGGTAACGCAATCGAAACTTGACGGCGCGCGGCTCAAGCGGGATGAAACCCCGCATCCCCGGAGGAACCCCTCATGAAGCTCTATTTCTTTCCCGGCGCCTGCTCGCTGGCGTGCCACATCGCGCTGCACGAGACCGGCGCGAAGTTCGACATCGAGAAGGTGGACACCAAGGCCAAGAAGACCGCGGCCGGCTCCGACTACCTGATGCTCAACGCCAAGGGCTATGTGCCGACCTTGGAGCTCGACAACGGCGAGAGGCTCACCGAAGCGCAGGTGATCCTGCAATACATCGCCGATCAGAAGCCGGCGGCGAAGCTGCTGCCCGCTTCGGGCTCGATGGAGCGCTACCGCGTGCTCGAATGGCTCAACTTCATCGCCGCCGAGATCCACAAGGGCCACACGCCGCTGTTCCGCCACGCCGAGAAGCTGCCCGACTCGTCGAAGCAGCCGTTCAAGGACGATCTCGAGCTGCGCTTCGCCTGGCTCGCGCAGCAGCTCGAGGGCAAGCAATACCTGCTGGGCGACCAATTCACGATCGCCGACATCTACCTCTTCACCGTACTCAACTGGCCGCGCTATGTCGGCATGGACATCGGCAAGTGGCCGACGCTCAAGGCCTATCATCAGCGCATCGGCGGCCGCCCGGCGGTGCAAGCGGCGCTGCTGGCCGAGGGGCTGATCAAGAAGGCGGCGTAGCGCAACCATCGTAGGGGCGCGCTGCGCTCGCCCTGCCGACGCACGGTCGGCGCGAAGAGGGCGCGCGCAGCGCGCCCCTACGGCTGCAGACGCCGCAGCAGCGCGCCCACCGGCTCCGCCGGCGGTCCCTTCTGGGCCACTTCGCCGTGCGGGGTCTCCACTTCGATCAGGCGGATGCCGGCGAGCGGGCCGCCATCGTCGTGCGTGGCGTAACGGATATTGCGCTCGATGAGCTGTGTCTTGAGCGCGGTGGTTTCCTCGACGCTCGAGCGCGTGAACAGCGCGTAGAGGAACGCGCGGTGCTGGTGGCGCGCGAGCCAGCCGGCGTAAAGGCCGGCATCGGCGAAGAACGCGTCGAGCATGACGAGACCCTCGATACGTGCATCGAGCCCGCCGTGCTTCAGGATCTGCGCCGCCGTGCGATAGCCGCCACTATAGGCGGCGATGACGATCGGCGCGCGCCGCCACGCGGCCGCGTCGCCGCCGAGCGCCGCGCGCAGCACGCTCTGCGCCTCGTCGAGGAACGCCGCGGCGCGGCCGGGCTCGACGAATTTGCCGGGCACCGATTCCTGCGCGTCGAGCGCGAGCTGCGGCGCGATCAGCACCGCGTTGGCGCCCGCGCGGTCGATCTGCCCCGGCAGGTCGAGATGGCGTGCGAGCGTCGCCTCGATCTCGGAGCCGTGGCCGTGCAGGAACAGCACGATGCGGAACGGCCGCGCCGGATCGAAGCCGCGCGATGCGTGGAACAGCACGCGCGCATCGGAATAGACGGCGGCCTCGAGGTAGTAGCGGCCTTCGCCGAGCCGGCGGAAGCGCTGGCCGCTCGCCGCGTCGACGCCGTGCCAGAACGGCGCGCCGCGGTGATCGACGGCGTCGGGCCCCACGGGAAACGGCGCGTTGCCGAGCTCGGCGATGAAGGTGTGGCCGCGCGCGGGCGATGGCGCGGCGAGCACGCGCAGATCGCGGCGCAGCTCAGCCATGGCAGGCGCGCACAGTTGGGCGGCCGCAAAGATCAGGCCGCACATGCAGCCGAGCCAGGGCGTCGAGAGATGCTTCGCTGCGCTCAGCATGACGATTCGGGCGCGGCCTGTGACTCGTCATCCTGACGCTGAGCGAAGCGATGCGGAAGGATCTCTGTGAGCCCGACGGGCAGCCCGCGTTCAGGCCGGCTGCGCGCCCGGGATCGGCTTCAGGAGATAGAAGAACGCCGGCAGCGCGATCAGATAGATCACGGCCGCGGCCAGGATCAGCACAGAATGCCCGAACAGCACGCTGACGATCGGCACCGTCACCGCGCCCACGACCGAGAAGCAGCCGTTGATGCCCCAGGCCCAGATGAAGAAGCGCTCCTTGCCGAGCTTGGAGAGCATCGCCATGCCGGTCGCGAACGGGAAGCCCATCAGGAAGGCCGGCGGCGCCACCAGCGCGAGACAGGCCACGATGCGCAGCAGATAGGGCCACGAGCCGATCGCCTGGAGGATCGGATCGAAGAAGAACGCGCCCGCCGCCAGCAGCGCCGCGATTGCGATGAAGATCTTCGGCATCAAGGTGCGGCAGCGGTCGAGGTAGCGGCTGGTGAACAGCGAGCCGAGGCCGGTGAAGAACAGCATGCCGGTGATCAGCACCGAAGCCGAGATCGCCGGATTGCCGAGCGCCACGGTGAACTTCGAGATCAGGCCCACCTCGACGATGATGTAGCCGGTGCCGAGGCAGAAATAATAGATGAAGATCCCGAACTTGCCGGGCACGCGCGAGAAGATCGTCTTCCAGCCCCAGATCACCGGGAACAGCATCAGCGTGAGGCCGAACAGGAACGCCAGGATCAGCGTCGCCCATAGCAGCAGGTAGCCCCACTCGTCCGACACCGCGTCGAGCTGGTGCAGGAATTTCGGGATGTCGAGCACCTTGATGTAGCCGGCGAAATAGGGCCGCTCGTTGGTGAGCGGACGCGTGTCGAACACGTAGCGGCGCTCGACCTCGGCGAATTCGCCCTTCAGGTAGCGGGCGATCATGATCTTGTAGAGGTTGGCCCAGGAGAGCTTGGGCGCCGCGCGCTTCGGCGCCTCGCCGGGCTTGGCCTCGGTCTTCTCGGGCGGCTTCGCTTCCTTCTCGGGCGCGGGCTCCTCGCCTTCGGCCTCGGTCTCGTCGCCGCTGTGGAAATACGAGCCGCGATAGCCGGCGTAGATCGCGTCCTCGTCGGCGAGTTCGATCTTCAAGCCGGGGCGATAGAGCAGCTCGAACGACATCTCCTCGGCGTGTTTGGCCAGCTTGTCGGCCTCGGCGTCGGAGAAGCCGTCCTTCTTGTAGAGAATCGTCGCCGTCGAGAGATAGGTGTGGACGATGAAGAACTTCTTCGCCGCCTCGTCGCCGTCGCGCACGCGCGCGGCCGCGATCACCGTCGCGAGGAATTTCGGGATCGCCTTCGGCAGGTCTTCCTTGTTCCAGAGCGTGATCGAGAGGATGCCCGACGGCGCCAGCGCGTTCATGTAGTCGCCGAGAGTCTCGCGCGTGTAGTTGTATTTCTCGACGATGGCGAAGCCGCCCGGCGAGGACAGCCCGGTGGAATCGGCCAGCGAGAGATCGATGATGTCGTACTTGCCGGTCTGCGTGCGCGCGTAGAGGCGCCCGTCGTAGGGGATCACCGTGATGCGCGGATCGTCGAGCGGCTTGCCGGTGAGCTCGGTGATGATCGTGGAATTGCGCAACGTGGAGAGGATCGCCGGATTGCCCTCGGCGACCGTGATCTTGCGCGCGCCGGTCGTGCGCGCCACCTCGGTGGAAATGCCGCCGCCCAATTGCACGACGAACACTTCCGGGTTCTGCTTCAGCACATAGGGCATGTACATCGGCAGGAACTGGAAATAGCCCTTCAGGTTGTCGGGCAGCTTCTTGATGATTCCGATCGGGCCATCGCTGTCGATGAACAGGCCGAGATAGGAGTTCTTCGGCATCTCGGGCAGCTTCGAGGCCGCGTTGTCGGACAGGCCCGGCGCAAAGTGAAAATACGAGCTGGCGAAGACTTCGAGGTCGCCGAACGGCCCGTAGTTGCGGTAGATGCGCTTGCTGTCCTCGAACTTGCGCGCGTAGCTGATGCCCTTGAACTGGTTCACCTCGATCTGCGTGTAGTGGTTCGTGGCCCAGACCGAGGCCCCTGCCAGCACGGCGATGACGGCCATGCTCACGGCGCGGCCCTGCGCGCCGAACCAGACGAGCGAGCCCACCAGCCACAGCGCCAGCGGCACCATGACGATCCATTCCGGCGCCGCGACATACATCGCGGCCAGGAAGATGAGCCCGCACAGGCCCGAGGCGACGAGATCGGCGAAATACACCTTGCCGAACACCGCCTGCGCGCGCAGGAAGGCGAGCCCCAGGAACAGCGCGCCCGGCAGGAACGGGACGAAATAGCAGACGAACAGCAGCAGCAGGTCGTATTTCTGCTGCGGGTTCGAGATCAGCTCGATCGGGTTGAACCCGACCTTCTGCGCGAGCGTGTTGCCCGCCACCATCAGCGGGCCGAACGTGAATAGCGAGAGTGCTACGAGCTTGCCCCAGTGCCGCTCGAAGAAGCGGGTGCTGACGCACATCACCGCGCTCATCAGCCCGAAGCCGAGCATCGCCATGCTCACGGTCAGCGAGCCGAAATGGCTCCAGGTGCCGACCGAGAACACGCGCATGACGGCGATCTGGTACGCGATGATGGCGCCCGCGATCAGTCCGACGGTGACGTAAAAGGAAATGGAGAGCCGCTGGCTCTCCATTCCCGCCGTAGCAGTCTGGGTCAAGGCTTTGACCCTCTATGTCGTTATTGAGGCTTTTTGTCGCCCTCTTCCGCCTTGGTGCCGAAGCGCGAGATGGTCTTGCCTTCCTTGTCGTACTTCGTGAAGGCGACGAACAGCGTCTGCGTGCGGCAGTTCGGGCGGCGCGCGGCGTCTTCGTAGATGTCGCGGCGCGTGGTCTTGCCGTCGGCGTCCTTGGTGATCTTGAGGACGTGCTGGCAGCCCGGATCGCCGATCGGGATGATCATCACGCCGTTGGGCTTCAGCTGCTTCAAGAGCGGCGGCGGCACGTGGTCGATGCCGGCCGTGACGATGATCTTGTCGAACGGCCCCATCTCTTCCCAGCCGTAATAGCCGTCGGCGGCCTTGCGCTTGATCGCGGCGAGCTCGCCGAAGCGGCCCTTGGCCAGCTCGATCTGGAGCTTGTCGGTGAACTTCGCGAGCGGCGGGATGATCTCGATCGTGTAGACCTGGTCGGTGAGGTTCGCGAGAACCGCCGACTGGTAGCCCGAGCCGGTGCCGATCTCGAGCACCTTCTCGCCCGGCTTCACCTTCAGCTCCGTGGTCATCTTCGCGACCATGCCGGGGCCGGAAATCGTGACGCCGCAGCCGATCGTGAGGAAGCTCGTCTTGTAGGCGTCGGCCGGGGCGCGGGCGCGGGAGAATTCCTCGCGCGCCGTGAGCAGGAACGCGCGCAGCACGTCGTCGCCCTTGATCGTGCCGTTCTTCACGTAGTTCTGCATCAGGTCCCATTTGCGGGCGAGCTGGGCCCGATCGTCGCCGCGCTCCTTCACCATGTATTCGATGAAGGCCTCTTTGTCCTTGAGCGGCGGGTTGAGCTTGCGGCCGTCGGCCTGGCCCTTCTGGGGCTTGGCGTTGGGCGCCAGGATCGTGTCGGTGACTTTGGCGCAACCCCAATCCTGGGCATACGCCGGCACGGCAAACGCCGCCGTCGCCGCCAGGATGGCGGCGGAAACTACGCGCATCGTTATCCTCTTGTGTGGCTGGAACACTGTTCTCTGAGACCGTACTCGTTTCGGCGCTCCCTCGGGGCCTGCGCCGGTCGGCTCACGCGCGGGTTCTAACCCGCGGAGTCGGCAGTTGCACCTATTTTCTCTCCGCAGATTACGACGGAACTGCGGCGAACGTGCCGCGGCGGCGCGCACATGGCTCGGCTCCTTCAGGCGGCGTCCGGGGCGGCGGCCAGCACGCGGGCCGCGAACCGCGGATAGGGGTCGGCGATCTCGCGCGCAACGCGCCCGCGCAACAACGCCAGCCACTCATTCTGCGGCGGAATCGTTTCGGGAACCTTGCCGGGCGCGTCGAATTCGAATCCGGTCTCGTCGCGCACCCGCTCGAGCGGGATTCCGGGGTGGAGGCTGGCCAGCGCGAAGCGGCGTTTTGCTTTATCGAACGTGAAGAGGCAGAGCGGCGTCACCAGGGCGACCGGGCCGCCCGGCCGGTGGACGCCGGCGGGGCTCCAGCCCGGCGCGCTGATGAAATCGACCTTCGGCACCAGCACCCGCCGGCTGTGCTCCTCGCGGAACAGGATCACCCGCGGCACCGTGAAGTAGAGATAAGCCGAGCCGAACGAGCCGCCCCAGCGCGCCTTCTGCCGCGGATAGTCGCCGACGCCCACCAGGTTGATGTTGGCTTCCCCGTCGATCTGCCCGCCGGAGAGGAAGAACGCGTCGATCCGCCCCTGCCCGGCGCAGTCGAACATGTCGACCCCGCCATCAGTACGGAACTCCGGGCTCTCGGCGCCGATGACCGACACTTTCGGCCGGTTCCCGTCCAGCGCCCGGCGCAGCAGCGCGGCCGAGCCCGGGATCGGCGACGAGACCCCCACCGCGATGTGCCGGCAGCCCTCGAGCAGCCGGCAGATGACGGCGATCAGCAGTTCCTCGGTGCGATAGCTCTCAGTCATCGGACTGCGGCTCGAAGATAGAAATAACACGGAGGCCACGGAGAACACGGAGGATTTTGGGCGCGCCTCTGGCGCATATCGGTTCTTCTCCGTGCCCTTCGTGCTCTCCGAGTCTCAACCTCTTCTTACTCCGCCGCGCGGCGGGCGGGGGCGTCGCCGGCGAGGAAGGCGTCGAGCCAGGCGCGGAAACCCTCGGGAGTCGCGGCGGCGCGCGCGTAAGCGGCCATGGCGCCCGCGTCCTCGTCGTAAAGTCCGGGCATGCCACGGGGCAGCGCGCCGCGCGGCGCGAGCGCCACCGCGTCGATGTAGAGCGACGAGATCAGGCCCGCCGAGCGAAGCGGATCGGCGTTGAGATTGCCGTCGGCGACCTCCTCGACCGTCGCGACCGTGCGGCGCGCGGCGTGGGCGAGGATGCGCAGCTCGTGATCGCGCCCGACCCAGAGATTGCCCTCGCGGTCGGCCAGCGGCGCGTGGATCAGGGCTAGGTCCGGGCGGATGGCCGGGATCAGAACGATAGGATCGCGCGCGCCGGGCGGGGCAAACGGATTGTCGATGACACTGTAGTCGGCGCGGTGGTTGAGGATGTCGGAGCCGATCAGGCCGCGCAGCGGCATGAACGGGTTGCCCTTCTCGCCGGCCTGGAGCGCCGCATAGACCGCCGGGCAGGTCGTATCGAGTGGCCGCACCGCGCCGGATTTGACCGCGCGGACGAAGCACGGCGCCTGGCCGTATTCGCCGAGGCTGACGCCGCCGCCCTCGACCGTGGCCACGCAGCCGGCGCCGATCAGCACGTCGGCGAACAGGCCGCCGGTCGGCATGTTGACGAGGTGGAGGCCGCGCGCGCCCTTCCTGATCAGCGCCCGCGCCAGCGCCATCGGCGCGCCGCTCGTGTCCTTCATCGCGGCGACAAGCGCGCCGTCCGGAAGATCGGCGACGAGCGAATCGATGGTGGCGAGCTGGATGGTCATGGCCGGAGATTATCGTCCCCCTCGCCCCGGGGCGAGGGGGAAGGGGGTGAGGGGGAGAACCTGCAGCGGTGGCGGCGC
The DNA here is from genome assembly GCA_964481045.1 of uncultured Candidatus Odyssella sp. Lineage (GTDB taxonomy): Bacteria > Pseudomonadota > Alphaproteobacteria > Bin65 > Bin65 > SBBV01. The sequence continues at coordinate 3,302 of CAYZSG010000103.1, read as the reverse complement.
TTCGAATTCAAAGATACCTCCCCTCTCCCCTGGCCCCTCGCCCCAGGGCGAGGGGAACTAGACCAGCGGCACGAACGCCACCGGCAGAATTGTTTTCTCGATGACTCGGCCCGCTTCGTCCTTGGTGACGAGGATGAGGTTCTGCGCGAAGCGCCCCTGCCCGACCGGCACGACCATGCGGCCGCCCGGCTTGAGCTGCGCCACCAGATCGGGCGGAACGCCCTCGCCCGCCGCCGCCGTCACGATGATCGCGTCGAACGGCGCCTTTTCCGGCCAGCCCTTGGCGCCGTCGCCGGCCCTCACCGTGACGTTGCGATAGCCGAGCCGCGCGAGCTTCACACCGGCCTCGAACGCCAGCTCCGGCACGACCTCGATGCTGAACACCTCGCGCGCCAGCCCCGAGAGGATCGCGGCCTGGTAGCCCGAGCCGGTGCCGATCTCGAGCACGCGCTCGCCGCCCGCGAGATCGAGCAGGTCGGTCATCAACGCCACGATGTAAGGCTGCGAGATCGTCTGCCCGTGGCCGATCGGCAGCGGCATGTTGAGATAGGCGGCTTCCTCCTCGCCGGCGCGCACGAATTTCTCGCGCGGCACCCTGGCCATCGCCGCCATCGTGCGCGGCGCGAAGCGATTGCGCCCGGTGTAGGCCGCGGTGTTCGCGGCCTCGGCTTCGATCTCGTCGAGCAGCGCGCGGTGCGCTTCCGAGAGCGTCGCCCACACTTCGAGCGGCGGCGCGCGCAGCGGCCAGCGGTCGAGCGCGATGCTGCCGTCGATCAGCGCGTCGGCGATGTCGCCGATGCGCGCCAGCTCCTCGGCCGCGATGCGCTCGATCTCGGCGGCGAAGCGCGCGACGTTGCGCCCGCGCTTCGACGCGGCGAGCACGGTCGCCGACAGGGGCTCCTGGATCGGGCGGCCGATCTGACTGGCGAGGAAGCACTGGACCGCGCCGAGCTCCGGCAGCGCCTCGGCGACTCGCGCCGCGATCAGCCCGGCGGCGATGTTGTAGAGCTTGCCGACATGCGAAACCGGGTTCTTGCCGGCCACCGATTCCATCGTCATCGGGCGATATGGCGTGATGAGGCCGTTGGCACGGTTCCCGCGCCCGGCTTGCCCGTCGTCGCCGGCTTCGGCCGAGAGTCCGGTGACGGTGAGATAGAGGCTGCCCGCCGCCGGATCGTCCGCCGCATTCACGGCCACCTGGGGGTCGGCGAAGCCACAGTCCCGCGCCGTCTCGCGCGCCATGGCCGCGACCGCCTCCTTGGCCGCGCGATACGCCGCTTCATCGCGGAGCGCACCGCCGATCATCGCGGCGGCGACCGTGAACCGCGCGCTCTCGCCGTCGCGCAGGCCGAGCACCTTCACGTCGGCGCCGATCGCGGGATGGGCCTTCCGCGTCTCCGCGCCGGTGAGCCGGCGCTCGATGCGGTCGACCGCGGTCTCGAGCCGGCTCAGCGGCGCGAAGCCCACGCCGATCGAGCTGTCGTTGGCGAGCACCGCGCCGGCCTTCCTCTGACGATCGAACAATTCGACGAGATCGGCCGAGCCGGGCCGTACGAGGCTGTGGATGCGGACGTGCCTGTCCACGTCGAGCGCGGGCAGGTTCGCGCGCAGCCACGCCTTTGCGGCGTCGACGACGATCTCGCCAACCGGAATGTTCTTGCCGTCGAAGCTGGCCGCGGCGCGCCCGGCGATGAACAGATCCATCGGCTGCGTCACGCGCCCGCCGCCGAACGCCGCCTCGGCCGCGCCGCCGGCGAGCAGCACCTTGTCGACGTTGTGATGCAGGATCCGCCCGCATTCGTCGCGGTAGCGGCGCGAGAGCGCGATGCTCGCCGCCTCGGCCACCGCGTCGGCGATTGTGTCGGGATGGCCGCGCCCCTTTCGCTCGACGGCCTCCGCCGGAAGCGCGTCGCCCTGCGGCCCTGAAAGCGTATCGATCCTGAGAGTCACCGGCACGCGCATCCCCCTGTCGAGGTCGCAAGCCTTAGCCGATGCGCGCGCCGCGGCATTGATTCAGCGCAAGGATCGCCGCGCGCGCCGCGTGCGCCGCGACCCGCACGCGATGCGTGTGACGGCCGTCACACCTCGCGATAACGGCGCGGTTCAGCTTCGCGTCACGTCGTCTCGCATATATTGCGCGCGTACCGAGTTCACCCCCAACGCTCTCTGACAGGAGAACCACCATGTCCCGCATCGCATCGCTCGCCGTCCTCGCGCTCGTCTCGATCGCCGGCGCCGCCGCCATGGCCAGCCCCGCCGCCGCCAAGGCGTGCGTCGGCAGCATCTGCGCCGAAAGCCGCGACGACAAGCGCTCGGTTAACGTGTACCTCAGCTACTACGGCAAGAACTGGACGCACTTCCAGATTCGCCGCAACGGCGTGCAATACACCGTGACCCCGGGCCAGAGGTTCTCGTTCGTGTACCGCAAGGGTTACAACCAGCACTACTCGGTGCAGGTCTGCAACAAGGGCGGCTTTCTCCAGAAGACGAGCTGCACCGGCTGGGTGCGCTTCCACCACGAATCGTAACGCCTGCCAATCCGGGGCCCCGCACCTCGCCGAGGCGAAGTGCGGGGCTTCGTCATTTCCGGAGGCTCGCGAGATAGGCGGCGACGTCGCGCCGCTCTTCTTCGCTGCCGAGCCGGAACGGCATCACCGCGCCGGGCACGAAGGCCTGCGGATTGATCAGCCATTTCTCGAGCTTCTCGGCATCCCAGGTGTGGCCCGCCGCCTTCAGCGCGGCCGAGTAGCTGAAACCGGGATGCGTGCCGGCCTTGCGCCCGATCACGGTGCCGAGCGCCGGGCCGATGCGATTCGTCGCCAGCGAGTGGCAGCCGATGCAGCGGCTCTCGAACACGGCCTTGCCCTTGCCGGCGTCCTGCGCGAGCGCGGGCATTGCGCCCGCGACCGCCAGACTCGCGGCGAACACGATCTGCTTCATGGTGGATCTCGGGAGACGGACGCCCGCGGGCGCCGGCGGGGGAGTGCGAACGCGGCGCCCGCGGGACGGGACGCGCCGGCTTCGAGGGGACTCCGCCGACGCGCGCGGGCAGTGCCGGCGGCGCCGTGAGTTGCGCCGCCGGGTGTCATGGCTGCGGTCTCAGGCGCCGAACGTCAGCGCCTTCTGCGGCAGCATCTCCTTCGTCGCCTGGGCGAGCACGGTCCAATGCATAGTCTCGTCGGCGGCGAGGCGGCCGGCGACCTTGGCGAGATCGCCGTTGCTGAACGCCGGGATCACGCCGAGATACGCGTTGGCCGCGCCCTTCTCGAGCCGCGCCGCGAGCACGAGGATATCGCCCGCCG
>CAYZSG010000102.1:0-17186 GCA_964481045.1 uncultured Candidatus Odyssella sp. | reverse complement strand
GCCCTGTGACGGGGCGCACAATTGGCGTGTGCGCGCCGTCACTGCGCCCGGGCGCGGGCGGGGGTAGGGTTCGCGGCAGATGAGGCAAGCAACTCGCCTCGCCGAGAAACCCAACCGGGAGTGCCCGACATGAACACCAAGCTTTTCCTCGCCGCCGCCGCCGCCGTTCTCTCGCTCGGCGCGGGCGCCGCGCAGGCCGACACCAAGGCCGACAGCGCGATCACCGAAGCGAAGGTCAGCTTCCACTTCGGCTTCTACGGCAACCCCTACTACTACCAGCCGTACCAGTACAACCCGTACTACGGCCCGCGCTGCTTCTACAACTACTACGGACAGTACGTCTGCCGTTACTACTAAGCGCGCGAACCAACGAGATCACGAGCGGCCCGCCCCCAAAGGCGGGCCGCTTTCGTTTTGGGGGCGCTGTTGGAGAACCTCCTTCAACCTGCCTTGTCGTCCCCGCGAATGCGGGGACCCATCTCTCCGCGCGTCGGCCATGCGCAGGGCGCGCCGCGGGTCAAGGCATTGGGCCAGCAACCAGCGTCGCGTGTGATTGCCGTCGGGCGTTGGCATGGGTCCCCGCTTTCGCGGGGACGACAATGGGTTTGGTGCGCGATTTGACGGAACCCATTCCTTGACATAATTCCTATATTATGTACTTTGTTTGTTCTTTTATGGAGCCTCCCATGCCCTTCGATCCGCAAACGCCCGCCGTGCCGTCCGCCCCTTCCGCCACCGCGCGTCCGCCCGAGGCCACCACCGATCTCGCGCAATGGCGCCGCGAGACGGACTGGAAATCCGCCCACCGCGAATGGCTGCCGTATTGGCAGAAGGGCGATCCGGTTCCGCCGGCGCCCGAGACCCCGCCCGCGCTCGAGACGCCGGGCGAGGCGCTGTCCGAGCGACAGGAGGCGTTCTGCATCGCTTATGTCGAGCAGCCGGTGGGGCCGAAGGCGGCCGTGGCGGCGGGCTATTCGCCGGTCAATGCGCGTCAGCAGGCGAACCGGCTGCTGAAGCATCCGCAGATCGTGCGCCGCATCCATGCGCTGCGCGAGGTGCGCGGGCTGGATCGCCAGGTGCGGCGCGACACGATCATCGACCAGGCCGAGGCCGTGTTCGAGGCGGCGATGGAGAAGGGCGACTACTACGCCGCGATGCAGGCGCTGACGATGAAGGCGCGGCTGGCCGGTTTCGCCGATTACCTGCCCGGCGTGCGCATCCTGCGCCGCGATCCGCGCGAGTTCGAGCAGGAGTTCTGGGCACGCTCGCACGCGGCCGAGCAGCGGCTCATGGCGGTGCGCCTCGGCGAGGCCGCGGGCAGCGCGGCCGCGGACCCAGCGGCCGCCGAGGCGGCGCGCGAAGGGCAGCGCGACGCCCTGATGTTCGCCGAGGGCGCCGAAGCCGCGGCCCGGCAGTTCGGCCAGCGCGCGCACGATGCGGCCGAGCGCCTGAGGTCGCGGCGGTGACGGGTGCCCTGCCCGCCCTTTGCCCGGTTTTGCACGCGAAAGCCTACGAAAGCCTACGTTTGCCTACGCGAAGAGGGGGGGGCCCCTCCCCCGCCTTCTCGCCCGGCCAGTCGCCGCGCAAGAGGCCAACCCCGAAGCCAAGAAAAGCCAACGGAAGCCAAGGAAAGCCAAGGGTTCGCAAAATTGCGTCCGGCCGCATTCATCCCCAAGCCTGCGTCATCCGCTCGTCACCTGGGGGGCGACTTTCGGCGGGGGATACCCTATATGAGCGGCGCGGGAACGGCGGTGGCCCCTACCGGTTGGAATGCCCGGGGCGCCGTGCGGCGGCGGCAGGCGGGTCCATGATCTCGACCAATCCCTTCGACACGGGCGACGACAAGTTCAAGGAAGAATGCGGCGTCTTCGGCATTTACGGCCATGAAGACGCGGCGGCGCTCACCGCGCTCGGCCTTCATGCCCTCCAGCACCGTGGCCAGGAGGCGGCCGGCATCGTCACCTTCGACGGCGAGATGTTCCACGCCCACCGGGCGCTCGGCCTCGTCGGCGACAATTTCAACTCGGCCTCGGCGATCGAGAAGCTCAAGGGGCCGATGGCGATCGGCCATGTGCGCTATTCCACCACCGGGACTCCGATCGCGCGCAACATCCAGCCGCTGGTGGCCGATTTCGCGTTCGGCGGCCTCGCCATCGCGCACAACGGCAATCTCACCAACGCCACCACGGTGCGCACGGAGATGATCCGCACCGGCCACCTGTTCCAGTCGACGACCGACACCGAGATCGTCAGCCACCTCATCGCGATCAGCAAGGCGACCAACCTCATCGACCGCATCAGCGATGCGCTGCTGCAGGTGGAGGGCGCCTATTCTTTCGTGATGCTGAGCCGCAAGAAGGTGATCGGCGTGCGCGACCCGCTCGGCGTGCGCCCGCTCGTGTTGGGCATCCTCGACGGGCACTATATCGTCACGTCCGAGACCTGCGCGCTCGACATCGTCGGTGCCAAATATCTGCGCGACGTCGAGCCGGGCGAAATGATCGTGCTCGACGACCGCGGCCTCACCTCGCTGCGGCCGTTCCCGAAGCAGAAGCGGCGCTTCTGCGTGTTCGAATACATCTACTTCGCGCGGCCCGACAGCATCGTGGAAGGCATCCCGGTGTACGAGGCGAGGAAGCGCATCGGCGCCGAGCTGGCGAAGGAATCGCCGGTGCCGGCCGACGTGGTGGTGCCGGTGCCCGATTCGGGCGTGCCGGCGGCGATGGGCTATGCGCTGGCGGCGGGCTTGCCGTTCGAGCTCGGCATCATCCGCAACCACTATGTGGGCCGCACCTTCATCGAGCCGGCCGACCAGATCCGGCATCTGGGCGTGAAGCTCAAGCACAGCCCGAACCGCGCCGCGCTCACCGGCAAGCGCGTGATCCTGGTGGACGACAGCATCGTGCGCGGCACCACCTCCACGAAGATCGTGGACATGGTGCGCCATGCGGGCGCCGCCGAGGTGCACATGCGCATCTCGAGCCCGCCCACGACGCATTCCTGCTTCTACGGCATCGACACGCCGCAGCGCGAGAAGCTGCTCGCCGCGCGCCACAGCGTCGCCGAGATGGCGAAGATCATCGGCGTGGACAGCCTCGCCTTCATCTCGATCGCCGGGCTCTATCGCGCGATGGGCCACACCGCGCGCACCGAGGACGATCCGCAGTTCTGCGACGCGTGCTTCACCGGCGACTATCCCACGCGCCTCACCGACCGCGCCGGCGGCTCCTCCTCGCGCCAGCTCTCGCTGCTCGAAGAAGTCGCTTGAGAGCGACCGGCCGAGGCCCTGCCCGTGGAAGCGAAGCAAAGTGAACAGGAGCCGGGGAGCCGGGGAGAAGAAAGGTTGCGCGCCGCGCGCGCTTTTCCGAATCTCCCCGGCTCCCCGGCTCCTGTGAACTTCCTTCGGTCCCGCGAGACGCGCGCGCGCCGGCCGATATGACCTCTCCGGCATCCAAGCGGCTCCAGGGCCGCATTGCGCTCGTGACGGGTGCTTCGCGCGGCATCGGTGCGGCGGTGGCGAAGCGCTACGCGGCCGAGGGCGCGCATGTGATCCTCGTCGCGCGCACCGTTGGCGGGCTCGAGGAGACCGACGACGCGATCCGCGCTTCGGGCGGCGCCGCCACGCTCGTTCCGCTCGACCTCGCCGAGGGGGCCAAGATCGACGAGCTTGGCGGCGCGCTCTACCGGCGCTTCGGCAAACTCGACATCCTCGTCGGCAATGCCGGAACGATCGGCGTGCTCACGCCGCTCACGCACATGGATCCGCCGGTGTGGGAGAAGGTCATCGGCCTCAACCTCACCGCCAACTGGCGCCTGCTGCGCAGCATGGATCCGCTGCTGCGCCGCTCCGATGCGGGCCGCGCGATCTTCGTCACCTCGGGCGCCGCGCGCGCCGCCACGCCGTTCTGGGGCGCATATTCCGTCTCGAAGGCCGCGCTCGAGATGCTGGTGCGCACCTACGCCGCCGAAGTGGCTTCATTCGGGGTCAAAGCGAACCTCGTCGATCCCGGCGTCGTGCGTACCGCGATGCGCGCGCAGGCGTTCCCGGGCGAGGATCCGCTGAGCCTGCCTGCGCCCGAGGCGATCACGGAAACCTTCGTGTCGCTCGCGGAACCATCCTGCCGACAAAATGGGCAAAGCGTGCCCGCCTGAGCGCGCAGGCCGGCCCGATCAGCGCGAATTCCCCAACGAACGGAGGCGGTTGCGCCATCAACTGTGGCTTTTCTGCCACGCGGCTTCATAAAACGGCAGCAAAAAACTCCGAACGTGGCCCGCCCGGCCGTTCGTGGCGCGCAATGGCACACCACTTGCTCTTTATCAAGCCGCATGGGGCGGGCAGCGCAGGATACGTGCTGGGCCGCCGATCACAGTAAGATCCTTGGGGGTTAACAGATGCATAGATTCGGTTACTCGGCCGCGTTGATCGGAGCGGCAATGCTGGCGATGGCGCCCGGCGCGATGGCGCAGACGGCACCGGCGGCCGAACCGGCGAAACCGTTCGAATACACGCCGTGGTACGAGCGGAAGATCCTTCCCGATCCCGTTTCGGCCACGATCGCGTTCTGGTCGAACTACCGCTTCCGCGGCATTTCCCAGACCAGCAACGCCCCGGGCTACAACGGCAGCCTCGACATCGAATTCGAGGTCTTCAAGGACACCAACTTCTACGCCGGCGTGTGGGCGTCGAACATCAACTTCACCGGCGGTTTCAAGCCGCGCGTCGAGATCGACGTTTACGGCGGCTTGAAGGGCAAGCTGTTCGACAAGAAGCTGTCCTGGAACGTCCAGTTCATCGGCTATCTCTATCCGGGCGCGGCGTCGGGCGCGAACCTCGACTACTTCGAGGTGATGCCGTCGCTGAGCTGGGATTTCGGCTTCATGGAAGTCGGTGGCGGCGTGGCGCTCTCGCCGAACTACACGATCCGCAGCGGCTTCGCCGCATGGGTCTTCGGCGACGTCACGGTGCCGATTCCGGTCGAAATCCTGCAGCCCTACAAGGTGGCGGCGTTCGGCCACATCGGGCATCAGTCGATCGAGAAGAACGACCGGTTCGGCACGCCCGACTATCTCGAATGGGAAGCCGGCGTGAAGTGGGAACTCTACGGCTTCAAGATGTTCGTGAAATACGGCGACACGAACCTCAAGCGCAGCGAGTGCTTCGGCGGCCTCGACTGGTGCTCCGCCAAGGTCGTGTTCGGCATCTCCAAGACGTTCTAAGGCCCATTGCGGGGGACGGGCCGAGGCGCCTGCCCGGAAACGGGCGGGCGCCTTACTTTTTCCCGCGGTCGAACGGGTTCTCGCCGCCGCGCACGTGCAGGCGCAACGGCACGCCGCCGAAGCCGAACGCCTTGCGCAATCCGTTCGCGAGATAGCGCGTGTAGGAATCGGGCAGCCGCTCGGCCTGCGTCGCGAACAGCGCGAAGGTCGGCGGCCGCGTGCGCGCCTGCGTCATGTAGCGGATCTTGATGCGGCGGCCCTTCACCATCGGCGGCGGATTGGCCTCGAGCGCGCCCTCGAGCCAGCGGTTGAGCCGCGACGTCGACACGCGCTGGTTCCACTTCTCGTCGACCGCGAGCACTTCCTGCATCAGCCGGCCGAGATTGGTGCCCTCGAGCGCCGACATCGTGACGAGCGGCACGTCTTGAATCTGCGCCAGCGAGCGCTCGAGGCTCTCGCGCACGAGGCGCCGCTGCTTCGACGGATCCTCGACGAGATCCCATTTGTTGACCGCGATCACGAGGCCGCGCCCTTCCGCTTCCACGTGCGACGCGATCTGCAGATCCTGCTTCTCGATGCCGTGGCCGAAATCCTGCACGGTGACCGCGTCGATCAGCAGCACGACGATGTCGGCGAACTGGATCGCGCGCATCGCGTCGATCGCCGAGAGCTTCTCGAGCGCGTCGACGGCCTTCGCCTTTCGGCGCAGGCCGGCCGTGTCGACGAGCTTGATCGGCCGCCCCTTCCACTGCCACTCGATCGCGATCGAATCGCGCGTGAGCCCCGGCTCCGGGCCGACGATCACGCGCTCCTCGCCGAGCAGCCGGTTCATCAGCGTGGACTTGCCGGCATTCGGCTGGCCGACGATCGCGAGCGTGAGCGGACGCGCGGGCGGCGGCGCCTCGCCCTCCGCGAGAGTGCCGTCTTCGTTCCGCGGCGCCGACGGCACGAACGCGGTGAGCCCGTGATAGAGGTCGCTCAAGCCCTCGCCGTGCTCGGCCGACAGCGCGATCGGCTCGCCCATGCCGAGCGCGAAGGCTTCGGCGAGGCCGGCTGAGCCCGCGCGGCCCTCGCACTTGTTGGCGAGCAGCAGCAGCGGCTTGCCGAACTTCCTCAAGCGGTCCGCGAAGTGGCGGTCGAGCGCGGTGAGCCCCGCGCGGGCGTCGATCATGAACAGGATGAGATCGGCGTCGCCCACGGCCTTCAGCGTCTGCGAGACCATGCGCGTCTCGATCGCCTTGGGCGCGGCCTCTTCGAGGCCCGCCGTGTCGATCACGCGGAACGCGAGATCGAACAGGCGCGCCTGCCCTTCCTTGCGGTCGCGCGTGGTGCCGGCCTTGTCGTGGACGAGCGCCATGCGCCGGCCGACGAGTCGGTTGAACAGCGTCGATTTCCCGACATTCGGCCGCCCGACGATGGCGGCCGTGAACTCCCTCTCGCCCGGCGCGCTCAACGCAGCGCCAGGACGCGGCCGGTGTCGTCGAGGAAGTAGATCGTGCCCTCGGCGACGATCGGCGAGATCAGCACGCGTTCGCCGATCACGATGCGGCCGAGCACCTGGCCCGTGTAGGGCGACAGCGAGAGCGCCTCGCCGTGCGAACCGGCCACGATCAGCCGGTCGCTGGCGATCACCGGTCCGGTCCAGACGATCGGCGTGCGCCGCTGGCGCTCGGTGGTGAACGAGTTGAGCTGCGCCGACCATTTGATGCGGCCGCTGTTGCGCTCGATGCAGACGAGTTGCCCTTCGTTGCTGAGCGCATAGACCCAGTCGCCGGCGAGCCACGGAGTCTGGATGCCGCCGATGTCGACGTCCCACAGCCGGCGCCCGGTGCGGATGTCGAGCGCCGCGAGGCGGCCCGCATTGCTCACGGCGATCACGACACCACGGTCGACGACGGGCCGCGCGGTGATGTCGGCGATGTTCGTGATCGGGTTGATCTGGCGCGCCGCGGCGAGACGCTCGGTCCAGAGCTGACGCCCGTTCTCGACGCGCAGCGCCACGATCTCGCCCGAGCTCTGCGGCGCGATGATGATGTTTCCCTCGACCGCGGGATTGGCGGCGCCGAGGATTCCGGTCGGCTCCGCGACGCCGGCGAAGTTCCAGATCCGCTCGCCCTTCTTGGCGGGATCGAGCGCCACGAGTTCGTTCTCGGTCGTCACCACGAAGACGCGGCCGCCCGAGATCGTCGGCGCGCCGCGCGCCGGCGCGTCAAGCGGCGTACGCCAGTCGATGGCGCCGGTCGCCGCGTTCAGCGCCAGCACTTCCGCGGCGCCGGTGGCGACGTACACGACGCCATTGGCGTAGCCGATGCCGCCGCCGACGTCGCCCTGCCCTTCGTCTTTCGGCAGGATGTTCGTGCGCCACAGCGATCCGCCCGTGGCGGCGTTGAGCGCCACCACTTCGCCATCGCTGTTGAGCGCGAAGTACTTGCCTTCGGCCACGATCGGCTGCGCGATCAGGCGGCGCGGCGTGGAGAGGCCGAAGGTGCGCCAGAAGCCGGAGCCGCCGGTGCCTGGCCCGATGCTGCCCTGCCAGGCGCGCTGCGGTCGCTCGGACAGCGTGAGGTGGTGCATCGCGTGGTCGGGATAGCCGCCGGCCTGCGGCCATTCCTTGTTCGTCGTCGGCCGCGGCAGCTCGACGCTGCGCGTGGCCAGCGCCGTGTCGGGCCGCACCAGCTCTTCGCCGACGAGCACGGGCTTGCGCTCGCCCTCGAGGCGCGGCGGCTTCGACTCCGAGAAGGGGTTGATGCTGTCGAGCGTGCTGCACGCCGGCAGCAACAGCGCGGCAGCGGCAAGGGCGAGCAGGCGGCGCATCATCGGCGGAATCCCATGGCGGAGAACGAGGCTCAGGACTTGCCGAGGATGGCAAGCAGCTCTTTGGCGCGGCTGCGCGCGCCTTGCGGCGCATCCTTGTCCTTCTCGAGATCGGTCAGGATCTGGATGGCGTCGGCGCGGCGCCCGGCGCGCTCGAGATAGAGCGCGGACAATTCGAGCGCCATGAAGCGCCACGGATTCTCCTTGGCCGTGAGCGGCTTCAGCCGCTCGGTCATCTTGGCGGGATCGGCGTCGTCGAGCCCGGCATAGGCCCAGTGGACCACGGCCACGTCGCGGAACAGCGGATCGGCCGAGCCGTCGTTGGCGATCTGCTCGAAGGCGAGCATGGCGCCGGTGCGGTCGCCCGACTTGAGAAGCTGCGCCGCCTGCTGGAGGCGCGCGAGCTGCGCGTAGCCCTTGGGCCCGTCCTGCGCCACGCCGGCGAAGGCGGCGATCGACTCCTTCGTCTTGCCTTCGCGGGCCAGCGCCGCGGCGGCGGCGAAGCGCTCGCTCGCGGTCTCGCGTGCTTTCCGCTGCTCGCCCTGCCAGTACTGGTAGCCGGCCACGCCGAGCACGCAGACGACCGCGAGCGCCACGAAGTAGCGGCCGTACTTCTTCCACAGCTCCGCGTAACGATCCTGCTTCAGCTCCTCCGAGACTTCCTCGAAGAACTGCTCCTGCTCGCGGGTGCGAGGATCGTCCGGCGCCGGCACGGGCGGCTTCTTGTCGTTCCTGGCCAAGGCTTCTGCTCGATGGAATGGGGGCGCTAGATATAGACCGGCGCCAGCGGCAGGTGCAACGGAAGGCCCTGCGCCATATTCTCGGCCGCGACCACGGACTTATGGGAGGATTCCCGCTCATGCCGCGACCGTTGCTCGCCCTCGCCGTCTGCGCCGTGCTCGCGCCCGCCGCCGAGGCCGGCGCCTGGCAGGCCGGGAACTGGACCGGCCGCTCGGTGTATAGCGAGACCGGCGCCTTCAGCGGCTGCCGCATGAGCGTCGCCTACGACAACGGCATCACCCTGCACTTCCTGCGGCTCACCGATCACTCGCTGCTGATCGGCCTGAGCCGGCCGGATTGGACGCTCGACCCGCGCGGCAACTACGCGATGGGCCTCATGATCGACGGTCGCTACGTGCGCCGCGCGCGCGGCACCGTGCTGGCGAGCCTGACCAACTCGGTCTTCCTGAGCCTCGGCCGAGACCGGGCGACGCTCGATCTGCTGCGGCGCAGCCTGCGGCTGACGCTGGTCAACAACCGGCAGAATTTCGATTTCGAGCTCGCGGGCACGGCAGCCGGCCTCGCCCGCCTCGAGCGCTGCGTACGCGACCGCGGATGAGGCGGCGGCGGGAACGGCTGGACAAAGCCGCTGTTTGACGGAAAACTGTCATCGGTCTTTCATTCCGCCGGGAGGGGCCGATCGGGCGATGGCCGATCTGATCGATCTCGAGAGCATTCGCCGGGTCCGTCCGCGCCATCCCGCCGCGGACGGACGAGTGGTCTTTGAGAAGCGGGAGCTTCGCCAGCTCTTCCAGCTCTACAGCCGCCGTGTCATGAGCGGCGAGTGGCGCGACTACGCGCTCGACTTCGGGCCCAAGGGCGCCGTCTTCTCCATCTTTCGCCGCGCCGCCGAGCAGCCGGTTTTCGCGATCTGCAAGCTGGCCGGCGGCCGCGATCGCGGCCGCTACGTGGTGGCCGTGGGCTCGGCCGTTATCCGCCGCGCGCATTCGCTGGCCGATCTCCTGCGCTTCCTCGAGGACAAGCCGCGCCTCGTCTGGTCGCAGGGCTGATCTAGCCGAGCAGCAGGCGCACGAAGCCGAAATAGATCAGCAGGCTGGCGACATCCTGAATGATGGTGCCGACCGGCCCGCTGCCGTTCGCGGGATCGAATCCGGCGTGCTCGAACAGCCACGGCAGCAGCAGCCCGACCGTCGTGGCGACGGCGCCGGCCGCGAGCAACGCGGCGGAAACCGAGAGCGCCAGCCGGAGATCGCCGAACGCCAGCCAGATCCCGGGCAGCGCTACTCCCGCCAGGATGGCGCCTAGCAGCGTGCCGGTCACGATCTCGCCCATCAGCAGTTGCCCCAAGCGCGCCTTGCTCAGCGACAGTCCGCGCACGGCGATGACCTCGGATTGGGTTCCGATCGCATCGGCGAGATAGACGATGGCGGGAACGAAGAACGCGATCGCGACATGCGCGCTCAACGACGCTTCGAACTGCGCCATGACGAGCGTTGCCATCGCGCTGCCGGCGAGACCGAGCAGCAGCCAAGGCAGGCGATGCGCGACGCGCGAAACCGGCGGCGCCTCGAGCGCGCTCACCGCTTCGCCGGCATGGCGGGTCATGCCCGCCATGCGGTGGATGTCCTCGAGATGCTCCGCGCGCAGGATGCCGAGCATCGCCGCTGCCGGCACGACGCCCAGGAACTTGCCCGCGCCGTCGACCACGGCCAACGCGTCGAGCCTGCGCGTGAGCGCAATCGAGGCCGCATCCTCCCGGTCCATCTCGGGCGTCACCGGATGGCGGATGGGCCGCATCAGTTCTCCCATCGGGGTCGCAGGCGCGGCGGCGAAGAGCGCCGTGAGCGGAACGATGCCTTCGAGGCGCCCGTTGGGCCCGGTGATGCACACGGCGCCCGCCCAATCGAAGCGCCGCCCGCGCATCGCCTCGAGCACCGCGCCCGCGCGCTGGCCCGCTTCCGTGTGCGGGACGTCGCGGACGAGATAGTGGCCGATGGTCTGGTTGTGCCTTCCCGGTGCGTGGCCCTCTGGCATGCCGTCTCTCCCCTTGGAACGGCGCCGGCCGCCCGGCCCTTTCTGACACCGGCCGCGCTGGCGTGCCATTGCACGCAAAGACCCTCATTGACGGACGCATCGGCTTATGTTCTATTTTTGTTCCAATTCCGGAGGCTGTGCATGTCGGGTTTCAAGGATCGCTTCATTGCCGCGCAGGATCGTCTCGCCCGTCCCGAGCGGCTCGGCGCGCTGGCAGTGCGGGGCGGCGCCCTGCTCTGCTGGTGCAACCGGTGCGCCCATCACGCGCGCATCGACGGGCGGCAGCTCACGCTGACGCTGGGACCGGAATTCCCGGTTCCCGAGGTGGGCGCCAGGCTGCGCTGCTCCAATTGCGGCGCCAAAGACGTGGCGACGAGCGCCGATTTCGCATCCGCTGCCGGCCTCGCAGCCCCGGCGGCGGGCGGGCCGATGGCGCTGGCGGCATCCGCATGACGCCCGCGGAGCAAGCCATGGCCGAGCCCCGCCTCGAAGGCGGCTGCCAGTGCGGCTCCGTCCGCTACGCGATCACCGGGGCGCCGCTGATGACCGCGCTCTGCCACTGCACGACGTGCCGGCGCGCCACCGGCGCTCCCGCCGTCGCCTGGGCGATGTTCAAGATAGAGCACGTGACGTTCGCGGGGCGGCGCCCCGCAGAATACGCCTCCTCGCCCGAGGCAAAGCGCGGCTTCTGCGCCGCCTGCGGCACGCCGATCTGCTTCACGGCCGCGTACATTCCCGGCCTGATCGACATCACGATCGGCAGCCTCGACCGGCCCGAAGCGCTGGCGCCGGCGTTGCACTATTGGGATTCGAAGCGGCTTCCGTGGATGACGTTCGCCGACGATCTGCCGAAGTATCCGGAATTCCCGCCGGTGGATTGAGCGGCCGCGCTCAATCGTCGTCGAGCAGCTTTCCGCCGAGGCGCTCCTGGCGATAGATGTGCGAACTCAGCACGATGCCGAAACCGATCATCAGCGTGAACATCGCGGTGCCGCCGTAGGAGACCAGCGGCAGCGGCACGCCCACGACCGGCAGCGCGCCCATCACCATCGCCATGTTGATCGCGATGTGGAGGAACATCGTGGCCGTCATTCCGGCGCAGATGAGGCGCGCGAACTGCGTGCGCGCCCGGAACGCGATCGCCAGCGTGATGAACAGGATCGCGAGATAGATTCCGAGCAGCACGAGGCCGCCCACGAGTCCGAATTCCTCCGCCAGCACCGAAAGCACGAAGTCGGTGTGGAACTCGGGCAGGAAGTTCAAGCGGATCTGCGTGCCCTCGAGGAAACCCTTGCCGAACAGGCCGCCCGAGCCGAACGCGATCTTCGACTGGATGATGTGGTAGCCGGTGCCCAGCGGATCGCGCTCCGGATCGAGGAAGGTGAGCAGGCGATCCTTCTGGTAGTCATGCAGCTTGTTGTAGGCGAACGGCGCCGCGGCGGCGGCGATCGCGAAGACAACGGCGAACTTCCACACGCGCACGCCGGCCATGAACAGCACGAAACCGGCGATCGCCAGCAGGATCGTGGCGGTGCCGAGATCGGGCTGCTTCAGCACGAGCCCGGCCGGGACGACGGCCATGCCGACCGGGATGAGCAGGGCCCAGATCTTGCCGATGTTCTCGAACTTGAGCCGCTGAAAATAGCGCGCCAGCGCCAGCACCAGCGCCACCTTCACCAGCTCCGAGGGCTGGATGCTGACGAAGCCGAGATCGATCCAGCGCACGGCCCCTTTGCCGTGCCGGCCGGCGAACTCGACGACGACGAGCAACGCGACCGAGGCGAGATAGATCGGAATGGCGAAGCGGAACCAGAGGCGCAGAGGCGTGAGCGCCGCGGCCATCATCAGCACGAACGCGACCGCGAAGCGCTGCATCTGCTTGTCGGCCCACGGCTTGAAGCTGCCGCCGCCGGCCGAATAGAGCAAAACGCACCCGATCGCGGCCACGCCCACGATGCACAGCACCAGGAGCCAGTGGATCGAGCGCACCCGCTGGAAGATCGTGGGCGGCGCCGCGCGCGCGGTGAGCAGGGACATCGCTACTCCCGCCCGCGCTCGGCGCGGCTGCGCCGCACCGGCTCGGGAAGCTTCCGCTCGGAGAGCGGGATGTGTTTCTTCATCGTCTCCAGCATCAGCTCGCGGGCGATCGGCGCCGCGACGGCGCTACCGCCGCCGCCGTGCTGGATCACCACCGAGCACGCGTAGCGCGGCGCCGCCACCGGCCCGAAGCAGACGAAGAGCGCGTGATCGCGCTTCTCCCAGGGAAGATCCTCGTTCTTGATGACGCCCTTCGCGCGTTCGGCCGCCGTGATGCGGCGCACCTGTGCGGTGCCGGTCTTGCCGCCGAGCGAGAGCCCCGGCTCGTCGATGCGCACGCGCTGCGCGGTTCCACCCGGCTCGTTGACGACGCCGGACATGGCGCCGGCGATGTAGTCGAGCACCTTGGTGCTCACGCCCAGCGAGGGCGCTGCAACCGGGCGCTTCAGGCCGGCGGCGGCGATGACGTTCTCGGGTGACTTGACGATCGTCGGCACCACGGCGCGGCCGCCATTGACGATGCGCGCGGTCATCACCGCGAGCTGGAGCGGCGTGGCGATGATGTAGCCCTGCCCGATGCCCACGATCGCCAGCTCGCCCGCGTGGAATTTCGTGTCGTTCTTGAAGTTGTTCCGCTTCCAGGCGCTGTCCGGCATGATGCCGGGCTTCTCGTGCGGCAGATCGATTCCCGTCAATCCGCCGAAGCCGAAGCGCCGCGCATAGTCGGCGAACCTGTCGACGCCGGTCTGCATCGCGGCGTTGTAGAAGAACACGTCGCAGCTCTGCTTGATCGCGTCGCGCACGGCGAGCGTACCGTGGCCGCCGCGCTTCCAGCAGTGCAGCACGGCGCCGCCGAGATGGAGCGCGCCGCCGCACGAAAAGGCCGTGCGCTCGGTGATGGCGCCCGATTCGAGGCCGGCGATCGCCGTCATCATCTTGAACGTTGATCCCGGCGAATAGGTGCCGGAGACGCACTTGTTCAGCAGCGGCGCGGTGGGATTGCTGTTGAGGCTCCGCCAGAGCTCGCCGCCGATGCCGCCCACGAACGAGTTGGAATCGAAGCCGGGATGCGAGGCGAGCACGACGACCTCGCCGGTGTGCACGTCGAGCACCACCGCGCAGCCGCTCTCGTGCTGGGCGAGCAGGCCCATCGCGTAGCGCTGCAATTCGAGATCGATCGCGAGCGTGACGTCCGGCCCCGGCGTGCCCTCGCGCCGGTCGAGCTCGCGCTGCACCTTGCCGGCGGCGTTGATCTCCACCTGCGCGTAGCCGCTCTGGCCGCGCAGCGGCTTGTCGAGCACGCGCTCGATGCCGCCTTTGCCCAGCCGGAATTCGGGCAGCGAGAGCAGCGGGTCGCCGTCGATCGCCTGATCGTCCTCGGTCGGCGGCGCCACGTAGCCGACGACGTGGGCCGTGCTGGTCGCCGCGGGATAGTGGCGCGTCAGTCCTTTTTCGACGACGACGCCGGGCAGATCGGGGATGTTGGCTTCGATGCGCGCGAGCTGGTCCCACGCAAGATCGACCGCGACCGGGAACGGAACCCAGCGGCGGCGCTTCCTGACCTCGCGCATCAGCCGGTCGCGCTCGTCGTCGGGAAGGTTGAGGAGCTGCGCGAGCCGCCCGAGCGTAACCTGGAGGTTCGGCGTCTGCTCGGCGATGACGTAGACGCGATAGTCCTCGCGATTGTCCGCCATCACCACGCCATTGCGGTCGAGCAGCCGCCCGCGCGGCGGGATCAAAAGCCGCGTGTTGACGCGGTTGTCTTCGGCCTGGACCGCGTAGTCCTTCGCTTCGACGACCTGGAGCTGATACATGCGCGCGGCGAGCGCGCCGGCGGCGGCGATCTGGATCCCGCCGAACACGATCGCGCGGCGCGTGAACACCTTGCGCTGGTCGAGCTCGGCTTCGCGGTTTTGCGCCTGCTTCTTCGACTGCTCGAGGCCGTTCGTCCGGCGAGGCCTGCGGCTCTGCCGGCTGCGTCCGCCGCTGATCGCGCCGAGCTTCATGCGGGCCTCGGCAATCCGCGCTCGATGCGCATCAGCAGAAAGGCGAGGGCCGGAAAGGTGGCGACGGTGAGCGCATACTGCATCGCGCCGGGCCACGGCGAGAGCGCGGTGCGATAGGCGAAGGCGACGGCCGCCCAGGTGATCGCCGACGCGATCAGCGCCGTCACGGCGAAGCCCATCCACATCACCTCGAAGCTGCGCGAGCGCAGCAGCCGCTGCTGTGCCCAGACGAAGCCCTGCACGGCCAGCAACGCGAGCGCGCCGGTGCCGATCGGCGTGCCGCGGATGAGGTCTTCGAGCAGGCCGGCGACAAAAACGCCGGTGTAGGGCAGATACTCGGGACGCCACACCGCCCAGCAATAGACCGCCATCACCGCGAAGGCGGGCGCCACGGCATTGAAGCCGGGCACCGGAATCCAGAGCAGATCGAGCAGCACCGCGCCGACCACGGTCGCGGTTGGCGCGATCTGCGTGTACCAGCGCTCGCGGCGGACCGGCGCCGCGATCATGGCGAGCCGCCGTCGTAGCGGTCGCGCCGGCGCGTCACGCGCTGGGCCGCTTTCTCGCCGGGCGGCGGCAGGAGACCCGGC
Source organism: uncultured Candidatus Odyssella sp. (assembly GCA_964481045.1). Lineage (GTDB taxonomy): Bacteria > Pseudomonadota > Alphaproteobacteria > Bin65 > Bin65 > SBBV01. Next base: position 1,747 of record CAYZSG010000102.1, on the reverse strand, counting down.
ATGTCGTGATCGACGATGCGCACGAACCCGAGCGACTGCGTGTCGACGGCAGGCCGGATGCGGATCCCGGCGGGCCCCACGTCCACGATTTCTCCCACCGGCAGGCCCGGCGGCAGGATGCCGTCATGGCCCGACGTGACGACCTTGTCGCCCGGCGCAATGGCGCCGGTGCGCCCGTGGTGCAGCAGGCGCGGCAGATCGGCATTGGCGCCGGACATGATCGCGCGCTCGCCGGTGTTGCCGATGATGACCGCGGTGCGCGCGTTGAGATCGGTGATCAGCATCACGCGCGAGGTGAACTCGCCCACTTCGGTGACGCGGCCGACCAGCCCCTGCGCGGTGATCACCGCGCGGCCCTTGCGGACGCCGTCGCGATGGCCGGCGCGCACGAGGACGGAGCGCACATAGGGGCCGCCCGGATCGGCGATCACGCGCGCGGCGATGTGGCGGCCTTCGTCGTGAATCTGCACGCCGAGCAGCTTGCGGAACTCCGCATTCTCGCGCGCGAGCTCGTCGAGCGCGGTGAGCCGCAGCTTCAGGCTCTCGATTTCGGATTTGAGCTCGGCGTTCTGGCGCTGGAGCTGCGCGGTGTCCTTCACGGAGCCGAACCAGTCGGAAACCGCGCGGCCGGGCAGCGAGAGCGCGTGGGCGACGGGGGCGATGGCGTCGAGCAGGCCCGCGCGCAATTTTCCGGCCCAGGACGACTCGCCGCGGCCCAGCGCGAGCAACGCGAAGGCGGCGGCCAGCAGCAACAGGAACGCGAATCGCTGCAGCCACAAGCGAACCAGCCAGAGCCGGCCGGACTGTCTCGCGCGCGTCCCCACTTCGCTTCACCCTCCCCGTTGGCGCTCGCTTGCGCCTCTCTGCAACGGCGGCGGACGCGTGGGGGGCCGCGCCCGTGACCGTATGCGGGATCAGATCTCGGTGATGAGCACCGATTTCAAATGCTTCAAATCTTCGAGGCACCGGCCCGTGCCGAGTGCCACGCACGACAGCGGATCGTCGGCGATCGAAACCGGCAGCCCCGTGGCCTGGCGGATGACGTGATCGAGGTTCGAGAGCAGCGCGCCGCCGCCGGTGAGCATGATGCCCTTGTCGACGATGTCGGACGCGAGCTCGGGCGCCGTATGCTCGAGCGCGTTCTTCACCGCCTCGATGATCTGCGCGACCGGTTCGGCCAGCGCCTCGGCGATCTGCGCCTCGGAGAGGATGAGCTCCTTCGGCACGCCGTTCATCAGGTCGCGGCCCTTGACCGACATGAGGCGGCCCTCGCCCTCCTTGGGCATGCAGGCCGAGCCGATCTCTTTCTTGATGCGCTCGGCCGAGGTTTCGCCGATCAGCACGTTATGGTTCCGGCGGATGTAGGCGATAATCGCCTCGTCCATCTTGTCGCCGCCGACGCGGACCGAGCGGGAGTAGACGATGCCGCCCAGCGAGAGCACCGCCACTTCGGTGGTGCCGCCGCCGATATCGACGACCATCGAGCCGGTGGGCTCGGTGACTGGAAGCCCGGCGCCGATCGCGGCCGCCATCGGCTCCTCGACGAGATAGACCTTGCGCGCGCCGGCCGAGGCGCAGCTGTCGTGGATCGCGCGGCGCTCGACGGGCGTGGAGCCCGAGGGGACGCAGACGATGATCTGCGGCGCCGCGAAGCTGCGCCGGTTGTGCACCTTCCGGATGAAGTGCTTGATCATCTCCTCGGCGACTTCGAAGTCGGCGATCACGCCGTCGCGCAAGGGACGAATCG
>CAYZSG010000101.1:0-17483 GCA_964481045.1 uncultured Candidatus Odyssella sp. | reverse complement strand
GTCTTGCCGGCGCCGTTGCGGCCGATGATCGACGCGACCTCGCCGCGCGCCACCGCGAACGACACGCCGTGCAGCGCCTGCGCCTTTCCGTAGAAGACGTCGATGCTCTCAAGCGACAGCATCGGCCTCTCCCAGGTATGCGGCGCGCACGGCGGCATCGCGCCGGATCGCCTCGGGCGCGCCCGACGCCAGCACGCGCCCGCGCACCATGACGACGATCACTTCCGAAAGGCGCATCACCGCCTGCATGTTGTGCTCGATGAGCACGACGGTGCGCCCGGCGCGCACGCGCTCGATGAGCGAAACGGCGCGTTCGACCTCGTGCTGGCCCACGCCGGCGAGCGGCTCGTCGAGCAGCAGCACGCGCGGCTCGGTCATCAGGCTCAGCCCGACCTCGAGCGCGCGCTGATCGCCGTGCGAGAGCTGCTCCGCCACCGTGTCGCGGCGGTCCGCAAGCCCGATCGTCTCCAGCATCTCGTCGGCGGCCGCCGAAACCGCGCGATAGCTGCCAATCGGCCGCCAGAACGGCTGCAGCCGGAAAAAGCGGCCGAGGCCGGCGAGGCGCAGGCTTTCGAAAACGGTGAGGCCCGCGAACAGCTTGGTGATCTGGAAGCTGCGGCCGAGGCCGAGCCGCGCGCGCGCATGCGCGGGGACGTTCGTCACCTCGCGGCCGTCGAGCAGCACGCGCCCGGAATCGGCCTGGAGGCGGCCGGAAAGCACATTGAGCAGCGTCGTCTTGCCGGCGCCGTTCGGGCCGATCACGGCATAGAGCCGGCCTGCCTCGAAGGCCAGCGAGACGCCGTCGATCGCCGTGAACGCGCCGAAGCGCACGGCGACGTCGCGGCATTCCAGCGCCACTGTCATGCGCGCTTGCCGATGCGCGCCCAGACGCGGCGGATGAGCCCCGCGAGCCCGTCGGGCAGCACGATCACGAACAGGATGAACAGCACGCCCATGATGCCGTGCCAGCGGCCGGTGAACTCGCTGAGCAGCTCTTTCATGGTTTCGAACGCGACAGCGCCGAGCACGGGTCCGAGCAGCGTGCCCGTTCCGCCCATCAGCGCCATGATCACGACGTCGCCCGACACCGACCAGTGGAGGATGCTCGAGTTCAGGAAGAACAGCAGCGAACTCATCAAGCCGCCGGCCAGCGCCGCGAAGAAGCCGGACATCATGAGGACGCCGATCTTGAAGTATTTGACGTTGAAGCCGAGCTGCTCGGCCCGCACCTCGTTGGTTCGGATCGCGATCAGCACCTGGCCGAACGGCGAGGAGCGCAACAGCGCCGAGACCGCGAGCGTGAGAACGAACGCGACGGAGACGAAGATCAGGAAGTTCCCGGCCTGGAGGAAATCGATGCCGAGGAAATCCGGGCGCGGAATGCCGCTGAAGCCGTCTTGCCCGCCGGTGACCGGCACCAGAACCGTGTCGGACGCGATCATCGCGAGCTGGCCGAGCGCCAGAGTCGTGAGCGCAAAGAAGATGCCCGAAAGCCTGAGCGCCACGAACCCGAACACGATCGCCAGCACCGCCGCGCCCGCCGAGGCGATCAGCAGCGCGGGGATGAACGAGATGCCGGCGTGCACCGTCAGCCAGCCCGTGGCGTAGCCGCCGAACGCGAGGAACAGCGCGTGGCCGACCGAGAGAAGGCCCGCCATGCCGAACGCCATGTCGAACGCGATCGCGAAGATCGCCCAGATCAGGAGATAGGTGACGAAGTACAGCACGCCCTCGGGCGCGCCGAGCACCGGAAAGGCGAGCAACAGAAGGGCAAGCGCGGGCCACCAGGCCCAGCGCATCCAGCGCGGCAGAGTCATGCCTGGCGCATCCTGCGGCTGAACAAGCCCTGCGGCGTCGCCAGCAGTACGCCGATGAACAGCAGATAGGTGAGCACGCCGATCAGCTCGGGCACGTAGCGCTGCCCGACCGCGCGGATCATGCCGATCAGGAGTGCGCCGGCGAGGCTGCCGCGGATGTTACCCATGCCGCCGATCACAACGACCATGAAGCAATCGATGATGACGGCGAAGCCCATGTTCGTATCGACGGGATAGAGCGGACCGGCGGCGACGCCGCCCAGCGCCGCCATGCCCGAGCCGATCGCGAAGATCCACGTGCGGACTTTCGCGACGTTGATCCCGAGGCACGACGCCATCTCGCTATCGTGGTTGCAGCCGCGGACGATCATCCCCACCCTCGACCGCTCGAGGACGAGAAAGAAGGCAACCGAGACGGCGACGCCGAAGGCGATCAGGAACAGGCGATAGGCGGAGACGTCGGAGCCCATCAGGGAGACCGACGAGCCGAGGCCGGGCGGCGCAGAAAGCAACTTCGCCTGGAGGCCCCAGATGCTGCGCACGAGCTCGTCGATGACGAGGATGAGCCCGAAGGTGAGCAGCACCTGATAGAAATGATCGCGCGTGTAGACGCGGCGGATCGCGACGATCTCCATCACCGCGGCCATCACCGCGACGATCAGCGGCGCGGCCAGCAGCGCGATCCAGAAGCTGCCGGTCCATTGGACGGTCTGGTAGGCGAGATAGGCCCCCAGCATATAGAGCGCGCCGTGCGCGAAATTGATCACGCCCAGCATGCCGAAGATCAGCGTGAGCCCGACGGCGAGCAGAAACAGCAGCATGCCGATGCTGAGTCCGATCACGACCAGCGACATGCTGCTGCTCCCTCCCTCACGCGCTCAGGCGAAGCGAGACCTCACTGGCAAGGCGGGAAGATATCTTCCGGCGGGAACGTGGCGGTGATCTTCAGCACGTATTTCGGCCCGCCCGCTACGCCCGGCACGATCTCGCCCCAATAGCCGACCTGCATCGCCTGATGATCGCAGGCGCGCATCGTCTTCTTGCCCTTGATCGATTTTTCCCAGGTGCTGGTGGCGAAGCCCTGGAGCAGCTTCTCCTTGTCGAAGGTGCCCATCTTCTCGATGTGCGCGAGCCACCAGGCGAGGCCGTCATACGCCTCGCCGGCATACTGATCGGGCAGCTCGTTGTATTTCTTCTTGAACGCCTCCACGAACTTCTTGCTCTCGGGATTCTCGAGGCTCCAGTGCCAGCGCGTGCCAGTGCTGACGCCGAGCGCGCCGTCGCCGATCGCGGCGGCCGCTTCGTCGTCGACCACGACCGGGCCGAACAGCTTCATCTTGCCTTTGAGGTTCACCTGCGCCGCCTGCTTCAGGAACGCGGTTCCGACGGTGCCGGGCAGGTCGATCCAGAACCCGTCGGCGCCCGAGCGGACGGCGTTCTCGATGATCAGCGAGAAATCCATGTTGTCGACCGGGCTGAAGCTCTCGCCCGCGATCTTCGTTTCCGACGTCGTGAGGACGAGCTGCTTGAACGCGTCCCAACGCGCGCGCGTGACCTGATAGTCGAACGACACGCCGTAGATCTTCTTGAACTTCATCTGCCGCACATAAGCGGCGCCGGTGCGGTTCTCCATGTCGAGGCGGATCGTCGTGCGCCAGGCGTAGGCGGTCTTGGCGGCGCCGGTGATCGGATCGCCGCCGCCGAGCGTGATGATGTGCGGGATCTTGCGCTGCTCGGTGATCTTCATCAGCGCCAGCGTGGAAGGCGTCGTCGCCGAGCCCAGCATCATGTCGGGATTGCTCGCCGCGAGCTTGGCGCCCTTCTGCGCCGTGACTTGCGGCTTCGATTCGTCGTCTTCCCACGCGATCTGGATCTTCCGCCCGGCGACCTTGCCGCCATTGTGCATCTCGATCGCGAGATCGCTCGCCTTCTTGAACGAGATGCCGGAAAAGCCCAGCGGGCCGGTGAGCGAGATCACGCCGGCGATGCGATAGGTGTCCTGCCCGCTGGCGGGCTGGACCAGGGCGAGAACGGCGAGCGCCGCTCCCGCGATTCGGATGGTCTGCACGGATTTCCTCCCTCGTTTCTGATGGTCGCGAAGTCTGCGCGCTTCCGCTCAAGCCGCCTTGCGGCCGGGCGGTTCGCACGCGATCGTTTCGTAGTCCGCGGGAATGTTGAGCTCGAGCACGGTGAAGTCGGCGGAGAAGCCGGTGACGTCGTGCTTGAGCTTGTGCGGCAATGTCATCGCGTCGCCGGCATGGATCGTGAATTCGCCCTGGCCTTCGACCTCGACGCGCGACCAGCCCTTCAGCACATAGACGAACTGGCATGCGAGCGTGTGATAGTGCCAGCCGGTGGACTTATCGCCGGCCTTGCTGTTGCGGACGACATTGATGTTGACGCGCCGTCCGGTGGCGTCCGTCACGGCCGCGTCGCGATAGGCGAGGAACTGGCGGGGACCGTCGCCGACCTTGTAGGCCTCGGGCCGGTCGTAACTCGCCGCGAAGCGCGAGACGCGGCCCATCGCGTCGTTGCGGGGCGGCAGCGGCGCATCGCGCCCCGGAATCGTGCGCACATCGGCCGGCGCCGTGATCTCGACGACCTCGAAATCCGATGCGAACTCGATCTCGTCGTGGCGATAGAGGGCAGGCAGATGCGCGCAATCGCCCGCGCGCAGGGTCACGGTCTCGCCGTCCTCGGTGATGAACGTGACGTATCCCTTGAGGACGAAGACGAACTGGAAATCGAGCTCGTGGCAGTGCCAGCCCGTCTTCATGTCGGTCTTCGCGATGACGCGAATGTGCTCGGCGCGCATGAGGCCGCCCGTCGCGCGGCGGAGGCCGAGATCGCGATATTGCATGAAGGCCCTGAGGCCCTTCTGCGCGAAATCGGATTCGCGAAACGGCGTGAAATCGAAGCTCTGGGCGATGCGCGGCCGCTCGGTCGGCGGCGCGGCGGTTTCGGTCATCATGGTCGCTCCTACCCTGGTCTCGTCCGTGCGCCTCTTCGGAGGGCGCGTTCGCTCGCGACGAAATTCCTTAGAAACCTAAGCTACCTTGGTCGCGCGGCGCGGAGGTGTCAAGCATGTGCATTTGCAACTACATCGCGCTTTTCTCCCGCAGGTCTTTTTCGCTTTTCCATTTCCGGATCTCGTGCTGCACCGCGTCGGTGCGGCGGCCGATGAACTCGGCGCGGTTCGAGGCGGCCCATTCGAGCGCATCGATGCGTTGCCGGTTCGACTGGCGGAAATGCGGGATGACGTAGCGCGCGATGAGCTCGTAGCTCAGCCGCGTCGCCTCCACATCGGCCCAGTTGTGCGCGAAATCGAGCCAGCAGCCGAAGCCGCCGGATTGCGCCCAGAGCCGCTCGATCTGCCGGATGAGATCATCGGGCGTACCGATGACCGCGAGCCCGCTCGACACCATTGCGTCGATGTCTTCGTCGAGCGTGCCCTGCCCCATGGTCGCGACCGGCAGAGCGCCGACACGATTGAAATAACGCACCCATTGCTGCAGGCCGAACCGCATGTTCGCCCGCGCCTGCTCGCGCGTTTCCGCGATGTGCGCCGGGCTCACCAGCCGCCAGCGCGCGCGGTCGGCGGAGGTGCCGTTCTCTGCCGCGACCGTGCGCCAGGCATCCCACGTCGTCGCCAGCGCCTCGAAGCCTTTCTCGCTCGTGGCCGAGATCGAGAGAACGCCGGCGGCGTGCTTGCCCGCGAGCTTCGCGCCGGCCGGCGAGGTGGTGACGGCGACGGCCACTTCGATGTGCGGGCGCGTGTAGCAGGGAAGCTGGCAGCGCGCCTCGCGCAGCGTGAACCAGTCGGTCTCGGCGCTGACGATCTCGCCGCGCAGCAGCGGCATAAGCGCATCGAGCGCTTCCTCCATCATGCCGCGGACGCGCATCGGATCGCGGCCCATCATGTAGACATCGGACGGCAGCGCGCCGGCGCCGACGCCGAACATCGTGCGTCCGCGCGTTTGATGATCCAGCTGGATCATCCGGTCGGCGAGAACGAGCGGATGATGGTAGGGCAACGATGCGACGCCGGTTCCGAACCGGATGTGGCGGGTGCGCTCGGCGGCCCCGGCGATGAACACTTCCGGCGAGGCGATGATTTCGAGGCCGCCCGAATGATGCTCGCCGATCCAGGCCTCGTCGAAGCCGAGACGGTCGAGATGCGCCATCAGATCGAGATCGCGCGCGAGCGCGAGCGTCGGGTTTTCCCGCGTCTCGTGGAACGGGGCCAGGAAGACGCCGAAGCGAATCGCGGACTTATCCACGCCGTCGTTCATCGCGATTCCACCCAAAGCGCCCATGGATACATGAACCGCCTTGTTAGCCCGATGCAAGCCAATTTTGAACCGATTGACGCGGAATATGTATACATGCTACGCGCCACGACAACGGCTCCCAGAGATTCGGGACGGGCATGAGTTCGCGTACGCAAGACGCTGCGAATGACCTGCGTGATCGCATCCTGCGCGGCGCGTTTGCCGCCGGCGAGCACCTGCAGGAGATTCCGCTCGCCGCGCTGCTCGGCGTTTCGCGGACGCCGGTCCGCGCAGCTCTGGCGACCCTCGCCTCCGAAGGCCTGCTCGACTACGCGCCGAAGCGCGGCTACACGGTGCGGCGCTTCGCGATGGCCGAGATCGCCGCGGCGCACGAGGTACGTGCAAATCTCGAAGGCATGGCGTGCCGCTACGCCGCTGAGCGCGGCGTGGACGACGATACGGCGCGCGACCTGGAGCGCATCCTCGCGATCGGCGACGCGATCCTCGCCAAGGGCCGCCTCGTCGACGGCGACCGCGAGCCGTGGACCGACATGAACGACCTGTTCCACACGCGCATCGTCGCGCTCTCCGGCAACCGCCTACTCGCCGACCTCATCGACCGCACCTGTCGCGTGCCGCTCGCCTCAGCCCGCGTGATCCATTGGTACGACTACGACTTGCTGAAGGGCTCGCACCTTCTGCATCACCGCATCTATCGCTACATCCGCGAGCGCCGTCCGGTGGATGCCGAAGCGCTCATGCGCGAGCATATCTATCAGGGCATCGACCAGATCCGCCAAAGGGTCGAGCCGGCAGGCCGCGCGCACCATCACGCCCCGTCGCTTCCGATCGTTCAGACAGAGTGAGGATCCCGATGCTCGTCAAGTCGCTGCATCACGTCGCCTATCGCTGCAAGAACGCCAAGGAGACCGCGGAGTTCTACACGCGCGCGCTCGGCCTCAAGTACAAGATGGCGGTATCGGCCGATACCGTTCTCTCCACCGGCGAATACAGCCCACACTTCCACCTGTTCTTCGAGATGGAGGACGGCAGCTCGGTGGCGTTCTTCGAAGTGCCGGAATCGCCTGAGATGGGCTTCGACCCGAACACGCCGGACTGGGTGCAGCATCTCGCGCTGCGCGTCGGCTCGATGGACGAGTTGCTCGCGGCCAAGAAACGGCTGCAGGACATGGGCATCGAGGTGCTCGGGCCCGCCGATCACAAGATCTGCCAGTCGATCTACTTCCACGACCCGAGCGGCCACCGTCTCGAGCTCGCCTATCCCACCGAGACGCCGCAGATGGTCTCGGCGATGCAGAATGCGGCATCGTCGATGCTCGACGCATGGGACAAGACGAAGCGCGCGGTTCCGAACGTGATCTGATCCGTTCCGCGGGCGGGAGGGCGGAATGGCGCGGCTTCGCGACAAGGTGGCGATCGTCACAGGCGGCGGCTCCGGCATGGGGCGGGCGACGGTGAAGCTCTTCGTCGAGGAGGGTGCCAAGGTCGTCGCCACCGATCTCGACGGCGCGAGTATCGCATCGCTGGCTGCCGAGTGCGGGCCTTCGGTGCGGCCCATCGAGCACGACGTCGCGGACGAAGCGGGCTGGGCGCGCGTCATCGAGCTCGCCAAGAGCGCGTTCGGCGGGCTGCATGTTCTCGTGAACAACGCGGGATGCGCGCTCGAAGGCACGCCCGAGAGCACGTCGCTCGAGACCTGGCGGCGCGTGCACGCGGTCAACGTCGAAGGCGTCTTCCTCGGCTGCCGCGCCGCCATTCCGGCGATCCGCGCGAGCGGCGGTGGCAGTATCGTCAACGTCGCCTCGCGCGCCGCGATCCGCGCGGCGCCGCCGCACCTCGCGGCCTATGGCGCGAGCAAGGGCGCCGTGCACGAATACACGATGACGGTGGCGATCTATTGCGCGCGCGCCGGCAACGGCATCCGCTGCAATTCGATCAACCCCGGCGCGATCGACACGCCGCTGCTGCGCGCGAGCTTCGCGCAGGCGGAGGATCCCGCGAAGCGCCAGCAGATGATCGTGGGGCGCGTGCCGATGGGGCGCATGGGGCGGCCGATCGACATCGCCTACGCCGCGCTTTTCCTTGCTTCCGACGAATCCGCCTACGTCACCGGCGCGGAGATAAACGTGGACGGCGGCGTGGCCGCCGCCTGACATCCAAGGGAGGACCGCAGTGAACGCACCGATCGTGTATCTCGTGAAGTTCTGGGTGAAGCCCGGCGGCGAGAAGAAGGTGTTCGAATGGCTCGACGGTGGGCACCTGCAGGATGTCGTGGCGCAGCCCGGCTTCCTCTGGGCAAGCCGCTACAAGCTCACCGAGCCCGACAAGGATGGCTGGCCGGCCTATGCGATGATCTACGGCGTGAAATCGGCCGATGCGCTGCGCGCCTATTTCGCCAGCGCGGCGACCAAGCGCTACGTCCAGGAGCGCGTTCAGCTCGGCCTCGACCCGCTGTTGAGGATGGACCGCAACTGGGGCACTTTGGAGATCGCCGTGGACGCGCCCGCGAAAGCGGCCTAATGCCTTTCGATGCCGTGCCGTAGAAGACGACGCCTGATCGAGGGAATTCACCGAGGGAGGAAACGATGTTGAGACTCACGACACTGCGCGGCGCGCTGATCGGCGCCGCGGCGATGCTCGGCGCGATGGCGCCGGCGCACGCCGAGGTCGGCATCACCGACACGGAGATCACGATCGGCCTGTTCGCGCCGATGTCGGGCCCGCTCGCGGCCTTCGGCTTCGATCCGCTCCAGGCGGCGAAGATGTGGTACGAAGAAATCAACAAGAAGGGCGGCATCCACGGCCGCAAGTTCAAGATCATCGTCGAGGACGACAAGTGCAGCCCGACCGAGGTGGTGGCTGTCGTCAAGAAGTTCATCTCCGTCGACAAGGTGTTCATGGTGCATGGCGGATCGTGCACCGCGCCCTCCGTCGCGGCGCAGGAGACGGTGACGCGCGAGAAGGTTCCGTTCGTCATGCTGAACGCCGCCGGTGACGGCGCCGTTTTCCCGGCCACGCGCTACGTGTTCGGCGCCTTCGGCGGCACGCAGCGCACGGTCGGCGGCACGATCGTCGAGTTCGCCGTGAAAGAGCTCAAGGCCAAGCGCATCGCCTTCATCTCGCATGACGACGATTTTGGAAACTCGAACACCGCGACGGCTGTGGCGGTCGCGAAGCGCCTTGGCGTCGAGATGGTCGCGGTCGAGCGCATCTCGCCGCGCATCTCCGACGTCACCGCGCCGATGTTGAAGGTGCGACAGGCCAATCCCGACATTGTCATCAGCACGGCCTATCCGGCGCCCGCGGTGCTGATCACGAAGAAGTACCAGGAATACGGCCTGACCAAGTTGCCGATCGTGATCGCCGTGCAAGGCATCCCGGTGCCATCGGTGTTTGCCAAGAACGTTGGCGACGATGCGGCGCTCGCGAACCTCTACTACGGCTCGCCGCTCAACGACCTCACCGATGGGCCGAAGCAGCAGAAGTGGATCCAGATGTACAAGCAGTACTATCCGGACCGCACGCCGGGCGCGTTCATGACCTACGGTCTGCCCTCGGCGATGGCGGTCACGCGCGCCTTCGAGAAGGCGGGCAAGGGCGTCACCCGCGAGACGTTCATCGACGCGCTCGAGACGCTCGACTTCGACAGCGAGGTGACGGCCGGCCCGACCGCGTTCGCCAAGGACCGGCGCGACGCCCACCGCGCTTCGGTCTTCATCAAGTTCGACGGCAAGACGCACAAGCTGATGGGCGGCGCCTATTTCTGGAACGGGAAAGACGGCATGTGACCGAGGTTGAAATGGGCGCGGCGCGCGTGATCCGCGCGCCGCGCGCCATCTCCGTCGGCGGGCCGACATGACGGCTTTTCTGCAGGCGCTCGCGAGCGGCGTCGTGACCGGGTGTGTCTTCGCCCTGATCGCGCTGTCGCTGGTGATCATCTACAAATCGACCGACGTCATCAATTTCGCCGGCGGCGAAGTGGTGATGATCGGCGGCTATCTCGGCATGTTCGCCCTCCTCTGGCTGGGCCTGCCTTACATCCTGGTGTTCGTCTTCGGCGCCGTCGTCACCTTCGTCATCGGCGCGCTGTTCGACCGCGTCGTGCTCAATAAGGTGCTCGGCCGCTCGCTGCCCGGGCAGAGCATCCTGGTCGCCATGGTGATCGCGACCGTCGGCCTCTCCTACGTGCTGAAGGGCTCCGTCCGCGTCGTTCCCTACACCGAAGAGCCGCGGGGCCTGCCGCCGGTGTTCAAGGGCGATCCGATCTTCCTCGGCGACATCGTCCTGCAGCGGCAGGACGTCGCCATCGTCGTCATTTCCATCCTGATCATGGTCGCCCTCTGGGCGTTCTTCTCGTTCACCTTCACCGGCAAGGCGCTGCGCGCCGTGAGCCAGAACCCGCGCGCAGCCGCCCTCGTCGGCGTGCCCGTGCGGCGGATGCGCATGACGATCTGGGGGATCGCCTCGGCGCTATCGGCTATCGCCGGCATCCTGCTGGTGCCGAAGCTGCTGATGACGCCCGACAACATGGGCGTCTATGTCGTCCTCGCCTTCGCCGCCGCGATCATCGGCGGATTCGCCAGCCTGCCCGGCTGCATCGTCGGCGGCATCGTGCTCGGCGTGATCCAGAACTTCTCGGGCCTCTACCTTTCGTCGCAGGCGATCTCGGTGGCGCCGTTCCTCGTCATCATGCTGGTGCTGGTGCTGAAGCCGCAGGGCCTGTTCGGCGGCAAGCCCAAGGCGAAGAAGGTCTAGCGGTGTTCGGCTCGCCATCGCTCGCTCGTCTGGCGCCTCTTCTCCTGCTGCTCGCGATCGGCTTCGTGCTGCCGCGCCTCGTGCCCGAGTATTTCCTGCTGCTTGGCAACGTGCTGATGATGTATGCGGTGCTGGCGATCGGGCTCGACCTGCTGCTCGGATGGGCCGGTCAGTTCGCGTTCGCGCACATCGCCTTCTACGGCATCGGCGCCTACGCGACGGTGCTGCTCCAGTCGCGCCTCGACCTGCCGCTGATCGTGGCGCTGCCGCTGGCGGCGATCCTGGCCGGCATCGTGGGCTTCCTGATCGCGCTTCCGGCCACGCGCCTGCGTGCCGTCTATCTGGCACTCGCCACCTTCGCCTTCGCCGAGGGCGCGCAATGGGTGTTCAACACCTGGGACGCCGTGACGCACGGCGCCGACGGGCTCCGCATCCGGGCGCCCACGCTGTTCGGCTACGTGATCGACAGCGACATCCGCGCGTTTCCGGCGCTGGCCGTGGTTCTGGCGCTGGTCATCGCCGCCACGATGTATCTGACGCAATCGAAGCTCGGCCGCTCGATGTGCGCGATCCGGGACAGCGAGCACGCGGCCGCCGCGTCCGGCATCGACGTGGCGCGGACCAAGGTTCTCGCGTTCACCATCTCCGCGATTTACGCAGGCATCGCCGGCGGCATGTATTCGATGTTCCGCACGACGGTGAATCCCGAGACCTTCGGCTTCGAGCAGATCGTTCTGGTGCTGTCGATGGTCGTCGTCGGCGGGCTCGGCTCGCTGCCCGGCGTCCTCATCGGCGTGGCGCTGCTCGGCCTGCTGCCGGAGATCATGCGCACGGCGATGCGCAGCATCCTCGTCTATCGCGAACTGGTGTACGGGCTCATCCTGATCCTCGCGATGATGTACATGCCGCGCGGCATCTGGGGCCTGGTGATGCGGCGCCGGAGGGCCAAGCGGTGAGCCAGCCGCAATTCGCCCTCAGCAATGTCAGCGTGCGCTTCGGCGGACTGCACGCCCTCCAGCGCTTCTCGATGGAGGTGCGGCAGGGCACGATCCATGCGCTGATCGGCCCGAACGGCGCCGGCAAGTCGACGGTGTTCAACTGCGTTTCGCGCTTCTACACGCCGAACGAGGGCGACATCACGTTCGAAGGGCGCTCGCTGCTGACGCTGCCGCCGCACGCGATCGCCGGCCTCGGCATCGCCCGCACCTTCCAGAACATCGAGCTCTGCCGCAGCCTCACCGTGCTCGAGAACGTGCTGATCGGCATGAGCCCGCGCATCCGCGGCTACGTGCCGTTCGCGCCGAGCGGCCGGCGCACCGCGTCGGAGCGCGCGGCGGTTGGCGAGGCGGAGGCTCTGCTGACGCGCACCGGGCTCATCGAGCTCCGCGATGTGCCGGCCGAGGCGCTCGATTTCGGCCACCAGAAGAAGCTCGATCTCGCGCGCGCGCTCGCCGCCAAGCCGCGCCTGCTGCTGCTCGACGAGCCGGCGGCCGGCCTCCGCAACCGCGAGATCGCCGCGCTCGACGCGCTGCTCGTCGACCTCGCACGGCAGCAGGGCATCACGATCGTGCTCGTCGAACACGTGATGCAACTCGTCATGGCGGTGGCCGACCGCATCACGGTGCTCAATTTCGGCCAGAAGATCGCCGAGGGCACCGGCGCCGAGGTGCGCCGCAATCCGCAGGTCATCGAGGCCTATCTTGGGCAGGGCCATGCTTGAGCTCTCGGGCATCTCGGCGAGCTACGGCGCGGTGCGCGCGCTCGAGAACGTGTCGCTATCGGTTCCGGGCGGCCGCATCGTGTGCCTGCTCGGCGCGAACGGCGCCGGCAAAACGACGACGCTCAACTGCATCTCCGGCGTCGTGCCGCTGACCGCGGGCCGCATCCGCTTCGAGGGCGACGACATCACCGGCTGGCCGATCGACCGCATCGTCGCGCGCGGCATCGTGCAGGTGCCGGAGGGCCGCGAGATCTTCCCGGAGCTCACCGTCGCCGACAATCTGCTGCTCGGCACCTGGCTTCACCGCCGCGCGGGCACCGCGGCCCGCGGCTTCGAGCGCGTCTACGACTATTTCCCGCGATTGCAGGAGCGCGCGCGGCAGCTCGCCGGGACGCTCTCCGGCGGCGAGCAGCAGATGCTGATGATCGGCCGCGCGCTGATGGCCGGACCGAAGCTATTGCTGCTCGACGAGCCGAGCCTCGGCCTTTCGCCGCTGCTCGTGCAGCAGCTTTTCGGCATCATCGCGCGCGTGCATGCCGACGGCGTGCCGATCCTGCTGGTGGAGCAGAACGCGGCGGTGGCGCTGGCGGCGAGCGACCACGCCTACATCATCGAGAACGGCGAGATCCGCCTCGAAGGCCCGGCGCGCGACCTCGAGCGGAACGAAGAAGTGAAGGCCGCCTATCTTGGCGCGTGAGTGGCTCCTCGCCCGGCCGCGGACCGGGCACGGCGTCGGCGCGCGCGATGTTGATACCCCTCCCCCCGTCCACCGTTAGCAAACGTAAACATTCGTCAACATCCGCCCGGCGATCCGTAGTCTGTCGCGCATCGCGGGCGGAAAATTCCTGCAGAACGTTAGCAATGGTTAGCATCGGAGGCGGAACCACGTGCCGCGCCCCGCGTGTCGTCGCGGCGCGCACCACCCCCCCCGGGTTACACGTAGGCTTTTGTAGGCTTTTGTAGGCTTTTCGATGCATTCGCGTGCAACCGTCGGCGCGGCGAGCCCGCGAAACGTCACCGATGCGCGCGACAACACGCAACCGGCGTCGCGCGCCGATCGCGCGGGCGCGTTGCACCATGGAGATTCACGGTTCCAAACAGCATCGGCCACCGCGCATGTCGCACGGCTTCCTTTGGCCCAAAGAGGGCCAGTGCGCCAACAAAGAACAAAATGGCAACAATGTCAAGCCTGAGTCACTGCCTCGGAAACGGCGTAGGGGGCGGGTCTGGGATCCGCCCCTACTGTGTCGAGGTGACGCTACGCGATCCCCGCGACCTTCTTCACGCGGTCGAAGGTGGCGCCGACGGCTTTGAGCGCATCGGCGTAGATCAGCGGCCGGTCGAAGTCGGCGATTTCGCCGAGGCGCGCGCGCAGCGCTTCGGCCGAGACCTTGCCCGGATCGTCGATGTCGATGCCGCGCGTCTCCATCGTGCGCGCCAGCGCGAAATGCCCGCCGCCGGCGATGAGGATCTCGCCCGAGAGCGGGCAATCCTCGGCGGCGAGGAACGCGACGCCCGCCGCCACCTGCGCCGGATCGATCAGCGCCGAAATCTCCTTCGGAAAGATGTCGCCCATGCGCGTGACGGCGAACGGCGAGATGCAGTTCACCTTGATGCCGGCCGGTTCGGCCGAAAGACGCAGCCCGTGCATGAGCCCGATCACCGCTGCCTTCGCCGTGCCGTAGGACACGCTGTCGATCTTGCCGTAGAAGCCGACCTGGCTCGTCGTGAAGACGATGCGTCCGAAGCCCTGCTTCGCCATGACTGGCCAGGCGGCGCGCGTGACGCGGAACGTGCCGTTGACATGCACGTCGAGCACGCTCGCGAAGTCCTCGGGGTCGATCTCGGCGAACACGTTGCGCCGGTTGTTGCCGGCATTGCACACCACGATGTCGAGCCGCCCGAACTCGTCCACCGCTCGCTTCACCATCCGCTCCGCGTCGCCCGCATCGGTGACGCTGCCGAAATCGGCGACGGCGCGGGCCTGACGCTCGCGGATTTCCTCCACGACGCGCTCGGCCGGAGCGCGATCGCCGCCATCGTCGCCGCGGAGATTGAGCCCCGGATCGTTGACGACGACCGCCGCGCCGCGCGATGCCAGCTCGAGCGCATAGGCGCGGCCGAGGCCGCGGCCGGCGCCGGTGACGAGCGCCACGCGCCCATCGAAGCGGATCGGCTTCGCGTCTTTCGTTGCGGGAATAGGCTGCATGTCTCCACCCTCGGCGACTCCGCGTGGCATGCGCGGGTTTGTTCGTCTATTTTGCCGTCGCGTTGCTTAGCATTCAAAGCATCGCCAAGCGAACGATACGGGAGGAAGGGTGCCATGCGCGCGCGAACTAACACAACGGGAGGGCCGGCATGAGCCGGCGCGTCGCCCTGATCACCGGCGGCGGCTCCGGCATCGGCGCCGCCTCGGCCGAGCTGCTGGCCCGCGCGGGCTGCGCCGTGGCGGTGACCGACCTCCGCCCGGAAGCGGCCCATTCCGTGGCAGCGAAGCTGCCCGGCACCGGCCATCGCGGCTTTGCGCTCGACGTCGCCGAGGAAGCGCAGATCGCGGACGTATTCGCAGCGGCCGAGCGCGAGATCGGGCCCGTGGCCGTTCTCGTCTGCTGCGCCGGCATCATCATCTCGCCGCCCCCGGCACCGCCTGATATCGCGGAAATGGATGCGGCGAACTGGGACCGCACCTTCGACGTGAACACGCGCGGCGTGTTCCTGTGCATCCGCGAATACATGCGCGCGCGCCTCAAGAACCCCGTCGCCGACGGCCGCATCGTCGCGATTTCCTCGGCGGCGGCGCAGATCGGCGGCTACCGCGGCAGCGCGGACTACATCGCTTCGAAGGCCGCGGTGATCGCGCTGATCAAAGTGGCCGCGCGGCAAGGCGCCAGGCACGGCATCACCGCCAACAGCGTGGCGCCCGGCCCGATCGAGACGCCGATGTATCGCGCCGCCGTGCCGGTCGGCGCCGAGGGACCGATGCTGGGCCTCGTGCCGCTCGGCCGCCTCGGCCAACCCGAGGAGGTGGCCGCGGCGATCGCGTTCCTCGCCTCGCGCGAGGCCGGATACATCACGGGCAGCACGATCGACGTGAACGGCGGCTATCGGATGCAGTAGCCGGTCGGGCGCGCACCGGCCCTCAGAAGACGAATTCGCCGTAAGCAAGAAAAGCGAACAGGAGCCGGGGAGCCGGGGAGGCAAGGACTGGCGCGCGTCGCGCGCCTTTCATTTTGTCCCCGACACCCCGGCTCCTGTTCACTTTCCTAGCTGCGTTCGTTCAAATTCGCGTTCGCGGACATCAGAACCTTCGCGCGAACAGCGCGCGTTTCTGTTCGACGGTCATCGGCACGGCGCCGGGCTTCTGCAATTCGGTGCCGACCTTGAAGCCATCCTGCACGGCCGGGCGCGCGCCGACCTTGTCGTGCCAGGCCTTCACCGCTTTCCATTCGTCGGGAGATTGGTGCTGCCGGCTCCACTGGATCCACGGCCACACCATGATATCGGCGATCGTGTATTCGCCGCCCGCGAGATAGGGCGAGGCGGCGAGGCGCTTGTCGAGCACGCCGTAGAGGCGGCGCACCTCGTTCAGGTAGCGATCCTTCGCCCAGGGGATGTCCTCGGGGCAGTAATCGAAGAAGTGCGCGTGCTGGCCGAACATCGGGCCGATGCTCGCGGCCTGGAAGAACACCCATTGCGTGACCGTCCAGCGCGCGGCGGCGTCTTTCGGCATCAGCTTGCCGGTTTTCTCCGCGAGATAGAGCAGGATCGCGCCGCTTTCGAAGATCGTGATCGGCTTGCCGCCGGGCCCGTCGCTGTCGACGATCGTCGGCGTCTTGGCGTTCGGATTGAGCGCCAGGAAATCATCGCGGTAATTCTCGCCCTTGATGAAGTTCACGAGATGGAGGCGATAGGCCAGCCCCACCTCGTGCAGCATGATCGTGACCTTCTTGTTGTTCGAGGTCGGCCAGAAATAGAGCTCGATCATGCCGATTCCTTCCCTGTGCGGCGCAACGCGCGGCGACGATAGTGCGCCGCCGGCAGCGCGTCATGCTAGAAATCGGAGGGAAGGGATCGCGGGGAGGACATGCTTCAGCGTGCAATCGCGGAGACGCGCTTCGGCCCGATCACCCATGCCGAGGCCGGACAAGGGCCCGCGTTCCTCGTTCTGCCCGGCACCGGGCAGAACCACCCGATGTTCGCGCGCCAGATCGCGGCCTTGGCGCGGCGATTCCGCGCGATCGGCCTCGATCCGCCGGGCAGCCCCGGCTCGGCGCCGCTGCCGGATCCGCTGAGCATCGAGCGCCTGGCCGAAAGCGTCGTCGCGGCGATGGACGCGATCGGCATCGAAAAAGCCCATGTGTACGGCATTCATCTCGGCAACAAGATCGGCGCCGCGCTGGCGGCCGGCTGGCCGGATCGCGTCGGCGATTTCATCTTCAGCGGCCAGAGCCACAGCATCATGGCCGACAATGCGCGGCGCAACGCGCATGTGCGCGAACTCACCAAGCACTATTTCGTCGACGGGCCGGACGATCCCGCGCGGCGCGATGCCCGCCGGCTTTATGAAGCGAACTTCGCCTACGATCTCGAGCGCGATCTCCGGCGGATTCCGAACCGGACGCTCATCGTCGAGATCGCGACGCGGCACGAAAGCGCGGGCTACGGCCTTCAGGGTCCTGCGCTGCTCGCGCACATTCCGCGCTCCGCGCTCGTCACGTTCCACGAGCCCGACGGAGTCGGCCACACGCTCGACGACCGCGCGGAAGAATTGGCAGAGGCCATCTTCCGATTCATCCGATGACGTTCACTTGTCCTTCCCCTGCCTGCGGGGGAAGCTAAAGCACATTTCGTTTGGATGGACCCGGCGGCTGCAGCGTAGGGGCGCGCTGCGCGCGCCCT
>CAYZSG010000100.1:0-17633 GCA_964481045.1 uncultured Candidatus Odyssella sp. | reverse complement strand
TCTATCGCCAGATGCACCCGCTCATCGAGAAGGGCTACCTCTACATCGCGCAGCCGCCGCTCTACAAAGCCAAGCGCGGCAAGTCCGAAGTGTATCTGAAGGACGATGCGGCGCTCGAGAATCATCTCATCGACGCGGCGCTCGACGAGGCCGTGCTGGAGCTGGCCGACGGCTCGCAGCGCGCCGGCGCCGATTTGAAGGAGCTCGTGGAGCAGGCGCGGCGCATCAAGGGGCTGTTGCAGCCGCTGATCCGCCACGTCGGCTCGGCCAACGTCGTCGAGCAGACGGCGATCGCGGGCGCCCTCAATCTCGCGATCCTCGAGGACCGGGAGCAGGCGGCCGCGGCCGCCGGCTATGTGGCGCGCCGTCTCGATCTGCTCGAGGGCGAGCACGACCGCTGCTGGCAAGGCCGCGTGTTGCCCGATGGCGGGCTCGAATTCGCGCGCACGCTCCGCGGCGTCAGCGAGCGCCACCGCATCGACGGCGCGGTGATCAAGAGCGCCGACGCGCGGCGTGTCGACGCCGAGGCGCCGGCGCTTCAGAAGCTCTATGAGCGGCACGGCAGTTTCCGGGTGAAGGGCGCTTCCACCCTCATCACCGGCCCGCTCGGCCTCATCACCGCGATCATGGCCGAAGGCCGCAAGGGCACCGGCATCCAGCGCTACAAGGGCCTCGGCGAAATGAACCCCGAGCAGCTCTGGGAAACCACGCTCGATCCCAACGCCCGCTCGCTGCTGCAGGTGAAGACCACCCACGGCGACCAGGCCGAGGATATCTTCTCCACGCTCATGGGCGACCTCGTCGAGCCGCGCCGCGAATTCATCCAGACGCATGCGCTCGAGGTGGCGAACCTCGACGTGTGAGGTTCAAGACTTCGTAGGGGCGGGTCGGGGACCCGACCCTATGGACCTGCGGTTCAACTCGTTTTCCTCGCGCTTTCATGCGGCCGCCGCCGCCATTGCCCCTGCGCGGGCGAGGCGATAGATAGCGCGGCACCCGCCACTTCATCAGTTCCGGATCATTGCCATGGACCACGCCGCCCTCGCCAAGGCCATCGACGACGCTTGGGAGACGCGCGACAGGATCAACGCCTCCTCCACGGGCGCGGTGCGCGACGCCGTGGAGGCGACGCTCGAGGCGCTCGATTCGGGCAAGCTGCGCGTCGCCGAGAAGCGCGGCACCGGCGACTGGCACGTCAATCAATGGGCCAAGAAGGCGGTGCTGCTCTCGTTCCGCCTCAACGACATGACGCCGATCGCCGGCGGGCCCGGCGGCGCCAATTGGTGGGACAAGGTGCCCTCGAAGTTCGCGGGCTGGGGCGACAACCGCTTCAAGGCGGCGGGCTTCCGCGCCGTGCCCGGCAGCATCGTGCGCCGCTCGGCCTTCATCGCGCCCGGCGTGGTGCTGATGCCGAGCTTCGTGAACATCGGCGCCTATGTGGACAGCGGCACGATGGTGGACACCTGGGCCACCGTGGGTTCCTGCGCGCAGATCGGCAAGAACTGCCACATCTCGGGCGGCGCCGGCATCGGCGGCGTGCTCGAGCCGATCCAGGCCGGCCCGGTGATCATCGAGGACAACTGCTTCATCGGCGCGCGCGCCGAGGTGGCCGAGGGCGTCGTCGTCGAGGAGGGCTCGGTGCTGTCGATGGGCGTCTATATCGGCGCGTCCACCAAGATCGTCGATCGCGCCACCGGCAAGGTGCATATGGGCCGCGTGCCGGCCTATTCGGTCGTCGTCCCCGGCGGCCTGCCCGACCCCAAAGGCGGCCCCACGCTCTACTGCGCGGTGATCGTGAAGCGCGTGGACGAGAAGACGCGCTCCAAGACCTCGATCAACGAGCTGCTCCGCGATTGACGAAGGAAGAATAGAAAAGGGAACAGGAGCCGGGGAGTCGGGGAGAAGGCGACTTTTGCGCGCTTCGCGCGCATTTCTGTTCCTCCCCGGCTCCCCGGCTCCTGTTCATTTCCCTTTCTTGTACCGAGTCATCGCCGCGCGCGGCGCTGGCGGCGGGGCGTGGCGCGCGCATAACATCCGGGCGTTTCGCAAGCGGGGCGCCGGATGAGATCGTATCCCTTCGTCACCGTCGACGTGTTCACCGAGCGGCGCTTCGGCGGCAATCCGCTGGCCGTGTTCCCCGACGCGCGCGGGCTTTCGGACGCGGAGATGCAGGCGCTTGCCGACGAGTTCAATCTCTCCGAAACGACGTTCGTGCTGCCGCCCGCCGATCCCGCCAACACGGCGCGCGTGCGCATCTTCAACCGCAAGCACGAGATGGCGTTCGCCGGGCATCCCAATGTCGGCACCGGCTATGTGCTGGCGCAACACGGACGTGACGCAAACGGCGTGCTGCGCTTCGAGGAGATGGCCGGGCTCGTCGAGGTGAAGGTGGAGCGCGATGCGGCGGGCGCGCTCACCGGAACCACAATCGCTGCGCCGCAGCCGCTGTCGCTCGGCGCCGAACTGCCGCGCGAGACGATCGCCGACTGCGCGGGGCTTTCGCCGGCCGAGGTGCGCACCGGCGCGCATCCGCCGCTCGCCGCCAGCGTCGGCATCCATTTCGTGCTGGCCGAAGTCGCGCCGGACGCGCTGGCGCGCGCCGCGCCGAACCTGCCGGCGTTCCGCGCGGCGGTGGCGCGCTGGCCCGAGCTCGCCGGCCGGCTCTCGCTCTATCTTTATGCACGCGGTGAGCAGCGCGAGCAGATCCGCGCGCGCATGTTCGCGCCGCTCGCGGGCACCTGGGAGGATCCCGCCACCGGCAGCGCGGCCACGCCGCTTGCCTGCCTGCTGCTGTCGCTCACGACCGGCGAGCGCGCGCGCTTCGCGATCGAGCAGGGCGTCGAGATGGGCCGCCCGAGCCTGCTGCGCGTCGAAGCCTGGCGCGCGCCCGAGGGCCTGCGCGCCAGCGTGGGCGGCGCGTGCGTGCCGGTGTTGCGCGGGGAGGCGCAGGTGTGACGGAGCGGCGGAGCGGCTAAACTGCGGAAAACGAGAGGCCGAACATGTCCGAACCCGATCAACTTCGAACCGGCGGCTGCCGCTGCGGCGCGGTTCGCTATCGCGCCCAAGGCAAGCCGAAATGGGTGGCGCATTGCCACTGCAAGGATTGCCGCAAGCAGACTTCGGCCGGCTATGCGACCTGGCTCGGCTATGAGACGGCGGCGGTGACGTGGGAGAAGGGCGCGCCGAAGCAGTACGCTTCTTCGCCCGGCGTCGAGCGCGGCTTCTGCGCCACCTGCGGCACGCCGCTGTGCTTCGCGGGCCAGCGCTGGGCCGGTGAGATCCACATCCTCGCCGGCACGCTCGACGATCCGGCCTCGATCGCCCCGCGCGCGCACACGTTCCTCATCGACGCCGTGCCCTGGGCCCACATCGCGCCCGGCGACAAGCGCTTCTGGCAGACGCCGAAAGAAGGCGGGCCGATGGCGTAGGGCGGCAGCGCCTCGCTCGCGGCCATCCTTCGAGGCGCGCCAAGTGGCGCGCGCCTCAGGATGAGGCTAGTTTCGCTCGAGCAACAAAATGCCTCACCCTGAGGTGCCCGCCCCTTTGGGCGGGCCTCGAAGGGTGGACGAAATCGAGGCCCCGGACCGGCATCATGGACGCCCCCGCCCCCATCGACCTCCTCTCCCTCGCGCGCGACATGATCCGGCGGCCGAGCGTGACGCCGCGTGATGCGGGCGCGCTCGACGTGCTGGAGGCGGCGCTGCAGCGGCTCGGCTTTACGTGCCACCGCCTGCCGTTCGGCACCGGCGAGAGCGGGCGCGAAGCGCGCGTCGACAACCTCTATGCGCGCCTCGGCACGGGCAAGCCGCATTTCTGCTTCGCGGGGCACACCGACGTGGTGCCGCCCGGCGACAATGCGAAATGGTCGCTCGATCCGTTCGCCGGCGAGATCAGGGACGGCCAGCTCTGGGGCCGTGGCGCCGCCGACATGAAGGGCGCCATCGCCGCGTTCGTGAGCGCCGCCGATGCGTTCCTGCGCGCCAAGGGCAAGGGCTTCAAAGGCTCGATCAGCCTGCTGATCACCGGCGACGAAGAGGGCGACGCGGTGAACGGCACCGTGAAAGTGCTGCGCTGGATGGAAGAGCGCGGCGAGGTGCCCGACATGTGCGTGGTGGGCGAACCCACCAACCCCGAGCGGCTCGGCGACATGATCAAGATCGGCCGCCGCGGCTCGATGACCGGCTATCTCACGGTGCGCGGCGTGCAGGGCCACGTCGCCTATCCGCACCTCGCCGACAATGCCGCGCACCGCCTCGTGCGCATGCTCGACGCGGTGGCGCGCGAGCCGCTCGACGCGGGCTCGGCGCATTTCCAGGCTTCCAGTTTGCAGATCACGACGATCGATATCGGCAACCCGGCCAACAACGTGATCCCGGCCGAGGCCAAGGCCACGTTCAACATCCGCTTCAACGACAAGCACCACTCCAAGGCCATCACGGAATGGCTGCGGACGAAGTTCGACCAGGCGATGCGCGAGATCGGCCCGGGCGGCGCCTACGATCTCGAGATCCGCGTCAGCGGCGAATCGTTCTTCACCGCGCCGGGGCCGCTCTCCACGCTTGTGGCGGAATGCGTGCAGGCCGAGACCAACCGCGCGCCCGAGCTTTCGACGACCGGCGGCACGTCCGATGCCCGCTTCATCCGCCGCCTCTGCCCGGTCGTCGAATTCGGCGGCGTCGGCCAGACCATGCACAAGATCGACGAGCGCATGGCCGTGTCCGATCTCGAGGGATTGGCGCGGATTTACCGGCGCGTGCTGGACAAGGTGTTCGCGGCATAGATCGCTGCCCTGCCCTTCTTCCCCGCCACTTCCACCGCGCCCATGCGGCGCAGGCAGTAGATCATCTTGTAGGCGAGGTTGAGCGTGAGGCCCGCGGCGCCGGCGAGATCGCGCGCGGTGAACGGGTGCGCAAGCTCGGGCGGCAGCAGCGCCGCGAAATCGCGCGCATCGGCGAACGGCACGACGCGCACCACCTCGATGAGGCGGCGGCCCACGACGCACCAGCCCTTGCGGCGCCAGGCACGGCGGCCGGTTTGCTGCCACAGTTCGTCTTCATGGGTGATCGCGATGTCGAAGGTGAGATTGGGATGGCCGACGAGATCGGGGATCGCCACCAGCTCCTTGAACAGCGTCTCGATGCGCCCGGCCTTGGGCGAGCGCCGGCGCGCGAGCTCGCGGCCCTTCTTGTCGAGCCGCACGATCCATTTGCGCTCGGGCACCGGATGCACGACGCGCACCGAATGGCGCTCGGCCAGCGCCAGCAGCTTGCGGCGCATCGAGGAGAAGCTGCGCGTCTGGATCTCGATGAGATATGCCCCCCGGCGGATGTCGATCACGTAGCCATCGAGCGCGATCTCGAATTCGTCGCCGGGCTGGGCATACCAGCGCTTCAGGTCGGCGTGGAGGCCGGTCTCGCGCAAGGTGCCGATGCCGCCGGGGCGCGGCGGTTTGGCAACGATTTCGACACGCGCTTTCGGCATGCTTGCTTGATTCCCCACCGCTTCACGCGCGATATAGCCCCATGACACTCGGCGAGGAAGCATCGCGATCCCTGTCGGCCGCCTGGGGCCTGCTCCGGCGCGATCCGGCGGCGCCGCAGGCGTTCAACGCCACGCTCGACGGCGTCTGGCGCTCGTTCTTCGCCGCCGTGCTGCTGCTGCCGCTGCACCTCGCCTATCTCGCGATCATCGGCACGGGCGCGGAAGGCTCCGAGGCGCCGGGCGCCACGCGCTGGATCGTGAACTTCCTGATCTACGTGATCGGCTGGGCGGCCTGGCCGCTGATCGCGTTCTACATGACGCGGCTGATGGATTGCGGCGGGAAGCTTCTGGGCTACGTGGCCGCTTATAACTGGTCGCAGCTCCTGACCGGGCCGTTCCTCGTCGGCCTCGACGTGCTGGGGCGCGTGGCGCTGCCGCAGGGCTTTTCGGCGTTCCTCGTGTTCGCCGGCGTGGCGGCCGTGCTGTTCTACGAATACCTGATCGCGCGCCAGATGCTCGGCGTGGCGGCCAACAAGGCGATCGTGCTGGTGCTCACCTCGTTCCTGCTCGGCCTCATGTTGCGCGACACCGCCGATTTCGCGCTGAAACTGGCGGCGCCCGAGGTGCCGTAGCGCTACGCCTCCTCCGGATACTTCACCGCGACAAGGTAGAGCCCATCGGCGGGCGCGGTGGCGCCGGCGGCGGCGCGGTCGCGGGCGGCGAGGGCCTTCGCGACGTCGCGCGCGCTCCATTTCCCTTCGCCGACGAGCTTCAAGGTGCCCACCATGTTGCGCACCTGGTGGTGCAGGAACGAGCGCGCGCGCGCCGTCACCTCGATCTCCTCGCCGAGGCGCGTCACGTCGAGCGCGTCGAGGGTTTTCACCGGCGAATCGGCTTGGCAATCCGTGGCGCGGAAGCTCGTGAAATCGTGATGGCCGACGAGGATCTGCGCGGCGGCATGCATGGCGCCCGCGTCGAGCGGCATGATCACGCGCCAGGCGCGGTTGCGGTCGAGCGTCAGCGGCGCGCGGCGGTTCGCGATGCGGTAGCGGTAGCGGCGCTCGATGGCCGAGAAACGCGCGTGGAAATTTGGCGCCGCCTCGCGACACTCGAGGATCGCGACCGGATGCGGCTTCAGGTGGAAGTTGACCGCCTCCATGATGCGGAACGGATCGGCCGGTTTCGCGAGGTCGAAATGCGCCACCTGCGCCAGCGCGTGCACGCCGGAATCGGTTCGGCCCGCGCCATGCGCCGTGACGCGTTCGCCGCAGAATTTCGCGACGGCCTCTTCCAGCAATTGCTGGATTGACGCGCCCTCGCTCTGGCGCTGCCAGCCGACGAACGGCGTACCGTCGTACTCGATGGTGAGCTTGTAGCGGGGCACTCAGGCCTTCTCGATCGCGTCGCGCAGCAGGCGGCGGTGGCATTGATCCGGCTTGTCGCAGGCGCAGAGCAAGGTGATCGGCCGCCCCTCCTCGCTCATGAAGCGCAACGTGCGCAGCAGCGATTTCTGCCCCGCGATCTCCTTCCGGTAGCGCGCGGCGAATTCCTTCCAGCTCATCTTGTCCGCATGGAACCCCTTCACCAGCGCCTTCGACGGCGCGAGATCGGTGAGCCAGAGGTTCCAATCCTTCTTGCCGAGCCCGTAGGGCTTGAAACGCGTGACGAGCAGGCGCAGCCCATCTTCCTTGCCCGCGGGCGCGAAGGCGCTCTTCTCGATCAGCAGCGGCATGAACGTGTCTCCGCTCGGAAGCCGTAGGGGCGGGTTTTAAACCCGCCCCTGCAAGGTTTCCACAGACGAGGCGCTTTACGTCAGGATCGCGCCCGGCGGCAGCGGGAATCCGCGCAGGAACGCCTCGGCGGCGACCGGCGCTTTTCCGGCGCGCTGGAGCAGCGTGGGGCGGAGCGCGCCCTCGCCGCAGGCGATCGCGAGCTGCGCATCGAGCACCATGCCGGGCGCCGCATCGCGCACGCGTGGCTCGGCGCGCGCCGCGAGCACGCGGATGCGCTCGCCGTTCGCCTCGAACCAGGCGCCGGGAAATGGGTTGAACGCGCGGATGCGCCGCTCGAGCAGCACGGCCGGCGCATGCCAATCGATCCGCGCTTCTTCCTTCGCGATTTTCCTGGCGTAGGTGACGCCCTCGGCCGGCTGCGGCACCGGCAGCAATGCGCCGCTTTCGAGGCCCGCGACGGCCTGAACGATCAGCCTGGCGCCAAGCGCCGCGAGCGCATCGTGCAGCGTGGCCGCAGTGGTTTCCGGCCCGATCGGAACGCGTTCCTCGAGCAGCATCGGGCCGGTATCGAGGCCTTCGTCCATGACCATGATCGTGATGCCGCTTTCGGCATCGCCGGCTTCGATCGCGCGCTGGATGGGCGCCGCGCCGCGCCAGCGCGGCAGCAGCGAGGCGTGGATATTCAGGCAGCCGCGCAGCGGCGCATCGAGAATCGCCTTCGGCAGGATGAGGCCATAGGCCGCGACGACGGCGAGATCGGCGCCGAGCGCCTTGAACTCGGCCTGCGCCGCCACATCGCGCAGCGATTTGGGAACGCGCACCGGAATGCCGTGCCGCTCGGCCGCGCGCTGCACCGGCGAGGGCTGTTCCTTCTGCCCGCGCCCGGCCGGCCGCGGCGGCTGCGTGTAGACCGCGAGCACGCGATGCCCGGCCGCCACCAGCGCATCCAGCGCCGCCGCCGAGAATTCGGGCGTGCCCATGAAGACGAGGTTCATGGCGGGGGATTAGCAGAAACGGGGCCGCTACCCAACGCAGAGTCATCCCGACCGGAGCGGACGCGCTCTTGCGCGGCCGCGGAGTGGAGGGATGACGGGTCCGGCGAAGGGACGCGGCGCCTACAGCGTATGCTGCGGCGAATCCTCGTGCTCGTCCTTGTCTTTGCCGTCGCCGCGCTTCTTTTCCTTGAGCAGCTTGCGCAGGATCATGTTGCGCTTCAGCGCCGAGAGGTGATCGAGGAACAGAATGCCGTCCAGATGGTCGATCTCGTGCTGGAGGCAGGTTGCCAGCAGCCCATCGGCCTCGATCTCGCGCGCAGCGCCGGTATCGTCGAGATAGCGCACCTTCACGGCGCGCGGGCGCACCACCTCGGCATAGTGCTCGGGCACCGAGAGGCAGCCTTCCTCGTAGGAGGCGTCGTCGTCGGACGCCCAGACGATCTCGGGGTTCGCGAGCTGCATCGGCGCCTTGGGCTCGCCTTCGCGGGCCACGTCGAGGACGATCACGCGCAGGCCCACGCCCACCTGCGGCGCGGCCAAGCCCACGCCGGGCGCGGCGTACATCGTCTCCAGCATGTCGGCCATGAGCTTCTTCACGCCCTCGTCGACCTTCGCGACGGGCTTCGCTTTCTTCTTGAGCCGCGGATCGGGCGCGGTCAGGATCGGCAGCAGGGCCATGGCACCAAGACTAGGGAAATTTCAATCCTGGTCAGCTAGTTAGTGTGGCGCCGCCGCGCGGTCAAGCAAGCGCGGCACGCGGCCGCGAGCGATGACCCGGGCGGCCGCCGGTGCTATGTTGACCCTCCGCCGGCGGTTCCCGGCGGCGAACAAGAGGGCAAGGAGGCGACCCATGCCTTCCGACGCATTGATGCCGGTGCTCTATGTCGTGGGCGGCGCGCTCGTCGTCGTCCTCGTGCTGTTCGTGATCCTCGCGCTGCGGCAAGAGCGAGCGCGCGCGGAGCTCGGCGCGCGGCTCATGCAGCTTGGCGAAAGCGCCGCGGCCGGTCAGGCGCTGATCGGGCAGCGCATGATCGACCAGGAGCGCGCGCTGCAGGAGCAGCTCGACCGCATCTCGATGCGCGTGAGCCTGTCGGTCGACAACGCCGCCAACCAGACCAAGGAGACGCTGACCAGCCTGCGCGAGCGGCTCGCCGTCGTCGACGAGGCGCAGCGCAACATCACCGCGCTCTCGTCGCAGATGGTGGGTCTGCAAGACATCCTCTCCAACAAGCAGGCGCGCGGCGCGTTCGGCGAAATGCAGCTCCGCGACCTCGTCGAGGCCGTGCTGCCGCCCGACGCCTATGAGTTCCAGGCCTCGATCGGCGAGGGCCTGCGCGCCGATTGCGTGATCCGCCTGCCCAATCCGCCGGGCCCGCTGGCGATCGACGCGAAGTTCCCGCTCGAATCCTATCAGCGCCTCACCGGTGCCTCGAGCGACGCCGAGCGCATCCAGGCCGCACGCGATTTCTCGGCCGACGTGCTGAAGCATGTGCGCGCGATCGCGAGCAAATACATCGTGCCCGGGCAGACCGGCGACGCCGCGCTCATGTTCCTGCCGAGCGAGGCGATCTACGCCGAGCTGCACGCGCGTTATGCCAACGTGATCGAGCAGAGCTTCCGCGAGCGCGTGTTCATCGTCTCGCCGACGACGCTCTGGGCCACGCTCAACACGATCCGCGCGATCTTCCGCGACGTGCGCATCCGCGAGCAGGCCGGGCTCTTGCAGAAAGAACTGCACGTGCTGATGGAAGACATGGGCCGGCTCGACGAGCGCGTGGAGAAGCTGGCGATCCACTTCCGCCAGACGAGCAAGGACATCGAGGACATCCAGACCTCGGCCCGCAAGGTGACGCGCCGCGCCGAGCGGATCACGACGATGGATCTGGGCGAGGAAGAGCCCGCCGCCCCGCTCGATGCCGCCCGCCCCGCCACCGCGCGCGGCTGGGTCAAGGGCCCGCAGGCGGGGGAATAGGCCGCGCATATGCGCGCCGCGCGGAGGACGGCCGATAACTTAGCATAGCTTATAATAAGCTAGCTTATTATATCCGGCGTCATGGACAACCTCGACGCCAATTTCAGCCTCGGCTCGCTGCTCAACGACGTTTCGCGCCTGATCCGCAAGCGCTTCGACCAGCGCGCGAAAGGGCTGAACCTGACCCGCGCGCAGTATTACCTGCTGGCCAAGCTTTCGCGGCACGAGGGCATCAACCAGGTGGGCCTCGCCGAACTGCTCGAGGTGGAGCCGATCTCGGCCGCCCGCCTCGTCGACCGCATGGAAGCGGCCGGCTGGGTCGAGCGGCGGCCCGATCCCGCGGATCGCCGCGCGCGCCGCCTGTTTCTCGCGCCGAAAGCCCGGCCGGTGATCGAGCACATGCGCGCGATCGCCAGCGGCATCTACGAAGAGGCGCTGGCGGGCCTCGGCCGCGCCGAGCGCAAGAGGCTGATGGCGATGCTCGCGCATGCGCGCCGCAATCTCGGCGAGCCGGCCAACGACGCCGCGCCCGGCCTGGCGATGACCGGGAGCTGAGGCGATGGATCGCCAGGGGGAGACGTCGCTTCGCGACGAAAGCGCGCCCGCGGTAACGCCGCGCCCGGCGCCCCCGGCAATGGCGGCGCCCGTCGCTGCGCGCGGAGGCTGGCGCGCCGTGCTGCGCCGGCGCGGCCCGCGCCGGATCATCATGTGGGGCGTCCCGCTGCTGATCGTGCTGGCCGGCGGCTACGCCTATCTGACCGGCGGGCGCTACGTTTCCACCGACGATGCCTATGTGAAGGCGGGCATGGTGACGGTTTCCGCCGATGTCGCCGGCCGCGTGACCGAGATCGCGGTGAAAGACAGCCAGCGCGTGCGCCAGGGTGACGTACTGTTCCGCATCGACGACCGCACCTACCGCTACGCGCTCGAGCGCGCCGAGGCGAACCTCGCGCAGATTCGGCTTCAAATCGAGCAATTGCGCGCCTCCTATCGCCAGAAACGCTCCGAGCTGCAGGCCGCCAAGGACACGCTCGATTTCCAGGGACGGCAGTTCGAGCGCAGCCGCGCCCTCGTCGGCAACAAGACCGTCTCCGAGGCGCAGTTCGACCAGGCGCGCCAGGCGGTGCAGACCGCGTGGCAGGCCGTGGCCGCGATCGAGCAGCAGATCGCCGGCATTCTCGCCAGCCTCGGCGGCAACGCGGACATCGCGACCGAAAAGCACCCGCTCGTGATGCAGGCGCAGGCGCAAGTGGACCAGGCGCGGCTCGATCTCGAGCGCGTGGCGGTTCGCGCGCCGCTCGACGGCATCGTCAGCCGCGTCGAGAGCCTGCAGGTGGGGCAGTATCTCAACGTGGGCACCGCGGCGTTCGCCCTCGTCTCGACGCGCGTGTGGATCGAGGCGAATTTCAAGGAGACCGAGCTCACGCACATGGCGGTGGGCCATGCCGCGACGGTGACGATCGACACCTATCCGGGCGTGACGCTGACCGGGCACATCGAGAGCATCGGTGCGGCCACCGGCTCCGAGTTCTCGATCCTGCCGCCGCAGAACGCCACCGGGAATTGGGTGAAGGTGACGCAGCGCCTGCCGGTGCGCATCGCCATCGATCACGCCGATCCCGCGCGCCCGCTGCGGGCCGGCATGAGCGTGACGGTGGAGGTGGATACCCGGTATCGCCGGCCGGCGCTGACATTGATCGAGAACGCCATCGCGGGCGGCGCGCGCTAGGGCCGCGGCCGCCATGCCCGCATCCGCCGAATTCAAGCCGGTGCCGAATCGCGGGCTGATCACTGCCTCGATCATGCTCGCCACGATCATGCAGGCGATCGACACCACGATCGCCAACGTGGCGCTGCCCCACATGCAGGGCAGCCTTTCCGCCTCGCAGGACCAGATCGCGTGGGTGCTGACCTCCTACATCGTGGCGGCGGCGATCATGACGCCGCTGACCGGATGGCTCGCCGGCCGGTTCGGCATCAAGCGCGTGTTCCTGGTTTCGGTCGCCGGGTTCACGCTGGCCTCGATGCTGTGCGGCGCCGCGGCGAGCCTCGAGCAGATCGTGCTCTATCGTCTGCTGCAGGGCATCTTCGGCGCGGCGCTGGTGCCGCTCTCGCAGGCCGTGCTGCTCGACATCAACCCGCGCGAGAAGCACGGCCAGGCGATGGCGATCTGGGGCGCCGGCATCATGGTGGGGCCGATCCTGGGCCCGACGATCGGCGGCTGGATCACCGAGCACTACAGCTGGCGCTGGGTGTTCTACATCAACCTGCCCGTGGGCATCCTGGCGCTCGCCGGCATCATGCTGTTCGTCAAGGAAAGCAAGGCGGACAAGGACCGCCCGTTCGATCTGTTCGGCTTCGCGTTCCTCTCGCTCGCGATCGGCGCGCTCCAGATGATGCTCGACCGCGGCGAGCAGAAGGATTGGTGGAGCTCGACCGAGATCGTGATCGAATCCGCCGTCGCGGTGATCGGGCTGTGGGTTTTCCTCGTGCACAGCCTTAGCGCCAAGCGGCCCTTCGTCGATCTCGCGCTGTTCAGGGACCGCAATTTCGTCGCCGGCATCGTGCTGATGTTCCTCGCCAGCGGCATCATGTACGCCACCCTGGCGCTGCTGCCGCCGATGCTGGCGATGCTGAACTATCCGGTGGTCGACATCGGCATCCTGATGGCGCCGCGCGGCATCACCACGATGATCTTCATGATCATCGCCGGGCGCCTCATCGGCCGCATCGACATCCGCATCATCCTGAGCCTCGGCCTGCTGATGATCGGCCTCTCGCTCGGCATGATGACCGAGTTCTCGACACAGATGGACAAGTGGCCGGTCGTCATCTCTGGCTTCATCCAGGGCGCGGGCATGGGCTTTCTCTACGTGCCGCTCAGCGCCGCCGCGTTCTCCACGCTCGCGCCGTCGCTGCGCGCCGAGGGCAGCGGCATCTTCAGCCTGCTGCGCAACATCGGCGGCAGCGTGGGCATCTCGGCCGCGGTCGCGCTGCTGAGCCAGAACATCCAGGTCAACCACGCCGAGCTGGGCACGAACGTCACCCGCTTCAATCCGCTGCTGCAGGCGCCGGGCGTGCAGCAGTTCTGGCCGCTCGATTCGGTGCGCGGCCTCGCCGCGCTCGATGCCGCGGTGAACCAGCAAGCGGCGATGATCGCCTACGTCAACGACTTCAAGCTGATGATGCTCGTCTGCTTCGCCGTGATTCCGCTGCTGCTGCTGCTCAGTCCGTCCAAGCGAAGCGGCAGCGCGCCGGCCACCGCGTCCGCAATGGAGTAGGCACGGACGAGGCTCAGAACTTCACGCGCACGCGGAACGCCAGCTCGGCCTTGCCCTTGGCCGGCACCGGCACCTTCCATTCGACGAGGCTCGACGTCACCTTCGTGTGGCGCAGGCTTTCGTTGAGCATCGTCCAGTCGCCGGGGATCGTCTCGAGGATCGTGACCACGACCGGATCGGCCTTCGCGTTGTTGAGCTCGATCTTGTAGGCGCTCTCGTAGATCTGCCAGCTCACCTCGCTGCGGAAATCGGTCTGCGTGCGGATGCCGGAGACGTCGAAGGCCTGGCCGACCTTCAAGCGCACGCGCTCGCCCTCGGCGGTGTGGTTGATCTGGTCCTCGCCGACGAAAATCGCCTTGCCGGAGCTGTCGCGCTTGTAGACGCGGATGACGCCGCGCGGCAGCGGGAGGCCGAGATTGGATTTCTTGTCGTTCG
The DNA here is from genome assembly GCA_964481045.1 of uncultured Candidatus Odyssella sp. GTDB lineage: Bacteria > Pseudomonadota > Alphaproteobacteria > Bin65 > Bin65 > SBBV01. The sequence goes on along the minus strand of CAYZSG010000100.1, from coordinate 3,736 downwards.
CGAAGTGCAGCCACACCTCGGCCTTGACCGTGCCGGGCACGGTGTAGCGGCTGCGGTAGTACTGCCCGTAGCTCGTGAGCAGATACTGCTTCTCGACCGCGACTTCGCCGGCCGAAAGCAGCGCCACCTGCTTCTGCTGGTTCTCGGCGATCGTGGTGGGCCGCTCGAGCTCGTAGAGGTGATAGTCGAACACCGCCTCGGTGCGCATCGCGGATTTCGGCGCCGGCGCGGGCCGCGCCTCGTCGCGCGAGCGCTCCATGCCGGCGCGCACGCGGTTGGGATCGCCGGCGACGAGCTGCAGTTTCGCGTCGCGATAGGTCGTGCCGCTGCGGTTGACGAGCGTCACCCAGCCGTTGAGATCCAGCTTGTCTTCCTTGTCGTTGAGCTGGGCGACGTAATCGGCGTTCCAGGACAGGCCCGAGGTGAGATAGGTGAGCTCGGCCGCCACCGTGCCGGCGCGGTTCGCCTCGAGATCGATCGTGAGCGTCGGCCGGTCGCGGAGGTTCGGCGGAACGCTGTCGAACACGATGCGACCCGGTGCCGAGGTGTGAATTTCGTTGCCGATCTTGAGCACCACGCCCGAGGCCGTGCTGAGCACGAGCGCGCGCAGGCGCGTCTCCTCGCCGGTCTGCGGGTGCGTCTTGACGATCGTCACTTCCTTGCCGACCGACTTCTCGAGCAGCTTCTGTGGCGTGAGCAGATCGAATTCGAGGTTCTGCTCGAGCGTGCGGAGCTGCGTGCCGTCGGTGGCCGACAGCAGCGCCGTCTGCGCGCGAAGCTGCGCGCTCACGTCGACGAGTGCCAGCCGGTTGCGGCCCTGATCGAGCGTAAGCCGGCGCGAATCGCGCACCAGCGCGAGATCGTCGTTGTAGATCGCGACCGCCACGGCCGTCTGCTCCGACAAGGTCACGCGCTTCTCGGCGATCTGCTGGGCGAGCGCGGGATGGACGAGCGCGGTGCTCGCGAGGAGGCCGACGATCATCGTGCGCCGCGAAAGGGCGGCCGGAACGGCATGGGGCATGGGGATGGTCCTCGGGTTGCAGGCGAATCCTGCGCCGGAATGGACCCCGCAATCGTGGCGCGCAAGCGGCACACGTGCGGAAAAGCGTGGCGCCGGTGGGGCGCGTCGTGCGGGAGGGTTAAGAAGCGCGCCGAGGCCGCTCTTGCGCTATCGCCGGACCAGCGTGCATGCGCCCGCGGCGAGAATTGCGCCGATGGCCAAGGCACCGAAGGCCGAGCCGAGCCATCCGATCCCCAATGTCGCATCGAGCGCATGGGCCAGCGGGACGATACCGATCGCCGCCGCGAACACGATCACGACCGCCAATTTGCCATCGCCGTGGTCGACCGGGGCGCGCACCCGATCCTTGATGAGCTCGCGCGTGAACCGGGCGCGGGTTGCGTTCGATCTCATGGAGTACCGCCTGGGTTTCGACTTCGAGAAAGGACCGCCGTCGCGCCGGGTTGGCGGCGCAAGGCAGCGCCGCGCCCGGAGTGACGGCTGGTTCGGAGGCCCAACGGGATCAGCCGTTACATTTTCTTCTGGGTCGTGTCCGCGCCCTTCGTCACGCCCTTGCCGACCGCGCTGACATCCTCGCCCACGCCGCCGATCGTGTTGCAGGCCGAGAGTGTCCCGGCGCCGCCGAGCAGCAATGCCGCCAAAGCCAGTTTCGCAATGATGTTCAATCGCATGACATGAGCCCTGCTTGTTCTTGTGTGAATTTGGAGAATACCGCGGCGGGCAGACAACCGATTGGAGTGCGCGCCGCAGAAATTTCAATGTAAGGTCGCGATACCGGATGTTCAACCCCGGCCGGCGTGAATCCTCACCCAATTCGGAGATATGTAGACAAGCGTGTGCGCGGGCCGGCAGGCGGATTCATACCCTCGGTCGTGCCATCTGCAGCGCCTCGAGCGGCTTGAGCGCCGCCTGCATCGCCGCGTAGCCGGTCGCGATCGCCTCGCCGGCGCGGTCGAAATCCATGAGACTCATGCCGCCCAACGGCGGCCGGACAAGCACGTCGGGGCGATCGATGGCCAGGCGGCTCTCGGTGATGCGCGTTTCCATGATGTTGATCGCGGCGAGCAGCACCTCGAACACGTTCGGCAGCGGGTCGCCGCCGAACCACGCGCGCATCGCGGGGATCGCGCCAGCGACGCCGCGCAATTCGCGGCGGATCCAGCCGGCGGCTTGAGCATAGGGGCCGCCGCCGAGGCGCGCCGGCGCCACCGTCTTGCGCGGGGAGGAGCCACGCCGCGACTTGAAATTCTTGGCGGCGACGATGCCGTGATTGAGATCGACGGCGATCACAATGTCGGCGCCCATGGCGCGCGCGACGCTGACCGGCACGGGATTGGTGAGCGCGCCGTCGGCGAGGATGCGCCCCTTCCAGCGCACCGGCGTCAGAATCCCCGGCACCGCGATACTGGCCCTCACCGCCTCGACGAGATCGCCTGCGGCGAGCACGACCTCGTCGCCCGTCGCGAGATCGGTCGCCACGGCACGGAACGGAACCGGCAGGTTTTCGACTGACTCGGAATGGGCGTGCCGGCGCACGAATTCCGCGATGCGTTTGCCGTCGATTAGGCCGGAGCGCGGAAACACCACGTCGAGAAAGGTGGCGACGGCCTTCCAATCGAGATCGCGCATGGCGGTTTCGAGTTGATCGAGCTTGCCCGAGGCGTAAACCGCGCCCACCAGCGCGCCGATGCTCGTGCCGGCAATGCAATGGACCGGAATGCCGGCCTCGTCGAGCGCGCGCAGCACGCCGATATGGGCCAAGCCGCGCGCCGATCCGCTGCCGAGCGCGAGGCCGACGCGCGGCCGTCCGCTCGCGCGCAAGGCTCTCGCCACCGTCACACCTTCCGCCGCGCCTTGAGGGCCGCGAGCAGCGTGCCGTCGTCGAGATAGTCGAGCTCGCCGCCGACCGGGACGCCGTGGGCGAGGCCGGTGACGGCGATGCCGCTATCCGCGAGGCTTTCGGCGATGTAGTGCGCCGTGGTCTGGCCCTCCACCGTGGCGTTGGCGGCGAGGATCACCTCCGAAACGCCTTCGCGCTTCGCGCGCGCGACGAGTTCGGGAATGCGCAGATCGTCCGGCCCGACGCCGTCGAGCGCCGAGAGCGTGCCGCCCAGCACGTGATAGCGCCCTTTGAATTGGAGGGTGCGCTCGAGCGCCCAGAGATCGGCCACCTGCTCGACGACGCAGATCGTGGCCGCGTCGCGGCGCGGATCGGCGCAGATCGCGCAGGGATCCCGCGTGTCGATGTTGCCGCAGACCGAGCAGATGCGGATCGTGGCCGCGGCCTCGGCGAGCGCGCGCGCCAGCGGCTCCATCAGGCTTTCCTTGCGGCGGATCAGGTGCAGCGCCGCGCGCCGCGCCGAGCGCGGGCCCAGGCCCGGCAGCTTCGCGAGCAGTTGGATGAGCTTGTCGATTTCGGCGCCGGCCATGGCGCGCGGAAACTAGAGCAAACTCGCTTCGGATGGAAACGCCGATGCTGTGGCGAGGCTTCGTTCACGCGCGCCCGGAACAGCGTCAGCGCCCCTTCCTGTCCTCGTCGCGCTTTCTCGGCGACGCGGAAGGCTGCGGCTTGGGCGCCGGCGGCGGCGCGCGCGGCGTGGGCGGCGCCGATGGTACGACGCGCGGCGGCGGGCTTGGGGGCCGCGAGAAGGACGGCGGCGCGCTGCGCTGCGCGGGCGGAGCCGCGTTGGCGGGCGGACGCGACGGCGGAACGGC
>CAYZSG010000099.1:0-17758 GCA_964481045.1 uncultured Candidatus Odyssella sp. | reverse complement strand
TGCCCTTCTCGCGGGCGACGGCGTCGGCAACTTGCAGGAGTTCGGGACGGGGATGAGCGGCGACTGCGGACATGATCCTTGCTTTTCGTCGTTAGGCGTTGAGCGGTTTCGCGCTCTTCAGGAGCGCATCGGTGAGCACCAGCTTGGCACGCTCGATTTCGGCCAGCGGGAGCGAAACGGAACCTTCCTCGGTGTCGAGAACCACGGCCTCGCCCTCGAGGCCCTTGATCGTGCCGGTGAAGCGGCGGCGATTCTCACGCGCGTATTTCAGCTCGACCTTGGCGACATGGCCGGCGAAGCGCGAGTAATCGGCCGCTTTGACCAGCGGCCGGTCGATGCCGGGCGAGCTGACCTCGAGCGTGTAGGCGCCGTCGATCGGGTCTTCCACCTCGAGCAGCGCCGAGACGTGGCGGCTGATCGCGGCGCAATCCTCGACTCCCATGCCCGAGCCGTCGCTGCGCTCGGCCATGATCTGCAGGCGGAGCTGGCGCTTGCCGTCGATCTGCACGCGCACGAGATCGTAGCCCATGGCCGTGAGGCTGGGCTCGATCAGGGCGGCAATGCGGTCCGCGAGTGCGTTCATCTAGCTCCGTGCGTGCGAAAAACACCCGGCCGGGCCGTTTCGGTCGAACAAACCGTTTCGGCAAACAAAAAAGGATGGGCCTCTGGCCCACCCTTCCGCGCCGGGCTTACCCCGGCGATCAGCGGGATGTTGTTGTTGGGGAAAATATAGCCTTTGAGAACCGATTCGCAAGGCGAAAGGGGGCTGGAAACGGGGCGAATTGACCTCCCGGAGGGCCTAGAACGGCACCGTCATGCCCCGGTGCATGCCCTCTGCGTTCACCAGATCTACCCGCTTCAAACGAATGAGAAAATCGCCTCCGGCGGCCGGGATGAGGCGCCAGGCCACGCGCCCGTGATAGGCGGTCTGCGCGCCGCCTCGAAATTCCGTCATCAGCAGCACCGAGCGGGCCTCGACGAGGCCGTCCGGCCCGGGCGGCAACACCTCGATGTTGGTCACGCTGCGCACGGCACGGCTCGGCGGGATTTCGGCATGCATGCGCGGGTGGCGCAGGCGGCGGATACGCGCGGCCATCATCACCGGGTCGTCGTAGAAGATCGAAACCTCGTGCAGCGGGTCCGTCTGCCCCTCGCGCGCCGGTGCCCAATAGACGCCATCGGGCGCGAACAGCGCATGCCATTCTTCGAAGCGCCGCTCGTCGAGCAGGCGCGCCTCGCGATGGAGAAAAGCCGCGACCGCGGCCACGTTCGCTCCCTCGCTCATGCGGCGCGCGGCATCCGGCCGGCCATGTATTCGCCCCAGGTGGCGAACTGGTTGCGCATGGCCAGCTCGCTGTAGCCCGGCCCCTTCATGCCGCCGCGATTGTCGGCCGCGTCGCGGCCGGCGCCGGAGGCGAAGCGCAGCCAGCCCGGCGCGGCGGTCATCGCCTGCTGCGCGCGCCCGTAGATTTCGAGATCGTCGGTGAGGATCAGCGAAGCCGGCGCATTGGCCGCGTTCACGAAGGTGACGGCGGCACGATGGTATTCCGGCGGCGCGCCCTTCAGCTTGAAACAGTAGACGTAGACCTCGGTGTAATCGACACGCACCGGCACGATCAGCTTGATCTGCTGGAGCGCGGATTGGAACGCGAGCGTGGGGTAAACGATCGCGACATGGCGCTGCACAGCGAGAATCTCGTTCGTGCGCGCCTCGCCATGCCGCGCCTTCAACGCCGCGAGATAGGCGCGCTCGGCCTCCGCAGGCATCGGCTGCTGCAACGGCAGAGCGCCGATATAGCTGTGGCCGCCGGGGAAAGCCGCCACTCCGGCCTGCTCCATCCAGGCCATGTCGGCGCCCTTGTTCGCGGCCATGATGTCGTCTTCGTCGAGCTCGACTCGGTTGCGCTCGTTGGGCCGCGCCGCGGCGTTCGAGGATTCGTGCGCGAAGGCGGGATGCGCATAGTCCTGCAGATTCTCCATCTGCAATTTCCAGTTCCCCGGAAAGGCGTGGCGGTGCAGGCCGCCGGCGGCTTCGACCGCGCCGTCCGGCGCGCGATCTACCATGTCGTCGATCGCCGAAGCCATCGGCCCGAGATATTCCATGAGGCCCGGGCCTTCGGCGGCCAGCGACGCGAACACGAAGCCGCGATACGCCGCGACGCGCGGCACCGTTTCGAGCCCGTGTTCGGCGAGCGAAAAGCCGGCGGGGTAGCCCGCGCGCAGCGGCAGGCCGACGAGCCGGCCGTCGCCCGCATAGGTCCAACCGTGATAGGGGCAGCGGAAGCGCTGGGTGCGGCCGTTTTCGTGCTGGCACACCTCTGCCCCGCGATGGGCGCAGCGGTTGACGAGCGCCTTGATGCCGCCGTCTGGCTGGCGCACCGCGATCACCGGCACGCTGGCGAGCCGCGCGCGCACGAAATCGCCCGCCGCCGGGATCTGGCTTTCGTGGCAGAGATAGAGCCAGACGCGGCGGAAGATCCGCTCCTGCTCCCACGCGAAGATCGCGGGATCGGTGTAGACCCGGCTGTGCACGCGGTCGCCCTGCACCAGCGCGGCGATTTCGCCTTCCGTCATCGCGTGCCCTTCTCCCTCCGCGCCGGCCGCATGCCCCGCACGCGGCCATCCCCGGCGCCTAGCATTGTTCTTGCATCATCGCGTGTCTAGTCTCGCCGGACACAGCGGAGCCTTGTCACGCCGCTGCCCGGCCCATACTGTATACAATTGTATGCGCAAGGATCGAGCGCGGGCATGCGAAATTCGGCGATCCCCCACGACAAGGCCAATGGCGGCCCGGCAGCGGGCCGTTCCGAGAGCCTGCGCGACGGCGTTTATCGCGCGCTGCGCCGCCAGATCAGCTTCGGCGAGCTGGAGCCCGGCGACCGGCTGACGGAAATCAAGGTGGCTGCCGCCCTGGCGGTGTCGCGCACGCCGGTGCGCGAGGGGCTGGCGGCGCTGGCGCGCGAGGGCCTGCTGGTCCGCGAGGGGCGCAGCTATGTCGTGCCGTCGCTCGACCAGGACGACATCAACGAGGTTCTCGAACTCCGCTCGCTGCTGGAGCCTCATGCCGTGCAGCGCGCCGCCGAGATGGCGCGGCCCGCCGAGGTGGCCGAACTCGCGCAGGCGCTGCGGGAGCAGAAAGCCGCGCATGCGGCGGCGGATGCGGAGCGCTTCATCGCGGCGAACATCCGCTTTCGCGACTCGCTCGTGGGCATGGTCCGCAACCGCCGCCTGCGCCGCGCGATCGCGCTCTACAACGATTATCTGAGCTGCCTGCGCACGTCGTTCCGCGAACCGCACTGGCGCGCCGTCATCATCCGGAATTTCGAGCTGTTCGTCCGCGCCGTCCGCGCCGGCGACGGCCATGCCGCCGCGAAGATCTGGCGCAAGCACCTGAGCGAGGGCGCCGATGCGACCGCGCGGGCATGGCTGCGCCGCAGGAACGGGCATCACCTGCCCGATCCGCCGCCGAAAATACCCGCACGCCGCAACCCGCCGGCCCGGAAGACGGGCGCTCCGCCGGCGCGGCGCGCGTCGCCTGCCCTTGCCCGAACGACGATATCCTGAATGGAGGAGGAGGAGCCTACATGTTCGCCAAACTGAATTCGCTGAGAACGCCAACGCTTGCCGCGGCGCTTGCCGCCGCCGCCTTGGCCCTGCCGGCCGTGGCCGCGGCCCAGCAGACCACGCTCAAGGTCGTGTCCTTCGTGCCGAAGTCCGCGAGCTATTCGGTTTCGTTCCAGAAGATGTTCGCCGATCGCGTGAACGCCGACCCGAAGTCGCCGATCAAGATCGACTTCGCGGGCGGACCTGACGTCACGCCGCCGGCGCAGCTCGGCAACGCCGTGAAGTCGGGCGTCATCGACATGCAGATCGGGCCGCCGGGCCTGTGGCTCAACCTGGTGCCCGAGGGCGACGCCATCTTCGGCAGCAACCTGACGCCGCCGGAACGGCGCGCGAACGGCGCGATGGACCTGCTCGACGGAATCTTCATCAAGAAGCTCAACGGCAAGGTGCTCGCCCATGCCTCGGGCGGCTTCGGGTTCCACATCTTCCTGATCAAGGAGCCCAAGCTGCAGGCCGACGGCAATCTCGACCTCAAAGGTCTCAAGGTCCGCTCGGCTCCGGCCTGGCGCGACTTCGTGACCGGCCTCGGCGGCAGCGCGATCGTCATCCCTGCGCCCGACGTCTACACCGCGCTCGAGCGCGGCACGGTCGAGGGCACGGGCTGGGTGATCAGCAATCTGCGCGACCTCGGCTGGAACAAATTCACGAAATTCCGCGTCGATCCGCAGTTCATGCAGACCGACCTGCTGCTGATCATCAACAACGACAAGTTCAAGTCGCTGACGCCGGACGCGCAGGCCTATCTGATCAAGGCCGGCCTCGAGTACGAGAAGATCTCGTTCGAAGAAGAAGCGAAGATCACGAAGGCCGAGGACGAGAAACTGCGAGCCGAAGGTATGAAAGTCATCGAGCTGAAGGGCGAAGGCCGCAAGAAGTACCTCGCCGCCGCGTTCGAGATTCCGTGGGCGCGCCTGAAGTCGCGCGACGCCACGAACTACGACGCGCTGCGCGCGAAGTTCTACAAGGCGGAATAGCCCAGCCATGAACGGCAACGAGGGCGCGTTGGGCCGGGCGTTGAGCCCGCTCTTCGCGCTCTCGTGGCTCGCATCGCGCGCGATGGCGGCGCTCTGCTGCGCGCTGCTCGCCTTCATCGCCGCCGCCATCGTCTACGACGTGACGGTGCGCAATCTCGGCCTTCAGCCGCCGAACTTCACCGTTTCCTTCACCGAATACGTGCTGCTCTACACGACGATGCTCGGCGCCCCCTACATGGTGCGCAAGAAGGGGCACATTCTGGTCGAGGCGCTGATCGCGAACGTGGGGCCGACGCTCCACCAGATTCTGGCGCGCTTCGTCTATCTCGTCTGCACGCTACTTTCGGCGGGGCTCGCCTATTACGGCGCGAAGCTGCTGGCGCAGGGCATCGCGTCCAACGACCTCGAGATCCGTTCCTTCGACATGCCGCGCTGGATCCTCGATATCACGCTCCCGCTCGGCTTCGGTTTTTCGGCGATCGAGTTCCTCCGCTACCTCGTGGGCGTCGACACGCTCTACAAGGTGAAGGCCCAGGACAAGGACGGGTTCTAGCGCGATGGAATGGTATTGGGCCGCGCTGCTGTTCATCGGCGGCATCTGCTTCCTGATGGTGCTCGGCATCCCGGTCGCGTTCTCGTTCTTCCTCGTCAACATCGTCGGCATCGCGGTTTTCGTCGGACGCACCGAAGCCGGCATCGACCAGATGCTGAGGAACGGCATCGCGTCGATCACGAGCTTCACGCTGGCACCGGTGCCGTTGTTCCTCATCATGGGCACGCTGTTCTTCCGCTCGGGCCTCGCCAAGCGCGTGCTCGACGCGATCGACATCTGCTTCGGGCGCCTTCCCGGCCGGCTCTCCTACGTGACGGTGACCGCGGGCGTGATCTTCGCCGCGCTCTCGGGCTCGTCGATGGCCAACACCGGCATGATGGGCACGCTGATGGTGCCTGAAATGCTGAAGCGCGGGTACAAGCCGCACATGGCGCTGGGCCCGGTGCTCGGCGCGGGCGGGCTCGCCGTCATCATTCCGCCCTCGGGCCTCGCTGTTCTGCTCGGCTCGCTGGCGCAGATCGACATCGGCGCGCTGCTTCTGGCGGGCGTGTTCCCGGGCATCCTGCTCGGCCTCCTCTACATGGGCCTCATCTTCGCGCAGACGAAGATCGATCCCAGCGCCGCACCGCAATACGAAGTTCCGCAGATGCCGTTCTTCGGCAAGCTGACGCTGGTGACGATCAACATTCTGCCGATGGGCTTCATCGTCTTCTTCGTCGTCGGTTTCATGATCCTCGGCATCGCGACGCCGACCGAATCGGCGGCGTTCGGCGCCCTGGCCACTTTGCTGCTGGCAATCGCCTACAGGGCGCTGAGCTGGGACGCGATCAAGGCCGCGCTGATGGACGCCTTCCGCGTCAGCGCGATGAGCTTCCTGCTGATCATGGCCTCCTCCACGTTCAGCCAGCTGATGGCGCAGTCCGGCGCATCGGCCGGCATGGTGAGATGGGCAACGGGCTTCGAGCTCGGCCCCACGGCGATGCTGATCATGATGATCGCCATCCTGCTGGTGCTCGGCTGCTTCATGGATCAGCTCTCGATGATGCTGCTGACGCTGCCGGTGTTCGTGCCGCTCGCGAAGGCGCTCGGCTTCGACATGATCCTCTGGGGCGTTATCATCCTGCTGGCGCTCGAGATCGGTTTCACGACGCCGCCGTTCGGCCTGTTGCTGTTCGTGATGATGGGCGTGGTGCCCGGCACAACGCTCTGGCAGGCGAGCAAGGCGGCGCTGCCCTACATCGGCTGCCACGCCGTCCTGATCACGGTGATGATCCTTTACCCGCCGCTCGCCACCTGGCTGCCCAAGGCGATGCAATGAGCGGCCGCGCCGGAGACTTCCGATGACCGACCCCGCCATCCTGCGCCAAGCGCGCATCGACCTCGCCGCCGCATTGCGCTGGGGCGACCGCCACGGCTTTGGCGAGGCGATCGGCAACCATTTCAGCTTCATGGTGCCGGGCACGAACGACCGCTTCCTGATCAACCCGCAGAAGCGGCATTGGCGCGAGCTCAAGGCCTCGATGCTCCTGCTCGTCGGCGCCGACGGAAACCTCATCGAAGGCGATTCGCCGCCTGAGCCCACCGGCTATTACATCCATTGGCGCGTGCATCGCGCGGTGCCGCAGGCGCGCTGCATCCTCCACTGCCACGCGCCCTATGCGACCGCGCTGACGATGCTCGAGAAGCCGTGGCTATTGCCGGCCTCGCAGAACGCGCTGATGTTCCACGACCAGATCGCCTACGACCCGGAATACAACGGGCTCGCCTTCGACGAATCGGAGGGCGACCGCATCGCGCGGCTGATCGGCAACCGCAGCATCCTGTTCCTCGCCAATCACGGCGTCATCGTAACGGGCGCCACCGTGCACGAGGCGTACGACCGGCTCTATTACCTCGAGCGCGTCTGCATGATGCAGGTGCTCGCGATGTCGACCGGACAGGGAATCAAGCTCATCGACGCCGAGGTCGTGCGCAAGACGGCCGAGCAGATGCTGGGCGTGGACAGCGAGCGCGCGACCGCGCATTTCGAGGCGCTGAAGCGCCTCCTCGACGAGGAAGCGCCGAACTACCGGCACTGATCCCTCTCGGGACTATTGCGTCGCCATGCCGAGCCGCTTCAGCTCCACGCCGGCCGCGTGAAACTCGACCATGTGGCGCGGACAGGATTCGTGCGCCTGGCGCAGCGCGGCGACCGCCGCCTCCTTGGCGCCGGCGATGATGTGCCGCTGACCAAGGAAGAACCGCGCCTCGCATTCCTGTTCCGCGCGATTGGGCCCGGCAGCGGCGGCGGCGAGCATCGCGGCCTCGTCGATACGGTCGATGTAGAAGGCGACGAGCGGTTTCGGCCAGCCATCGCGGAGGCGCGGCCAGCCGAAGGCGAGCCCGGCGCTGTCGACGACGCCGCTGCGCGCATCTGAGATGTAGCGCCAGAGCAGCGAATAGCTGTTGCCGCGATCGATGCTCTCGGCCGTGCGGAAATCCTCGGCGGCGGCGACGAAATCGCCGCGATAGAAATGGATGCGCGCGCGGTTGCGGAACGCCAGCGGATAGCGCGGATTGAGCCGCACGGCCTGGTCGTAGTCGGAAAGCGCCTTGACGAACTCGGCGCGGTTGCTGCGCGCCTCGCCGCGCCGGTTGAGAGCGACCACGTCGCCCGGGCGGAGCTGGAGCGCCGCATCGTAGTCGCTGATCGCGCGCTCGGTGTCGCCGCGGCGCAGGAAAATCGTGCCGCGATAGATGTAGGCGGCGGCGCGATCGCCGACCTTGAGCGCGGGTGCCGCGACGATGCGCGAGCAGGCCTCGATGGATCGCTCGCCGTCACCCGCCGTTTCCGGTCCGCAGAGCTTCCAATCCGCGACTTGCGCGGTCGCGTCTCCGGCCGAGCCTGCGGCGGCGAGCATGGCCGCGATGACGGCGAAGCGTTTCATCCGTGATCTCCCCGATGGCCGAGCGCGCGCGATCCTAGCCACGGCACGCGCGCGGTCAATCGCGCGGGCGTCGGCGATATCGTAAATAGAGGCTGGTGCGCCCTTCGCCTTTGGCTTTGTTTTCATAACGCGTCTCGGGCCAATCGGCGGGCCGAATGCGCCAATCCTCGGCGCGGCGCGCGAGCCACTCGAAGTCGCGGCGCTTGGCCATCTGCTCGAGCGCCCAGACCTTGTAGACCGGATGATCCGATGCGATGCGCAGCTCTGCGCCGTCTGCCATCACGCGCGCGAGCGCGTCGAGGTTCGCCGGGCCGACGAAGCGGCGCTCGGCGTGGCGCGCCTTCGGCCACGGATCGGGATGCAGCAGGAACACGCGATCGAGGCACGCATCGGGTAACGCCGCCAGCAGCGGCCGCGCATCCTCGGGATGGATGCGGATGTTCGCGAGGTTGCGCTCGGACACGTGGCGCACCAGCGACGCCACGCCGTTCACGAAAATCTCGGCCGCGAGCAGGCCGACATCGGGATTGTGCTCGGCCTGCCAGGCCGCGTGCTCGCCGGCGCCGAAGCCGATCTCGAGCCAGAGCCGCGCCGGCCGCGTCGCGAACAGCGCCCAGGGATCGAGCGGCTTCCCCGCCTCGAGCGGGATCCGGATTTTCGGCAGCAGCGTTTCGAGAAGCGCCGCGCGCTGCGGCCGCAATTTGCGGCCAAGCCGGCGGCCATAGTGGCGGAAGCGCGTGGATTCAGGTTCCGTCATGGCAGCGCGACGATAGGCGAAATCCCGGAAATGCGTAGGGGCGGGTTTCAAACCCGCCCCTCAAGCCGCAATCTGTTTTGCGAGGCGTGGGACGGGTTTGAATCCCGCCCCTACGACGCCTTCGCCGTTACGAAAACGCCCGCTTCAGTTCGGGCACGAGATCGATGCGCTCCCACGAGAAGCCGCCGTCGCGCTCGGGCTGGCGCCCGAAATGGCCGTAGGCGGCCGTGCGCCGGTAGATCGGCTTGTTGAGCGAGAGGCTGCGGCGGATGTCGGTCGGGCGCAGGCTGTAAATCTGCGGCAGCAGCTTCTGGAGCTTCGCCTCGTCGACCTTGGCCGTGCCTTCGGTGTCGACATAGACCGACATCGGATCGGCGACGCCGATCGCATAGGCGACCTGGATCTTGCAGCGTTCGGCGAGGCCCGCGGCGACGACGTTCTTCGCGAGATAGCGCGCCGCGTAGGCGGCCGAGCGATCGACCTTCGTCGGATCCTTGCCCGAGAAGGCGCCGCCGCCGTGCGGCGCGTAGCCGCCATAGGTGTCGACGATGATCTTGCGCCCGGTGAGGCCGCAATCGCCGTCGGGGCCGCCGACCACGAACCGGCCGGTGGGGTTCACGAGGAAATCCGAATCCTTCTTCGGCATCCATCCCTGCGGCAGCGACTTCGCCACATACGACTTGATCATCTCCTTGATCATCGCCGACGTGTAGGGCTTGCCCTTCTTGGTGGCCGCCGCGTGCTGGGTCGAGACGACGACCTTCGTGCAGCCCACCGGCTTGCCGTTTTCGTAGAGCACCGTCACCTGGCTCTTGGCATCGGGCAGCAGGTCCGCGAGATCGCCCTTGTGCCGCGCGTCCTTGAGATCACGAAGGATGCGGTGCGCGAAATAGATCGGCGCCGGCATGTACGAATTCTTCTCGTACACTTCCGTTTCGGTGCAGGCGAAGCCGAACATCAGGCCCTGGTCGCCGGCGCCTTCCTGAGCGCCGACATTGCCCTTGGCCTTCTTGGCATTGACGCCCATCGCGATATCCGGCGACTGCGCGTGCAGCAGCACCTCGACGTCGGCGCCGGACCAGGAGAAGCCGTCCTGGTCGTAACCGATATCCTTCACCACCTGACGCGCGACCTCGGCGACGAATTCGCGGTTGACGACCGTGTGCGATCCGTAGCGGTGCGTGAGCGGCGCGGAGCCGCGCACCTCGCCGGCGATGACGATCTTGTTCGTCGTGGTGAGCGTTTCGCACGCGACGCGCGAATTGGCCTGCGAATCATCCGCCACGCCCATCTTCACGTCGTTCGTGAGGAAAGCGTCGAGCACCGCATCGGAGATCTGGTCGCAGACCTTGTCCGGGTGTCCCTCGGAAACGGATTCGCTGGTGAAGAGATAAGTGTTGCTGCCCCTGGCCACGGTCGTCTCATCCTCCTGGTGCATCTTGTCTTGGAATGGCTCGGCTGCGCGAGCGCGCGGGACCATAGTCGCGCGCTACGGGCCCCGCAAGCGGCGCATGCGCGCGCGCATCCGCTGCCCATTGCCCAAATGCAGCGCGCCCCGGTTTGGGCCGGGGCGCGGCTGGCAGTGGGCTAAAGTGGGAAGCGCGGCTCAGTCGGCGTCTTCGCCGCGGCCCAGCGTCTTCGCGAGATCGAACACCTTCTTGCGCACGCGCGGGCTCTTGATGCGGTAGTAGGCGCGCACGAGCTCGAGCGTCTCGCGCTTCGCGAGCGTATCGGGCTGGTAGTCGGCCGCGGCCTCGGAGAAGCCGCCGCTGCCGTTGCCGCCGCGCGCGGTGGCCGCGATCTCGGCCGGCATTTCATCGAAGAAGAACTGGATCGGCACGTCGAGGATCTTGGAGAGCTCGTAGAGACGGCTCGATCCGACCCGGTTGGTGCCGCGCTCGTATTTCTGGACCTGCTGGAACGTGAGCCCGAGCGCTTGCGCCAGCTTCTCCTGGCTCATGCCCAGCATGGTGCGCCGCAAGCGGACGCGGGCGCCCACATGCGCATCGACGGGGCGTGGGCGCACCAGCTTGATTCGCGTGGCGCCCCTCCGGCCCTTCGCTTTGCCTCTCATCGCCATGACTTTCTCGACCTTTCCTCGAGTTGAACTCGATTGATTCGACTGAATACGTTTGGCGCGGCAACACGTTCCAGTTGCCGCTCCCCTGGCCCCCGAATTTTTCTGCTGCTCCGACAGTCTCGGAACGGTACCACCCGGTGGTTGCCGGACCAAGCCCCGTACTGTCGAACCGATGTTCTAATATTTTACGCGGATTTTACAAGCGAGATTTGAACACTTGATAGAACTATCCGTGTCCGACGCCGACTGTTTCGTGCGATTTCCTAGGCTTACTCACCGGCGATTGTGCAGCGCAAAGTGTCGCATATCGGCCCCGACAGCGACAAGCAATGCGAGCAAAAGGAGAACAAGCAGAACGCGATCTCCCAACCGTGCATAGAAAGTGGGAAGAATCGTGGCGCGCGGCAATGCCGCGTCGAGCACGCCCGTCGTCATGATCGCCATGCGTGCCTGCACGCGGCCATGCGCGTCCACGACCGCGGTGATGCCGGTGTTGGCGGCGCGCACCAGCGGCACGCCCTCTTCGACCGCGCGCAAGCGCGCGCTCGCGAAATGCTGGTAGGGGCCGGAGGTGAACCCGAACCACGCATCGTTGGTGACGTTCACGAGCCAGCCGGGCCGGCGCCGCGAATCGGTACGCCCGGGAAAGATCGCTTCGTAGCAGATCATCGGGCTCGCGCCGGGCGCGCCGGGCACGTCGAGTGTCGCGGGGCCGGGGCCGGCCGTGTAATCGCCGGCGCCATGCGCGAGCTTCTCGACGCCCAGGCGCCGCAGCACGGGGCGCATCGGCACGAACTCGCCGAACGGCACGAGCTCGTGCTTGTCGTAGGTCGCGACGAGCCTGCCGCCCGGAGCGACGACGTGGAAGCTGTTGTAGTAGCGGCGCGCATTGTCGCGGATGGCGCCGAGCAGCAGCGCGCCATTGGGCGGAATGATCGCCGCGATCTGCTCGAGACGCTCGCCCTGGATGCGCGCCGGCGGAATTTCCGTGTCGAAACGATAGTCGATCGCGGTTTCCGGCCACACGACGTGCGTGATGCGGTCGAACCCCGGCGAAGCGCTGAGGCGGATGTAGTGGGCGAACGTTTGCTCGCGCCGGCCCTCCACCCATTTGAGGCTCTGCTCGATGTTCCCCTGCACGAGGCGCAGGCGCACGCCGGGCACCGGCTCGTTATCGGCGCCCGCGAGCCGCTGCGCGCCGCCGAGCCACAGCGCCGCGAGCAGCACGAGCGCGCCGCCGAGCCACGCGAAGCGCGCCGCGCGGCTCATCGACGGCGCGGCGAGCACGGCCGGCATCGCGGCGATAAGGATGGTGAAGAATCCGAGGCCGTAGGCGCCGACGAACGCGGCCGGCTGCATCATCTCGTCGACGGCGGCCCACGAGATCGCGATGAGGTTCCACGGGAAGCCGGCGAAGACGTTGCCGACTTGGCCCCGCACGAATTCGAGCGCGGCCCAGCTCGCGGCGAGCATCACGACCGCGGCGGCGCCCCGGAAGCGCGTGGCACGCGCGAGCGCGGCGGCGGCGCCGACGAAGATCGCCTGCAGCGCGCTGAGGCCGAAGACCGCGAACGGGATCATCCAGCCGAACCGCTCCATGTCGAGCGTGAACGGCCAGGCCAGCCAATAGATGCCGCCGATGAAGTAGCCGCAGCCGAACCACCAGCCGACCCAGAATCCGTTCCAGACCGTGCGCGTGCCGCCGAGCAGCAGGACCAGGCCCGGGAAGGCGATCAGCAGCAGCGGCAGCGCATGCACGGGCGGCAGCGCGGCCGCCGCCAGCGCGCCCAGCAGCAGCGCCGCGCCGCGGCGCCGCCAACCGCGCAGCCCCGCGATCCTGGTGGCGAAGCCCGCCGCGGGCGCGGCCGCGCCGGCGGCGGAAAGCACGTCAATCCTCGCCGACATGGGGCGGGCTCTCCGTGGGCAGATGGCGCACGCGCAGCAGCCGCACGCGGCGCGGATCGGCATCGACAACCTCGAATTCGATGCCGGACGGATGCCGGATCAGTTCGCCGCGCGAAGGCACGCGATTGGCGAGATAGAAGACGAGCCCGCCGAGCGTATCGACCTCTGCGCGCTCCTCGTCGTCGACGAAGGCGCCGAACCGCTTCTCGAACTCGTCGAGCTTCACGCGCGCGTCGGCCAGCGCGATGCCGGGCCCTTCCTCGACGAGCGTCGGCGGCTCCTCCTCGTCGTGCTCGTCCTCGATCTCGCCGACGATCTCCTCGACGAGATCCTCGATCGTGACGAGCCCGTCGACGCCGCCATATTCGTCGACGACGAGCGCGAGATGGAGGCGCGTGATGCGCATCTCCTTCAGGAGATCGAGCACGCGCATCGACGGCGCAGCGAACAGAACCTTCCGCAGCACCTTTTCGATCGCGAAGCCGCGCCGCTGCGACCAGTGGGCGATGAGGTCCTTGATGTGGACCATGCCGACGATCTCGTCGAGCGTGCCGCGATAGACCGGATAGCGCGAATGACCCTGCTGTTTCACGAGCTCGATCAGGCGCGCGAGCGGAGTCGCGATTTCGACCGCGAGGATATCGGCGCGCGGCACCATCACGTCGGCGGCGGTGATCGAATGCAGGCGCAGGATGTTGCGCAGCAGGCGGCGCTCGTCGGGCGCCAGCTCCTCGCCCTTGAAGTCGGCGGCTTCGATGAGCTCCTCGAGCGTGTCGCGCAGCTCGTCGCTCTTGCGGTCGCGCCTCAGGCTGCGCAGCAGCCGCGCGATCGGGCCGGCGGGCGTCCGCTTCTTGCGGGACGCCGGCGCAGCATCCGCGCCGTCGTTCTCGGCCTTGGCGGGCGGCTCGGGCCGCGCGGACGCCGCGGTCGGCGGGCGTTGGGAGGGGTCGTCGTTCATGGCGCGCGATACGGATCCGGCACACCGAGACGCCGCAGGATGCGGACTTCGTGCGCCTCCATGACTCTCGCCGCCTTGGCGCGCTCGTGATCGAAGCCGAGCAGATGCAGCGTGCCGTGCACGAGCATGTGCGCCGCATGGCTCGCGATGCGCTTGCCCTCGGCTTTCGCCTCGCGCCGGATCGTGCGGTGGGCGAGCACGACGTCGCCCAAAAGCAGTCGCGCCCCCTTTGGCGCGGGTGCGACGTCGAGCGGGAACGAGAGCACGTTCGTTGGCTTGTCCTTGCCGCGGTGATCGCGGTTGAGGCGGCGGACGAACGGATCGTCGGCCAGCACCACGCTCACCTCGGCCGGGCGGCGCAGGCCCACCTTGCGGTCCGCGAGCACGGCCTTCACGACACGGGCGGCGAAGCCGCGCGGCAACGCCTCCGCCCAGGCGGCACAACGCAGTGCCACGCTGACCTTGGCGCCCGGCATCAAGCCCGCCCGCGTTTCTTCTGCGCCGCAGGAAGTAGATTGAGCTCTGCCTGGCGGCCGTCGCGCTCGTCGTAGGCGCGCGCGATGCGGGCCACGAGCTCGTGGCGCACGACGTCGGCGTGGCCGAAATGGATGAAGTGGACGCCCGGCATGCCTTCGAGGATTTCCACCGCGTCGCGCAGGCCCGACGTGACCGCCGCCGGCAAATCGATCTGGGTCAGGTCGCCGGTGACGACCATGCGCGAATTCTCGCCCATACGGGTCAGCAGCATTTTCATCTGCATCGGCGTGGTGTTCTGCGCCTCGTCGACGATGATGTAGGCATTGGCCAGCGTGCGGCCGCGCATGAAGGCCAGCGGCGCCACCTCGATCTCGCCGGCTTCGAGACGCTTCGTCACCTGGTCGCCGGGCAGCAGATCGTAGAGCGCGTCGTAAAGCGGGCGGAGATATGGATCCACCTTCTCCTTGATGTCGCCGGGCAGGAATCCGAGCCGCTCGCCGGCCTCGACCGCGGGCCGCGAGAGGATGATGCGCTCCACCTGCCCCGCCTGCAGCATCGTGACCGCCATCGCTACGGCGAGATAGCTCTTGCCGGTGCCCGCGGGGCCGAGCGCCACGACGAGCTCGGTACTCTTGAGAGCACGGATGTAGTTGGCCTGGTTCGGCGTGCGCGGGACGATCTGGCGCTTGCGCGTGCCGATCACGAGGTCGTCGCTATGGCGATCCCCGTTCTGCCGGTCGCCGGGGCCGCGGCGCTCCGCCGCGCCATTGCCGGCGCCGGCGACGTGCTGTTGCGCGAAGCGGATTTCGGCGTCGACGTCCGCGCGCTCGATTTCGCGCCCGCGCTTCAGGCGCGTGTAGAGCTGCGAGAGCGCCACGCGCGCCGCCTCGCGCCGGTCTTCGGGGCCGGCGATCGTAAAGCGGTTACCCTTGGCGACGATGACGACATCGAGCGCCTTCTCGATTCGCGCCAAATGCTCGTCGTGCGCGCCGCACAGCAGGCGCACGAGCGCATTGTCTTCGAACTCGAGCGAGAGGGCGGTGGCGCCGGCAGCGGTGGGCAGCGCACTCACGCGGCGGCGTCCTCCCTGACGAGGGCCCGGCCCGCGAGCGAAGTAGTCGTGGCCGCGCCGATGCGCGCCTCCACGATGCGGCCCATCGCGCGCGCCGGCGCATCGAGATGCACCGGCTGGAGCCACGGGCTGCGGCCGAGGAGCTGGCCCGGATGGCGCCCCGGCCGGTCGAGCAGAACCGGCATGACGGCGCCAACTTTGCTTTCGTTGAAGCGGCGCTGCTGCTCCCACAACTCCGCCTGCAGGCGATGAAGCCGCGCGGTCTTGATCTCGTCGGGCACCTGTTCCCCCGCCAGCGCCGCCGGCGTTCCCGGCCGCGGGCTGTATTTGAACGAGAAGGCCTGCGCGTAGTTCACCGTTCGCGCCAGCGCGAGCGTTTCTTCGAAATCGGCGTCGGTCTCGCCCGGGAAGCCGACGATGAAATCCGACGAGAGCGCCAGATCGGGCCGCGCGCCGCGCAGGCGTTCGACGAGCGCGAGATAATCGGCCGCGCAATGGCCGCGATTCATCGCCGCGAGAATGCGATCCGAGCCCGATTGAACCGGCAGATGCAGGAACGGCATCAGCGCCGGCACGTCGCGATGCGCTTCGATCAGCGCCGCGTCCATGTCGCGCGGATGCGAGGTGGTGTAGCGGATGCGCGCGAGGCCGGGGATATCGGCGAGCGCGCGGATGAGGCGCGCGAGGCTCCACGTGCCGCCATCCGGCGCCGGGCCGCGATAGGCGTTGACGTTCTGCCCGAGCAGCGTGATCTCGACCGAGCCCTGCGCCACGAGCTTCTTCGCCTCGGCGACGATCTGCGCGGCGGGGCGCGAGAACTCGGCGCCGCGCGTGTAGGGCACCACGCAGAACGTGCAGAACTTGTCGCAGCCTTCCTGCACGGTGAGGAACGCGCTCGGCCCCTGCGGCGCCGACGCTTCCGGCAATTCGTCGAACTTCGCCTCGACCGGGAAATCCGTCTCCACCACGCCGACCGCGCGCGCGGCGCGCGCCACCATCTCGGGCAGGCGATGATAGGTCTGCGGCCCCAGAACGATATCGACGAACGGCGCGCGGGCGCGCATCTCAGCGCCCTCGGCCTGCGCCACGCAGCCGGCCACGGCAATCACCGTCTGGCGGCCCTCGGCGGCGCGGCGCTCGCGGATGTGCCGCAGGCGCCCCAGTTCCGAATACACCTTCTCGGCCGCCTTTTCGCGGATATGGCAAGTATTGAGGATGACCATATCGGCGTCGTCCGGCGTTTCGACCGGGGCAAAGCCGTGCGGCGCCAGCACGTCTGCCATCCGGGCAGAATCGTAGACGTTCATCTGGCAGCCATAGGTCTTGATAAAAAGCTTCTTTTTCAATGCCTTACAATTGCCCCAGACGCGCCCGGGACGAGACGCCCCTTCCGACCGAACGCCGTACAAGGATGGATATAGGGAGGCTTTGCGTCAACTTCGCGACGGGTCACGCCGGCTGTGCGTCGGGCGCCGGCGCGACGCCGGCCGGCCCGCCATTCGGCACGATCGCGGGTTGCGGGCGGCCGGAGATGGCGCTCGAGACGCCGGCCGCCACCACCGCCTGGCAATGCGCGGCCAGCGCTTTCCGGTCCGCGAAATCGCGCACCGAGACCGGCTTGTGGAATTCGAGCACGACCGTGGCGCGTCCGACGCCGACGATGCCCCAGAGATGCGAGAACATCTCCATGTCGCCATACCAGGCGAAGAACGGACGCAGGTGGCGGCCCATCGGAATGCCGTCGAGGCGCGTATAGGCGAGCGACACGGGCTGGACCGTGACCGGCTTGCCTTCGACCTCGATCTCCGCGGTCGCGAACAGCGAAGAGCGAAACGGCAAGACGCGGTTGCCGTCGCTGCTCGTGCCCTCGGCGAACAGGATGAGCCGGTCGCCATTCTGGAAGCGGCGCTTCATCTCCTCGGCCTGCTGGCGCGCGTAGCGCGCGCGGCGGTCGACGAACACGGTGCGCGAGAGCTTCGCGCAGATGCCGAACAGCGGCCATTTCGCCACCTCGGCCTTGGCCACGAAGGAGCCGCGGATGTGCGCGCCGATGATCGAGATGTCGGCGTAGGAGGCGTGGTTGGACACGAACAGCACGGCGCCGCTGCGGCACTGCTCGCCGCGCACTTCCACCTTGGCGTCGATCAGGCGGTTCACCACGCGGTGCACGAGGAGCGGGATGGTTTCCGCCAGGCGCGATCGCAGCAACAGCGCCAGGGCTTGAAGCGGGATCATCGTGAAGATCCAGAAGACGTAGAGCGTCAGGCGCACGAAGGAGCGGATGGGCGCGTTGTAGACCATCGCGCCCTCACGCCTCCGTCTGCATGTGGCGCGTGTAGTGGCGCCGGTATTTCTCGGTGACGTGTCGCATGTCGACATAGACCAGCACGTCGACCGTGTTGAACTCGTAGTCGATCACGGCGCCGTCGCC
>CAYZSG010000098.1:0-17844 GCA_964481045.1 uncultured Candidatus Odyssella sp. | reverse complement strand
CAAAAATGCCTCATCCTGAGGTGCCGCCGCCCGTGCGGCGGCCTCGAAGGAAGGACCTGCGCGAGGGCACGCCGCCGTGCGTCGGCGCGCCGAGCGCCGCCACCACATCGAGAAACGCCCTGACGAGGCGCGCGTTCTGGCGCTCGCGCAGGCAGACGACGTGGGCGTAGGTGTAGATCTCGGCGTCGGCCACCGGCACGGCGCGCAGGCGCGGATCGGGCACGAACTCGGCCTCGGACACCGCGCCGATGCCGATGCCGCGCGCCACCGCGAAGCGGATCGCCTCGCGCCCGCCGATCTCCATGACCACGCGCGGCCGCACGCCGGCCTTTTCGAGCGCGGCTTCGAGCGCGCGGCGCGTCGTCGAGCCCTGCTCGCGCTGGATCAGCGGCTGACCCTCCAGCTCGGCGATGCGGATCGCGCGGCGGCTCCAGAACGGATGCTCGGGATGCACGAAGATCACGACGCGGTGGCGGCGATATTCGATCGCCAGCAATGCCGGATCGGGATCGATGTGCGCGAGCACGGCCACTTCGGTGCGGTAGTCGACGAGGTCGCGCACCACGTCGCGCGAATTGCCGATCGTGACCGAGACGTAGATGCCCGGATAGCGCCGGTTGAACGCCGCGAGCATGTCGGTGACGTGATAGGGCCCGACCGCGCCGACGCGGAGATGGCCCGATTTCAGTTCGCGGCGCTCGTTCAAGAACGTCTGCGCCTCGGCTTCGTCGTCGGCGAGGCGGCGCGTGATGCCGAGAAGGCCGCGCCCCACTTCGGTGAGTTCGATGCGGCGGCCGCGGCGGACGAACAGTTCCACGCCGAATTCGCGCTCGAGCCCGCGCACCTGCGCCGTCAAGGTCGGTTGGCTCACGCGCCGCGCCTTGGCGGCGGCGGTGAAGCCGCCGGCGGTGGCCACGGCGTGGAATGCGCGGAGCTGGCTGTAGCGCATGGCATGACACTATAGATTTTTCGTATCGATCACGGAAATCGTTTCGATTGGTGTTATGCATCGGCCCATGCCAGCGTTCCCCGCGGGAGGAGACCCCATCGGCATGTGGCGGTTTCGCAATCCGGTCGAGATCGCGTTCGGCGCGGGCGCGTTCGAGCAGCTTGGCGCCGCGGTGCGCGGCCGGCCCTATGCGCTCGTGACCTATGCCGACGCCCAGCCCTTCGACGGTCTCGTGCGCCGCGCCGCGGCACTCGCCGGCGAGCCGGCGGTGCTGATCCGCAACGTGCCGCCCAATCCGGATTTCCAGTCGCTGACCGAATCGTGCCGCGCGCTGGCCACCGCCGCAGTGCGGCCGGCGCTCGTCGTGGCCATCGGCGGCGGCTCGGTGCTCGACGCCGCGAAGGTGCTGGCCGCCTCGGGCGGCGATTTTGCGCGCGTGCGCGCGCATCTCGAGAACGGCGCGGCGCGCAACCTCGTGCCGCTGCCAATCATCGCCGTGCCGACGACGGCCGGCACCGGCAGCGAGGTGACGTGCTGGGCGACCGTCTGGGACAAGGACGCGCGCCGGAAGCACTCGCTGACGCACGACGCGCTCTATCCCGAGCGCGCGCTGATCGATCCGCTGCTGACCCTCGGCACGCCGCGCAGCGTCACGGTCGCCGCCGGGCTCGACGCGCTCTCGCACGCGCTCGAAAGCCTCTGGAACGTGAACGCCAATCCGGTCTCGGCCGCGCTCGCCGTGGATGCGGCGCGCACGGTGCTGGAGACCCTGCCCGCGCTGGCGGACGATCTCGCGAGCCCCGATCTGCGCCTCCGCATGATGCGCGCGGCCACACTCGCCGGACTCGCCTTCTCCAACACGAAGACGGCGCTCGCGCACTCGCTCTCCTATCACTTCACGCTGAATCACGGCGTGCCGCACGGCATCGCCTGCTCGTTCAGCCTGCCGATGGTGATGAAAAGCGCGCTCGGCTGCGATCCCGGCTGCGACGCCGCGCTCCAAGCTATCTTCGGTCCGGACCTCGTGGCGGCGCCTGCGCGCCTCAGCGATTTCCTCGCGCGGCTGGGCGTCTCGACGCGCGCCGAGGATCATGGCATCGCTTCCGGCGAATGGCAGCGCCTTATCGACGACGCGCTCGCCGGCGAGCGCGGCAAGAACTTCCTCGGGCGGCGCGACGCGCTGTTCGAGGCGGCGGAGTGAACGTCATCAGAGAGTCACGGCAACGACATAAGAACGCGCACGCGAAACCCAAGGAGGAGGACCCCATGACGAAGATTGCGACGACATTGGCCGCGGCGGCAATCGCCACGGCGCTCGCCGGCACCGCCCTCGCGCAGCAGAAATGCGAAGACCCGAAGGTGCTGCGATTCTCGATCATCCCCACCGAGGAGACGATCCAGGAGCTGACGATCTACAAGCCGGTGATCGACATCCTCGCGAAGAACACCGGCAAGAAGATCGAGTTCTACATGCCGACCAGCTACGCCTCGGTGATCGAGGCCATGCTCGGCAACTGGGTGGACATCGCCGTGCACGGTCCGGCCTCCTACGTGATCGGCAACGAGAAGAGCAAGACGATCGAGGTGTTCGCCACCTACGCGAAGGCCAAGGGCATCTTCCAGGAAGAAGGCCCCGGCTATCACGCCGTGCTCGTCGTGAAGAAGGGCAGCAAGTTCACCGACATCAAGGCGCTCAAGGGCGCCGTCGTGGCGCTGGCCGACCCCGCCTCCACCTCCGGCAACCTGCTGCCGCGCGTGGAGTTCGCCGGCACGATCGGCGGCGTCGAGCTCGAATCTTATTTCTCGAAGGTGGTGTATAGCGGCAGCCACGACAAATCGGCCGTCGCCGTGCACGAGGGCAAGGCCGACGCGGCCTTCGTCGCCACGCACCGGCTCGACAATGTGATCCAGCGCGGCCTCGCCAAACCCGAGGATTTCGTCGTGCTGTGGAAATCGCGCCTCGTGCCGCAGGATCCGTTCACCTACCGCGCGCAGCTCTGCCCCGAGCTCAAGGACAAGATCAAGGCCACGTTCCTGAATCTCCACACGCAGCCGGCGGCGGAGAAGTTCCTGAAGAACCTGCACTCGATCAAGTTCGTGGCGATGGAGTCGAAGGACTACGACATCATCCGCGATCTCCGGAAGGCGCAGGAGAAGCAGAAGAAGAACTAGCGTAGAGTCCGGGCAATCGACGCGTAGGGGCGCGCTGCGCGCGCCCTCTCTCCGCCCACGAGACGCATCGCGCGCGGAAACGGGGGCGCGCGCAGCGCGCCCCTACGCGGCAGACGGCTCCGCCCCGGCAAACAGTAGAGCCATGGCCATTCTCGACGTCTCCGACCTGAGCGTCCGCTACGCCGGCACCGGCCGCGAGGTGCTGCGCGGCGTCTCGTTCAGCGTGGACGCGCACGAATTCGTGGCCATCATCGGCCCCTCCGGCGCCGGCAAATCGACCTTGATCCGCTGCATCAACCGCCTCGTCGAGCCGCGCGGCGGGAGCATCATGCTCTACGGCGAGGACGTGATGGCGATGACGTCGCGCCGCCTGCGGCGCGCGCGCCGCCACATCGGCATGATCTTCCAGGAATTCAACCTGGTGAACCGCATGTCGGTGATGGACAACGTGCTTTCGGGCCGGCTCGGCTATGTCGGCACGCTTCCGAGCGTGTTCAAGCTGTTCCCGAAATCCGACATCCGCCGCGCGCTCGAGATCCTCGACCGCGTGGGCCTCTCCGACCACGTCGACAAGCGCGCCGACCGGCTTTCGGGCGGCCAGCGCCAGCGCGTCGGCATCGCGCGCGCGCTGATGCAGGACCCGAAGCTGCTGCTCGTGGACGAGCCCACCTCGAGCCTCGACCCCAAGATCTCGCGCGAGGTGATGGGCCTCATTCGCGGGATCGCGCGCGAGTTCGACGTGCCGGTGCTGTGCAACATCCACGACGTGCAGCTCGCCACCGAGTTCGCGACCAAGATCATCGGCCTCCAGGACGGCGCCAAGATCTTCGAAGGGCCCACCGCGGCGCTCGACCGCCAGAAGCTCGACGAGATCTACGCGATGGAGGTGTTGTGAACGCCGCGGCCCTCGCGCTTCGTATCGATGCCGTCGAGGCCGGGCGCGCGCGCCAGCGCCGGCGCAGCCTGGCGCTCGCGGGGCTGGTGGCGGTGCTCGCGATCGCCAGCGCGCACACGGTGCTGATCGTCGACACCGACTGGGAGCGCATGGGGTCGTTCGGCGCGGTGATGAAATCGGTCGCGCGCTTCCTCGCGGTCGATTTCAACCTGATCCCGCAGCTCTGGGAGCCGGTGCTCGAAACCTTCATGATGGCGTGCATCGGCACGCTGGTGGGCGCCATCCTGTGCATCCCGGTGATCTGGCTGGGCGCCCTCAACATCACGCCCTCGCGCTGGATCGGCTATCCGTTCGGCCGCTTCCTGATGACGATGTCGCGCTCGATCCACGAGATCGTGTGGGCGCTGATCTTCGTCTCGGCGGTGGGCCTCGGCTCGCTCGCCGGCATCCTCGCGCTGGCGATGCGCTCGATCGGCTTCATCGCCAAGATCACGGCCGAGGCGATCGAGAACGTCGATCCGAAGCCGATCGAGGCGATCAAGGCCGTGGGCGGCACGAAGCTCCAGGTGCTGCGCTACGGCATCATGCCCCAGGTGCTGCCGGTGGTGCTCGGCACGATCATCTTCGAGTGGGACATCAACATCCGCCGCTCGGCGATCATGGGCCTCGTCGGCGCCGGCGGACTCGGCCTCACGTTCCACCGCCAGATGGTGATGTTCAACTGGCCCGGCGTTACCACCGTGATCCTCGCGATCCTCGTGCTGATCGTGATCGGCGAGGTGGCCTCGCACTACGTCCGCAAGGCCGTGACGTGATGCACGGGGCGCCGCCGATGCGCGAGTGGTCGCGCTACCGCTATCCGGAAACGCCGATCCGCTTCTTCCTGCTGCTCACGGCGCTCGTCTTCATCGGCTACGCGTTCGTCTATCTCGACGTGCGCGTCGAGCGACTGCTCGAGCTGTTCGCGCGGCTCGGCACACTGCTCGCCGAGCGATATTACCCGCCCGACCTGCAATTCCTGGCCACGCCGCGCTATCTCGCCTCGATCCTCGATTCGATGCAGATGGCGTATCTCGGCGCGCTCGTCGGCATCCTGCTCGCGGCGCCGCTGGCCTGGTTCGCCTCCTACAACATGACGCCGAGCCGGCGCTTCCTCTATCCGTGGGCGCGGCTCGTCATCATGGGCTGCCGCGCCGTGCACGAGATGATCTGGACGATCCTGTTCGTCAGCATATTGGGCTTCGGCATGCTGGCCGGCACGCTCGCCCTCGCCCTCTTCTGCCTCGGCTTCGCCGGCAAACTCTTCTCCGAGGAGATCGAGGCGATCGACAAGGGCCAGGTGGAGGCGATCCGCGCCACCGGCGCCGGACATTTGCAGGTGTTCGTGTTCGCCGTGCTGCCGCAGGTGCGCGTCGCCTGGACCGGCATTTCGATCTACACCTGGGACGTGGCGTTCCGCGCGGCCACCGTCGTGGGCTTCTTCGGCGCCGGCGGCATGGGCTGGTATCTCCAGCGCCACGTGCAGCAGCTCGACAACGAGCGCGTGGCCGCGATCATCCTTTCGATCGTGGCGCTGGTGCTGGTCTCCGAAATCCTCTCCGCCTGGGCCCGCGCGCGCATCATGCGCGGGAGGTAACGCGGCACCTTTTTCCGTACCGTCATGCCGACCGAAGCGGGCCGCCTTCGGCCCGCGCAGTGGAGGCATCGCGGCGCAGCGGCCACGCGACCCCTCCACTTCGCGGTCGCGCAAGAGCGCGCCCGCTTCGGTCGGGATGACGACATGGAAAGGCGTTCTGAAAAGCGCTCTATCGCGCCAAGCCCATCTGCGCCAGCGCGAGCCAGATCAGCATCGCGCTGGCGATGAGCAGCGCGAGCCAGGTGAGCACGACGCCGAGCAGGCGGCCGAGGCTCGTGCCGCTGGTCTTCGAAAGGCCCCAGGCGTGGAACAGGCGCCCCGCGACGAGGCTGGCGCCGAGGCCGTGCGTCAGCCATTTGTGCGCGCCGAGCATCTCGCCGAAGCCGATCAGCAGCAGGATCATCGGCACGTATTCGGTGAAGTTGCCGAACACGCGCATCGCGCGCTGCATGTCTTCGTTGCCCTTGTCGCCGAGCGCGATGCGGTGCTTCTGCCGGTGCTGGACGACGCGCGAGGCGAGCACGAGCCCCACGAAGCCGAGGATGCCGGCGTAGAGCGCGGTGATGACGGGCATCGTCATGGCCTCACCCGCGCGCCGGATCGGTGGCCGGCGCCGAAGGGCGCGCCGCGATGCGCGCGAACCAGGCGCCGAGCCGCGGCACCGCGGGCAGCGCGGCCTCGCCTTCGGGCGTGATGCGCAGATAGGCGACGATCGGGAACAGCATCCAATCGGCGAGGCTCGGCGCTTCGCCGGCGAGATAGGGGTCGGCCGCGAGCGCGCGCTCGAACACCGCGAGCTGGTCGCGCATCTTCGGGACGGCGGCGGCGATCTTCGCCTCGTCGGGCTGGCCGCCCTCCATCGGAACCACGAGGCGCTCCCACATGAGCTCCTCGACCATCACCGGATAGACGTAGTCCCGTACGGCGCTCAGCCACTGATCCATGCGCGCGAGCGCGTGAACCTCCGCGGGCTGGAGCGCCGGGCCGGGAAACGCGCGGTCGATGTAGCGGCAGATCGCCTCGGATTCGTAGAGCACGAAATCGCCGTGGCGCATCGCCGGCACCTTGGCGAACGGATGCAGCTTGCGATGCGACTCGCTGCCCCAATCGACCTCCTCGATCGCGTGCGTGATGCCCTTCTCCGCCGCGGCGAGCCGCGCCGTGCGCACATAGGTGCTCATGGCCGGGCCGTAGATCGTGATGTCGGTCATCGCGCGCGGATTCGCATGGGACGGGCGCGATTGTCGCCCAAGCCGCGCGCGATTGCCAGTGCCGCCGTTACAAAGCGCCTTTGCTCAACGCGGCCCAAAGCGTCGCCGCCGCCGCTCCGAGCAGTGCCGCGAAGGTGAGATTGGTGCCGGCGAAGCGCAGCGCATTGAACCTTCGCGTGCGGCTGAGGCCCCAGCCGTGGAGCACACGGCCGCAGAGGAGCGCGAGGCCGATCGCGTGCACCGACCAGCGCGGCGTGCCCGTGCTCTCGGCCAGCGCGGACAGCACCAGAACGAGCGGCACGTATTCGACGAAATTGCCGAAGGCGCGGATTCGCAGCACCATGTCTTCGTTGCCGGCGTCGCCGATTTCGACGGCGTGCTTGACTCGGCCCGCGATGACGCGCGCGGCGAGCACGAAGCCAAGCACGCCGAGAATGCTGGCGTAAAGCGCGGTGACGACGGGGACGTTCACGCCGCTCACGCCGCCTTCGGCATTTCCGGCATCGTGGCGCCGAAGCTCGGGCGCGCGGCCATGCGGTCGAACCACGCGCTGACGCCCTTGTGCTTCGCCAGCAGCGGCCCGCCCTCGGGCTGCATCTTCACGTAGAAGATGATGGGCGAGAGCGTGAGATCGGCCAGCGAGAGCGCGCCCCCGGCGAGGTACGACTGCTTGCCGAGCGTGTTCTCGAGCACCGAGAGCTGGTATTCGACCTTGGGCCACGCGGCCTTGACCATCGCCTCGTCGGTCTTGCCGCCGCGCATCGGCACGAGCACGCGCTGGATGACGATCTCGCGGATCATCGCCTGATAGCAGTAGTCGGAGATCGCGCTCATCCACTGGTCCATGCGCGCGAGCTCCTTGACGTCCTTGGGCTGCAGCGCGGGACCGGGAAACACGCGATCGACGTAGCGGCCGATGGCACCCGACTCGAACAGCACGAAATCGCCGTGGCGCATCGCCGGAACCTTGCGGAACGGATGCAGCTTCGCGTGCGCTTCAGAGCCGAGATCGAGCGGCTCGAGCGTGTGCGCGATCCCCTTCTCCGCGCAGGCAAGGCGCGCCGTGCGCACATAGGTGCTCGGGGACGGTCCGTAGATGACGACATCGGCCATGATTCATCCTCCCTGTAGGTGCTGATCGAGACAGTTGAAGGCGCTGCCCCAGCCGTGGCTGTGATTGTCGCGCGACTCGACGCTCTCGAAGCCGCGGTGATTCACGACGAGGCGCGTGTTGCGGCCGGCCGGGTGGAACTCGAGCTCGACCACCGTCTCGTGGCCGCGCACGCCATTTTCCTCCCACGCCCAGGTGAAGGCGAGGCGGCGCGGTGGTGCTATCTCGCGATAGACGCCACTCACCCAGTGCTCGCCCATCGTGCCGCGCATGCAGGTGCGCCACGCGCCGCCGACGCGCAGATCGATCTCGCAGACCGGGCACGCCATGCCCTCCGGCCCCCACCACTGCGCGAACAGCTTGGGATCGGTGAACGCGGCGAAGACGCGCTCGGGCGGCGCCTTGAACTCGCGCTCCATGCGGAGCACCTGGCCTTCACTTGCGGTGCGGGCGGCGGCGGCTTGCGGCATGGCTCTTCTCCTTTTGCGGCGCGGCCTCGCGGGCGAGGAATTTCTCGAGCGCATCGAAGCGCGAGTCCCAGAATGCGCGATAGCGCTCCATCCACTCCGCCGCCTCCTTGAGCGGCTCGGCGGCGAGCCGGCAGCGGCGCCACTGCGCCTCGCGCTCGCGCGTGATCAGGTGCGCTTTCTCCAGCACCTTCAGATGGCGCGAGACCGCCGGCAGCGAGATGTCGAACGGCGCCGCCAACTCGTTGACCGTCGCCTCGCCGGCGGCGAGGCGCGCCAGGATCGCGCGGCGCGTGGGATCGGACAGCGCCGCGAACGTGGCGCTCAGGGCATCGGGCATGACGGGGCCTTATTTAACGAGATCATTAAATAACGGAGAGGCGCTGGAGTCAAGTGGAGCGCGCGCGGACATCCACGGACAAAACGCGTTGTCCGTGGCCGTCCGTGACGTGTCAGGCGGAGAATGCCCGGTAATCCGCGGTCAGCGCTTCGACGGCGGCGCGGTAGATGCGCTTGCCGGCATCGACGGAGGCGAGGCCGGGATTGGAGCCGATGCGGCCGTCCGGGAACGCGCGGCGGTAATCCGCGGCGTCGGCGAAGCTGCCATAGGGCGCGATCGGCGGATCGAGCGTCATCGGCTTCTGCGCATCGGGGTGCAAGAACCACGTCACCGACACTTCGGACGGCGTCGCGTGGCCGCCCTCGGCATTGCCGAACAGCTCTTTCGACAGCCCCTTCACCTGCGCGTTCTCCCACCAGTTGCGCAGCACGCATTTCAGGCCGGCGCGGTTGCCGGGCGCGCCGAGCGAGGCCTCGGCATAGATCTCCGAGAACGCGGCGGTAACGGTGGCGATGTTGCCGCCGTGGCCGTTGATGAAGAAGAAGCGCTCGAAGCCGTGCCGCGCCAGCGACACGACGCAATCGCGCACGACGGCGATGAGCGTGCTGGGCCGGAGCGTCATCGAGCCGGCGAAGGCCATGTGGTGCTGCGCCATGCCGACATTGATCGGCGGCGCAACCAGGCCGCCGGTGGCCTCGCCCACGCCGTTCGCGATCGCGGCGGCGGTGAGCGCGTCGGTGCCGATCATCCCGTTAGGGCCGTGCTGCTCGGTGGAGCCGATCGGCAGGATGACGCTGCGGCTCGCGGCGAGATAGGTCTCGACCTCGGGCCAGGTCGCAAGCTGGAGCAGCATGGGGCTATTGGCGCTTCAGCTTGCCCGAGACGATGCGCAACGCGCCCGTGGCGTCGAGGCGGCGGAACGTGAGTTCCATGCCGTCGCCGGTGAGCCGCCGCTCGTAAACCTGCCAGCGCCCGCCGCCCTCGTCGCCCACTTCGAGCACGTTGATCGTGAGCGTGCGGCCCTCGATGCGCGCCCAGGCGTAGTAGCCCTTCGTGATCGGGTCGCTCGAATCGACGGCCTTGAACACGTTGGGCTTGCCCGAGGGCGCGAAGGTCATCGCATTGTCGATCTTGCGGCCGACGTCGCCGTCGCGGATCACGGTCGTCCACTTCACCGTGAAGCCCTCGCCGGACGCCTCGATGATCGTGTCGAGATCGCGCAGCGAGCGGTAGAAATCGAGGCTGTCGCGGTTTTTCGCGATGCCCTGGCCCTTGAACTGGCCGAAGAAATCCTTGATCGGCGCCGCGCTCTCGGCGTCGCCGCGCGAAGGCGCCATCGCCGCTGCGGCCAGCGCAAAAGCGCAGGTGAGAGCCAATAGGAAAGCGCGCATCGGCGGAACCCCGTGGACGCACGGCAATTACACCGGCGAAAGGCGATTTTGCAATGGCAGCGGTTGCCAAATCCTTATTTTTGCAAAGGACCTTCGGCGCCGCCGCGCATGGGCGGCGGGCCGGAACCTTCCCCGCCGCCGGGGCGTTTCGGATGCATCGCCGCCCGCGGGGCCCGCGCCGGGCGCGGCTATCGCCAGCAAAGGAGCCCTCGCCATGCGGATCGCCGAGATCATGAGCCGCGACGTCCAGCTCGCCTCGCCGCAGCAGACGCTGCAGGAGGCCGCGCGCCTGATGGCCGAGATGGATGTCGGCGCCATCCCGGTCGCCGAGAAGGATCACCTCGTCGGCATGCTCACGGACCGCGATATCTGCGTGCGCGCGGTGGCGGCCGGCAAGAACCCGAAGCAGTGCAAGGTGGGCGAGGTGATGTCGGCCGACGTGAAATACGTCTTCGAGGACGAGACGACCGAAGACCTCGCGCGCAACATGAGCACGTTGCAGGTCCGCCGGCTGCCCGTGCTGGACCGCGACAAGCGCCTCGTCGGCATCGTCTCGCTCGGCGACCTCGCGACGACGGACGGCGCCGCCGATGCGGCCAAAGCGGCGATCGCCGGCGTGTCGGAAAAGGTGGCGTGAGCTAGGGCCACGCCGCCAGCGGCGGCAGCGACATCAGGATGGCCTCGACGTTGCCGCCGGTCATCAGGCCGAAGCGCGTTCCGCGGTCGTAGAGCAGGTTGAACTCGACGTAGCGCCCGCGCCGGCGAAGCTGGTGCTGGCGCTCCTCCGCCGTCCACGGCTCGGCCATGTGGCGGCGCACGAGGCGCGGATAGACGCCGAGAAACGCCTCGCCCACCGCGCGCGTGAACGCGAAGTCGCGCTCCCAGTCGCTCTCGAGATAGTCGTAAAAGATGCCGCCGACGCCGCGCGGCTCGTTGCGGTGCTTCAGGAAGAAATACTCGTCGCACCATGCCTTGAAGCGCGAATGGGAATCCGCCGCGTGACCGGCGCAGGCGGATTCGAGCGCGGCGTGGAAGTCGCGCGTGTCTTCGTCCACCGGCGTCATCGGCGTGAGATCGGCGCCACCGCCGAACCACGCCTTCGTGGTGACGACGAAGCGCGTGTTCATATGCACGGCCGGCACGCGCGGCGACTGCATGTGCGCGACCAGCGAAATGCCGCTCGCCCAGAAGCGCGGATCCTTGTCGGCGCCGGGGATCTCCTTGCGGAACGCTTCGGCGAATTCGCCGTGCACGGTCGAGACGTTGACGCCCACCTTCTCGAACACGCGGCCTTTCATCACCGCCATCGTCCCGCCCCCGCCGTCGGCGCCGGAGGGATCGGGCCGCGTCCACGGCGTGCGCACGAACCGGCCCGCCGCGAGACCGGCCACCTGCGGCGCGGGCGCCATCGTCTGCTCGTCCTCGAGCCGCTCGAATTCCGCGCAGATACGATCGCGCAGGTCCTCGAACCAGCGCCGGGCGCGGTCTTTCCGGTCTTCGAGCGTGTCGGCCATCAGCCCGTTTTCGGGAATCCGCCGGTCTGGCGCAAGGCCTCGCCGAGCGCCATCGCCGCCGCCACGGCCACGTTGAGCGAGCGCCGCCCGGCCAGCAGCGGAATGCACAGCGCGGCATCGGCCGCCGCACGGACCTCGTCGGTGACGCCGGAGGATTCGCGCCCGAACAGCAAGACGTCCGAGGCGCGGAACGCGAACGTGGTGTAAGCCACGGCGGCGGGGGTCGTGAATAGTATGAGCCGTGCGCCCTCGGACCGGCGCGCCGCCGCGAAAGCGGCGAAGGACGCATGCCGCGTCAGCACCGCGTGCTCCCAGTAGTCGAGCCCGGCGCGGCGGAGCCTGGCGTCGGTCAGCGCGAAGCCGAGCGGCTCGATGAGATCGACGCCCGCGCCGAGGCACGCGGCCAGCCTCAGGATCGTGCCGGCGTTCTGCGGAATATCGGGTTCGAACAGCGCGAGACGCATTGCAAATCATTCACAGCATTCGGATTTATGCGGCACGGTGTCGCATTAGCCGTCCGCATGCGGAACAATAGTGTACGGGGCGTGCCGCGGGCGCCATTTTCGCCGCGGTTTTTCCTATCGGCATCACAGCGGAATTCAACGGGGACCCCAGACAATGGCGGAAGCCGAAGCCCACGGCCACGGCGGCGAAACGCGTCGCGATTTCATTTACTTGCTGGGCGGCGCCATGGGCGCCGTCGGCGCCGCGGCCTTTGCCTGGCCGCTGATCGACAGCCTCTCGCCGGCTGCGGACACGAAGGCCGCCTCCACCACCGAGGTCGATCTCGCCGCGGTGAAGGAAGGCCAGGCGGTGACGGTGAAGTGGCGCGGCTCGCCTGTGTTCATCCGCTACCGCACGAAAGACGAGATCGCGCGGGCGGTGAAGGACGACAAGGCCTCGATGCCGGACCCGCAGCCCGACGCGGCGCGCCACCAGGAAGGCAAGCCGCAATGGCTGATCATGGTGGGCGTGTGCACGCATCTCGGCTGCATTCCGCTCGGCCAGAGCTCGACCGACAAGAAGGGCGATTTCGGCGGCTGGTTCTGCCCCTGCCACGGCTCGCACTACGACACCGCGGGCCGCATCCGCAAAGGGCCGGCGCCGAAGAACCTGCCGGTGCCGGACTATCGCTTCGTGACCGACACGCGCATCGTGGTCGGCGAGAAGCCCAAGAAGGCCGCGGCCTGACGCTTCACCCGGCACAAGAATCCCGGAGACAAGAACCATGGCGATGCAAACCGCCCCCCAGCCCCGGTGGATGCGCTGGGTCGATAGCCGCCTGCCGATCTTCGGCTCGGTCGCGCACTTCAACGCCTACCCGACTCCGAAGAACCTGAACTACTGGTGGACCTTCGGCTCGTTCGCCGCGATCACCCTGGTGGTGATGCTGGTGACGGGCATCGTGCTGGCCATGCACTACACGCCGCATGTCGACCACGCGTTCGACAGCGTCGAGCGCATCATGCGCGACGTGAATCACGGCTGGCTGCTGCGCTACGTGCACGCCAACGGCGCGGCGATGTTCTTCCTCGTCGTCTACATCCACATCTTCCGCGGCCTCTATTACGGATCATTCAAGGCGCCGCGCGAGCTCGTCTGGTGGTTCGGCATCATCATCCTGCTCTGCATGATGGCCACCGCTTTCATGGGCTATGTGCTGCCCTGGGGCCAGATGAGCTTCTGGGCCGCCAAGGTGATCACCAACCTGTTCTCGGCCATCCCGCTCGTGGGGGAAGGCATCACGACCTGGCTCTGGGGCGGCTTCGCGGTGGACAACCCGACGCTCAACCGCTTCTTCAGCCTGCACTACCTGCTGCCGTTCGTGATCGTCGGCCTCGTGGTGATGCATATCTGGTCGTTCCATGCGGTGGGCAACGGCAACCCACTCGGCATCGACGTGAAGAGCCCCAAGGACACGCTGCCGTTCCACCCCTACTACACGGTGAAGGACGTCTTCTGCATCGGCATCTTCCTGCTGGTGTTCGCGGCGTTCGTGTTCTTCGCGCCCAACTTCATGGGCCACCCCGACAACTACATCCCGGCCGATCCGCTGGTGACGCCGGCGCACATCGTGCCGGAATGGTACTTCCTGCCGTTCTACGCGATCCTGCGCGCCACGCCGGATATCCTCTTCATCCCGGCGAAGCTGGCGGGCGTGATCGCGATGTTCGGCTCGATCCTGCTGCTGTTCGTGCTGCCCTGGCTCGACAACTCGAAGGTGCGCAGCGCGAATTACCGCCCGGCCTACCGGGTGGCATTCTGGCTGTTCGTCATCGACTGCATCGTGCTCGGCTTCTGCGGCGCCGCCGCGCCCGAGGGCATCTGGCTGGTGATCAGCCGCATCGCCACGGCGTGGTACTTCTTCCACTTCCTGATCCTCGTGCCGATCATCGCGCGCACCGAACGGCCGAAGCCGCTCCCCTTCAGCATCAGCGAGCCGGTGGTGAAAGCCGCCGCCCGCGCCTGAGAAGGGGACAAGGAACCATGACGATGCGTCTTGCAATCGCCGCGGGCCTCGCGCTCGCCACGCTCGCCGCCGCTCCAGGCATCGCCGCCGAGGGCGAAAAGCCGAAGTCCGAAAGCTGGAGCTTCGACGGCGTGTTCGGCCGCTACGACCGCGCGCAGCTTCAGCGCGGCCTGAAGGTCTATACGACCGTCTGCGCGAGCTGCCACGGCCTGCGCCAGGTCTATTACCGCAACCTCGTCGAGATCGGGCTCACGCCGTCCGGCGCAAAGACGGTGGCGGCCCTGAAAGAAGTCGACGTGATCGGCGACGACGGTCAGCCGAAGAAGCGCAAAGGGGACCTCGTCGACCGCTTCGTTTCGCCGTTCCCGAACATGGCGGCCGCGGCGTCCGCGAACAACGGCAAGGCGCCGCCCGATCTTTCGCTGATCGTGAAGGCGCGCGAAGGCGGCGCGAACTACATCTACGCGCTGCTGACCGGCTATTCGGCGCCGCCGGCCGACTGGAAGGACGAAGAGGGCAAGCCGAAGAAGCTCGACGAGGGCCAGCACTACAACAAATACTTCCCGGGCAACGTCATCGCGATGATGGCGCCGCTGACGGCGGACACCGAGGTCGACTACGGCAAGGACGCGCAGGGCAAGCCCATCAAGCCTTCGGTCCAGGAAATGGCCAAGGACGTGACCGCGTTCCTCGCCTGGGCCGCCGAGCCTTCGATGGAAGACCGCAAGCGCACCGGCATCAAGGTAATGCTGTTCCTGCTGATCTTCGTCGGCGTGTTCTTCGTCATCTACCGCCGCGTCTGGCGCAACGTTCACTGAGCGGCGAACACACGCCCGAACCGCAAAGGGCCGCCCGCGAGGGCGGCCTTTTCCTTTTGGATGGCATTCGCGCGACTCTCTGACGCGACTTAGGAATTAAAGCATTGACGTCGGGCCTTGCCCCTGATAAGAACAAAGCATGAATATTGGAGACCCGCGATGTGGCCCAGCAATGATTACGACGACGATCGAAAGCTACTGATGATCTCGGCGCCAGTCGGCCCGGGCCAAGACAATGACGCGGACGACGTCTTGGCCACCGACAAAGCTATGCGCGACGCCGGCATTTACGATCCGGGCCAACCGTACGACTCCGGTCCGGCACGCTATCTGCACGAGCCGATGGTCGATGGCATCCGGAACTTTCAGAAGGAAGGCGGGCTCAAGGTCGATGGCTACCTGAAACCCGGCGGCCCGACCGAACGCGCGATCAACAACCGGATGCTCGACAAGCCGCGTGGCGCAGGCCTGCTTTACGAGCCTATCGAACCGATCAGCGCGCGCGTCGGCAGTGGGATGGAGAATCGACGCGACGATGTGCGAACCCTCCAGCGCTCGCTCGGCGCACTTGGACTGATGCCCGAAGATCCGTTTGACGATCCCCACGGCTTTCTCGACGAGCAGACAGACAATGCGCTTCGCAGCTTTCAGGAACACGAACGCGTTCGCGTTGACGGCTGGGCTGGTCCCGCAGGCGAAACGGAATTGGCTTTGCACGAAGCGCTTGCCGAGCTCGTGCGAGCGAGTGGGCCAGAATGGCTTGCTTTTGCCGAGCGCGCCGGGCGCGCCCAAAGAGGCATGACCGCGC
Source organism: uncultured Candidatus Odyssella sp. (assembly GCA_964481045.1). Classification (GTDB taxonomy): domain Bacteria; phylum Pseudomonadota; class Alphaproteobacteria; order Bin65; family Bin65; genus SBBV01. The sequence continues at coordinate 2,062 of CAYZSG010000098.1, read as the reverse complement.
CGCAGCCGGAGTCATCACAGCCGGCCGGAAATGGCTTCGTTCAGACGTTGGAGTACCGGCCGGGCGGAACGTTCGACCCGGCAATCATACCCATACAAGGTCGCGGGCTGCCCGGCATCCGGCCGATCGTGCCGCCGGTCGGAAGCGGCCTCGAAGACGGTGCGCCAAAACTACCGACTCCTCCGTTTCCGCTACCGCCGCTGCTCGACCGGCTACTGCCGCGGCCCGATGAGAGCGGAGTCGGTCCGAAAACCGAGGGGTGGCCGTTCATCACGGCACGCCCTGACGAACTTCGCGAATTCAAAGAGGCGAAGCCCCGGCGCGAAGGTGAGAACCTCGATTGGCTGATCATCGAGCGCAAGGGCAACGAAGATACGCGACGATACAATCATCGCGTTGTCGAAGCGATCGGTGACGTTGCCGCCACACATCGCTGCGGCGCGGACCACACGGGTGGTTCTCGAGCCGGAAAGGACGATTACCGAAAGCGCGGCGTCGGCGAGGAAATTCCTGAGACCCATCTCGGACCGATAAAGGGAGGAAGCTGGGCGGATATCACCTACACGGTCAAACATGGCGGCCGCCGCCTGTTCGTGAATACTTACGATGTTGCCAATCGGACCCTGCAAGCAACCAAGCGGGAGTGGGGTAATGCGATCCGGCTCCTCGGTCATGCAAAGCGGGGCGACATACTCTTGCTGGTGCCGAAACTGCGAAAGGACCAGGCGCTGGACATCGGAGGCTTCAAGCGCCTAATCCACAATCTGCTCGATGAACTATGCGAGCCCGCACAAGAGGACCAACAGCACACGGACGCCGGCGTGTTGCAGAGTCTAATTCGCATGTTCAAGGATACGAAGCCGATACCTTGAGCGATTGATCTCGGGCACGGCAAGCATGTCGGAGATTCAAGCGAGGATGCGAGTACAATATGCCCTCTCGTCGTGAAGGCGGCGCGCGCTTCGTCGCGTTTCAATTCCTTTACTTGTTGCCGGACGACGTGCGTGCAATCGAAGAGGCACTCGAGGCGAAGTTTCCGGGTCTGCGCTACATTCGCTACCCCGACCTCGTTGATTGGCGCGCGACCGAGGCCGACCCGGCCTACCAAGCCGCGCGGCGCGCGCAACGCATGGACTATCCGGTCATTGCGTCGCCGCCCTCGACGTGGAACTTCGAATACTTCGATAGTATGGCGGGACCGGGCGGGAATACGGGCTGCGACGTATGGGTCGAACCCGTCGGCTGGTCGCCGGAATGGGAGAAAAACCGTTCCGGATGGCCAAACCTGGTCAATAAACCGGTGCGGCATTTTCATTTTTCCGCTGCACGTTCATGCGGCGCCACGTGGAGAGGTATGGCCGGCCCTGCGCCGTCAGGTCGCGGACGTGACGAGCATCTGATGCTCCTCGAAGGGCAGTTCCAAGGGGTGTATTATCCTTGGGAAAAGGAGACGCTGTCTTTCCTGAGGCGCGTGCGCCGGATTTTCGCAATGCACACAAGTAACGCCTGCTGTTTCGTGGATCCAGTGACGATGCGGCCGAGGTCGATCGAAGCGCAGGGTTCATGGAACCGCATCGGCCCCAGTGCGGCCGCCTGGGCCATGGCCCATCCTCGTCATTTTCTCGGCCGAGACTTCATCAAGCCGATCGCTTGGGCGGAAAAATACCCGGAGGGATGGAGACCCGACTGAGCCGCGCCGCAATCGCGCACGCGCAAGCCGCTGCGCCGGACACCCGTCTGAGCGCCGCTCAGAGGCAGCGCCCCGTTTTCACCATCTCGTCGATCTGCACCCGGCCTTGCTGGATCTGGTCCGGGTGGCGATAGAATTCGCAGCCCTTGCCGCGCACGGCAACCGAGCCCCAGATCGCGTTCGGCTTCCGCTCGGGGCGCGGCGCTTCCTCGTCGAAGCCGACGCCCAGCGTGAAGGCCACGTTCCTGAGCTGCACCGTGGCCTCGACGCAGATCGGGCTGTTCACCGTCATGCGATCGCCGGCCACCTCGCGGCAGGTCTTGGCGCGCCACGCGATCGGCGCCGCGCCGTAGAGCTTCTTCATCCAGGCCT
>CAYZSG010000097.1:0-17895 GCA_964481045.1 uncultured Candidatus Odyssella sp. | reverse complement strand
CGACCTCGCGCGCCGGACGGCGCCAGTTCTCGCTGGAGAACGCGAACAGCGTCAGGGCCCCGATTCCCAGCCGGCCGCAGGCGCGCACGATCCCGCGCACCGTCTCGACCCCGGCCCGGTGCCCGGCGATGCGCGGCATGCCGCGGCGCTTGGCCCAGCGCCCGTTGCCGTCCATGATGACGGCGACGTGGCGGGGCAGCGGCGTCGGCGGGGGCGGGTGCTCGTGCATGTCGACGCCTGCGGAATGTGCGGCTGCCGGGGCGAACCGTCAGACCTGCATCAGTTCCTTTTCCTTCTCGGCCGCCAGCGCGTCGACCCGGCGGACGCGATCGTCGGTGAGCTTCTGGATCCGCTCCTCCGCGCGACGCTCGTCGTCCTCCGTGATCTCCTTCTCCTTCACCAGTTCCTTGAGCATGTGGTTCGCGTCGCGGCGGACGTTGCGGACCGCGACGCGCGCGGTCTCGGCCTCGCTGCGCACGAGCTTCGTCATGTCGCGGCGGCGCTCCTCGGTGAGCATGGGCAGCGGGATGCGGATCACGTCGCCGGCGGTCGCGGGGTTGAGCCCCAGGTCGGACTCGAGGATCGCCTTCTCGATCTTCTGCACCATGCCCTTGTCCCAGGCCTGCACCGTCAGGGTCCGGGCGTCGAGGACGGACACGTTGGCGACCTTGGGGATCGCCATGGGCGAACCGTAGTAGTCGACGCAGACGTGGTCGAGCAGGCTCGGGTGCGCGCGGCCGGTCCGCAGCTTCGCGAGGTCCAGCTTGAGCGTCTCGATGGTCCTGTCCATCCGCCGCTCGGCGTCCTTCACCACATCCTCGATCATCGCCCGACCCTCTGCGGAGTTGCACCAGGTACTGCCGCGCCCGGCCTGCGCCGCCCGGTTCCCGCAAGAGCCGTCCGCGGCTCGTCGGCTCCGGGACGGATCAGCCGGCACCCGCATGCGCGACCAGCGTGCCCTCGGGTTCGCCACGCACGGCCCGCATCAGGGCTCCGGGCCTGCCCATGTCCACCACCCGCAGCGGCATGCCGTTGTCGCGGCACAGGACCACGGCCGTGGCGTCCATCACGCCCAGCCGGCGGGTAAGCACCTCATCGTAGTCTAGCCGCTCGAACCGGGTGGCGTCATCGAAGCGCGCCGGGTCGGCGCTGTAGACCCCGTCAACCTTGGTCGCCTTGATCATGAGATCGGCGTCGATCTCGATGGCGCGCAGGCTGGCGGCTGAATCGGTCGTGAAGAACGGGTTGCCGGTGCCGGCGGCGAAGATCACCACCCGGCCCTTCTCGAGGTGCCGCACCGCGCGCCGCCGGATATAGGGTTCGGAAACGGTGGACATTGGGATCGCCGAGAGCACGCGCGTGTTCACGCCGAGGCGCTCGAGCGCGCCCTGCAGCGCCAGCGAGTTCATCACCGTGGCGAGCATGCCGATGTAATCGCCGGTGGCGCGGTCGATGCCCTGCGTCGCCGACTGGATGCCGCGGAAGATATTGCCGCCGCCCACGACGACGCAGACTTCGGCGCCCAAGGCGTGCACCGACTGGATCTCGGACGCGATGCGGTCGAGCACGTTCTTGTCGAGGCCGTATTCGCGCTCGCCCATGAGCGCCTCGCCGGACACTTTCAGCAGCACCCGGCGATATTTCAATCCTGCGCTCATGCTCTGGGCTGGCCTTTGCGGGCTCTCGGGATGGCGCATTTGGCGCCGCGCGCCCCCGGCCCGTCAAGGTCCGCCGTGGGCGGCGCGCTCTCGCAAGCGGGAGCGGTCGCAGCCGCGAGCGGCTGCGAGCCGTGGATCATGTGCTCAGGCCTTACCGGCGCCGGCGGCGGCGGCGACTTCGGCGGCGAAGTCTTCCGGCGGCTTCTCGATGCCCTCGCCCAGCTGGTAGCGGGCGAATGCGGCAACCTCGACCGGCGCGCCGATCTCCTTGGCCGCGGCCTCGATCACCTTCCCCACTTTCTTCTCGGGGTCGATGACATAGACCTGCTCGAGCAGCACGACCTCTTCGTAGAACTTGCGCAGGCGGCCTTCGACCATCTTGGCGATGATCTCGGCCGGCTTGCCGGAGCCGGCGGCCTGCTCGGTGAGGATCTTGCGCTCGTTGTCGATCAGCTTCGGGTCGAGCTCGGCCGTGCGCACGGAGCGCGGGTTCGCCGCGGCCACGTGCATCGCGATCTGCCGGCCGAGCGCCGCGAGCTTGGCGGCGTCGCCGCTGCTCTTGAGCGCGACGGCCACGCCGATCGTGCCGAGGCCGGGCGATACCGCGTTGTGGACGTAGGTCGCGACCACGCCGGGCGCGGCCGTGACCGTCTGGACGCGGCGGATCGACATGTTCTCGCCGATGGTGGCGACGAGGTGCGTGAGCTCCTCGCCGACCGTGCGGCTGCCGCCGGGGAACGGGCGCGCCTTCAGCTTTTCGATGTCGCCGCCCACGGCCAATGCCTCCTTCGCCGCCTTGGCGACGAAGGCCTGGAACTGGTCGTTGCGCGCGACGAAGTCGGTCTCGGTGTTGACCTCGATGACCACGCCGTTCCCGCCCTCGGCGATGACGCCGATCAGGCCTTTGTCCGCGACGCGGCTGGCTTTCTTCGCGGCGGCGGCGAGTCCCTTCTTGCGCAGCCAGTCCGACGCCTGCTCGATGTCGGCGCCCGTCTCGGTGAGCGCCTTCTTGCAGTCCATCATGCCGGCGCCGGTGCGCTCGCGCAGCTCTTTGACCAGGGAAGCGGAGATTTCCGCCATGGCGAATTCCTTTCAGAGATATCGGACGAGGAGCGGAAGCCGGCCTTACGCGGCCGGCTGCGGCGCCTCGGGGCTGGGTTTCTCGGCCTCGATCGCGACCTCGGCGGGCGCCGACTCCGACGCGCCCATGTCGATGCCGGACTTGGCGGCCTCTTCGGCGATGCCGTCGAGCACCGCGCCCCAGAACAGCTCGAGATAGAGCTCGATGGCACGCAGCGCGTCGTCGTTGCCCGGCACCGGGAAGGTGATGCCGTCGGGATCGCAGTTGCTGTCGAGAATCGCGACCACCGGGATGCCGAGGGTCTTGGCCTCGTCGATGGCGATCGATTCCTTGTTGGTGTCGATCACGACGATGAGGTCGGGACGGTCGCTCATCTCCTTGATGCCGCCCAGCGCGCGCTCGAGCTTGTCGCGCTGACGCTGGAGGTCGAGCAGCTCCTTCTTGGTGAAGCCGGCCACCGCCTTCTCGTCGCCGAGCTTGGATTCGAGCTCCTTCAGCTTCTGGATCGAGTTCTTGATCGTCGCCCAGTTGGTGAGCATGCCGCCCAGCCAACGGTGGTTGACGAAGAACTGGCCGCAGCGGTCGCGCGTCTTGGCGATCAGCGGGCTGGCCTGGCGCTTCGTGGCGACGAACAGGATGCGGCCGCCCTTGGCCGCGGTGTCGCGCAACGCCTGGAGCGCCCGCTGCAGCATCGGAACGCTCTGCTGCAGGTCGATGATGTGCACGTTGTTGCGGACGCCGTAAATGAACGGCGCCATGCGCGGATTCCAACGGCGGGTGTGATGTCCGAAATGAACGCCAGCTTCCAAGAGCTGACGCATGCTGAACGAGGGCAGCGCCATCGCGATTTCTCTCCGGTTGTTCCTGACGCGGAGACTGCATCCAGGCGCCCCGAAGGGCTTCTGAACACCGGATCGGCACCCGCTTCTTTTGGCTCGCGGGGCCGTGTTCCGCGTCTATGGGGTTACGTTGATGGGCGTGGATTTAGCGAGTATAGGCCCTTTGTTCAAGGGCAATCAGCGGGCCTCGGGATTGCATCGCCCGCGCAAATTGCCACGCCAAGGCCATGAAAACCATAGAGTATTATTACTCCACTCGCTCCGTCTTCGCCTATCTCGGCGCGGCCCGCATCGTGGCCCTCGCCGGGCGGTTCGGGCGGCGCCTCATCCACCGCCCCATCGACCTTTCGCGCCTGTTGCAGGGCACCGGCGGGGTTCCGTTCGACCGCCGCTCCGAGGCGCAGCGCCGCTATCTGTTCGGGCGCGAGATCGAGCGCTGGGGCGAATTTCTCGGCGTTCCGGTGCTGGTCGATCCCACGCACCACTACGGCGACCGCGCCCTGCCCTCGGGCTTCGTCATCGCCGCCCAGCGCCTCGACGCCGACGCCGACCGGCTGCACCTCGCGGTCCTGACGGCGCTGTGGCGCGACGATCGCGACATCGCAAACGCGGACGTGCTGGCCGATCTCGCCCGCCAGTCCGGCATCGATCCCGCGCCTCTTCTGCACGCCGCCCTCGGCGGCGACGTTCAGGCCGAATTCGCGCGGAACACGGAAGACGCCATCGAGACGGGCGTGCTCGGCTCGCCGACCTATATCGTCGACGGCGACATGTTCTACGGGCAGGACCGGTTGATGATGGTGGAGCGCGCGCTCCAGCGACCCTTCGCGACCGCAAGCGGGCGCACAGCGCTGTAGATCACGCGACGGCCACCTTGCGGCCGAGATAGCGGACGAGTTCCGTCTTGCCCTTCCCCTTGAGATCGATCCGGCCGAGCGAGCGCCCCTGGCAGGTCCCGTCGAGGAACGGCCACATCGCGCCGGTCACCACGACGGCGCCCGGCTCCGCCTCGGCCGCCGCGCGGGCGGCGACGTTCACCGTGTCGCCCCAGAGATCGAAGACGAAGCTCTTCTTGCCGAGGACGCCGGCCACGACCGGCCCTTGGTGAATGCCGACGCGCACCTGCCAGCCGGCCGCGTGGGCCTTGGCCGCCTCGGCCATGGCTAGGCCGCACTCGGCCGCCGCGAGCGACGGATTGTCGACGTAGAGCAGCAGCCCGGCCGTGGCCATGAACGCGTCGCCGATCGTCTTGATCTTCTCGAGGCCGTGGCGCTCGACGATGCCCTCGAACGACTGCACCAGCGTCTCGAGGCCGCCGACGACGGCTTCGGGCTCGTTGCGGTCGCAATACTCGGTGAAGCCGACGAGATCGCAGAACAGCACCGCCACGTCGTCGTGCCGGCGCGGCACGAGCCGGCCGCTCGCGGTGAGCTCGCTCACCACCGAGCGCGGCAGCACGCTGTGCAGCAGGTCGTTGACGCGCGTCTTCTCGGCGCGAAGCTGCGCGAGGAAGCCCGCCTCCTGATCGCGGAGCCGCTTGCGCTCGAGCGCGGCTTCGACGCGGGCGCGCAGCAGATCGGGGTTGAACGGCTTCTGCACGTAGTCCTCGGCGCCGAGCTTGATGCATTTCAGCACGATCTCGATGTCGTCCACCGCCGAGACCATGATCACCGGAATGGACCGGAGCGCCATGTCGGATTTCATCTGCTCGAGCGCCATCATGCCGTCCATCTCGGGCATCTGCACGTCGAGCAGCACGAGGTCGAACGGCGCCGCGCGCAGCGCCTCGAGCGCCGCACGGCCGTTTCCGGCCGAGGCGATGTCGGCCTCGACGAAGCGCTTCAGGCGGCGGTCGAGCGTGAACACGTTGTCGTCGATGTCGTCGACGATGAGGATGCGCGGGCGCCGCTCGGCCATCAGCGTGCTCCGCCGAGAAGGCGCTGCATCTTCTCGAGCAGGCGCGGCAGATCGACCGGCTTCGTCTCGAAATCGTCGCAGCCCGCGGCCAGCGCCTTGTCGCGCTCGCCGTCGAGCGCGTGCGCCGACAGCGCGATGATGGGGATGCCGCGCGTGGCCTCGGCGGATTTGAGCCGCCGCGCCGCATCCCAGCCCGAAAGCACCGGGAGGCTCAGATCCATCAGGATCAGCGCCGGCTTCTCGCGCTCCGCGGCCGCCACCCCCTTCTCGCCGTCCTCGGCCACGATCATCTCGTAGTCGTGCTTCGCGAGCCGCCGGCGCAGCATGTAGACGTTGTCTTCGTTGTCCTCGACATACAGGATTCTAGGCATCGGCCCCGGCCCCCTGCTGCGCCGCGGCGATCACGCGCCGTATCTCGGCGGCAAGCTCCTCGCGGCTGTGCAGCGACTTCCGCAGCACCTTCTCGGCCTCCCCGGCGAGCCGCGCGCGCTCGTCCGCGGTAAGGTCTTTCGCCGTCAGCACGACGATCGGGATCTCGCCGGCCTTGCCGAGGCGGGCGCGCATCGCCTCGACGAACTCGAAGCCGTCCATGCGCGGCATCATGAGATCGAGCAGGATCAGGTCGGGCAGCCCGGCCTCGATCCGCGCCAGCGCCGCGACGCCGTCCTCGGCCGTGTCGACCTCGCACCCTTCGCGGGCGAGCATGTCGCGCAGCAGCGCGCGCGTCGCATCGTCGTCCTCGACCACGAGCACGCGCGCGCCTTTGGTGGAGCGCTTCACGCGCGTCAGGATCGTGCGCAGGCGGTCGCGGTTGAACGGCTTCATCAGATAGTCGGCGGCGCCGAGCGCGAAGCCTTTCTCCTGCTCGTCGAGAATCGAGAGCATGACGATCGGCACCGTCGCCAGCGCCGGATCGGCGCGAAGCTGCTGGAGCACGGCCCAGCCGTCCATTTTCGGCATCACGACGTCGAGCGTGATGAGGCTTGGGCGGAATTGCCGCGCGAGCCGGAGGCCCTCGGCCCCGTCCGCGGCCGTGATCGTGTCGAAGCCCTCGCGCGCGAGGAACCGGCGCAGCAGGTCGCGCGCGTCGGGATCGTCGTCGATCACGAGCACGGTACGGCCAACCCCGGCGCCGGCCGCGGCGGGTGGCTCGGGTGCAGGGCGCGCCGCGTCGGGCACGGCCGCGGCCGGCTCGGCCGGGAGCCACACCCGGAACGTCGAGCCCTTGCCCGGCGCGCTCTCGACCGCGATCGTCCCTCCCATCATCTCGACGAGGCGCTTGCTGATCGCAAGGCCGAGTCCCGTGCCACCGTATTTGCGCGTGGTCGAGGAGTCGGCCTGCGTGAACTCGGCGAACAGCTTGGCCTGCTGCTCCGGCGTCATGCCGATGCCGGTGTCGCTGACGGCGATGCCGATGCCGCCCGATCCGTTGCGCGGCGCGCGCGCGATTGAGAGCGTCACCGCCCCTTTCTCGGTGAACTTGCACGCGTTGCTGAGCAGGTTGAGCAGCACCTGCCGCAGCCGCATCTGGTCGCTGCGGATCGCGCCGATGTCCGGCGGGCATTCGAGCACGAGCCGGTTGCCGTTCTTGTCGGCGAGCGGCTGGGCAGTGACCGTGAGGTCACGCACCAGCGTGCCGAGGTCGAAGCTCTCCTCGTGCAATTCGATCTTGCCGGCCTCGATCTTGGAGAGATCGAGCACGTCGTTGATGAGGCCGAGCAGGTGCTTGCCGGCGCGCTGCACGCGATCGAGCGGCTCGGCGAAATCGGCGTGCTCCGGCGCCTCGGCCTCCTCGCGCAGCATCTCGGTGAGGCCGATGATCGCGTTGAGCGGCGTGCGCAGCTCGTGGCTCATATTGGCGAGAAACTGCGACTTGTGCTGGCTCGCCGCCGCGAGCTGGCGGCCCTTCTCCGCGATCTCGCGGAACAGGCGCGCGTTCTGGATCGCCAGCGCGGATTGGGTCGCGAAGGTCTGGAGCAGCGCCACGGTTTCCGGGGCGAACGACCCGGCCCGCTTGCGCCGCACGATGAGCACGCCCACCACGTGGTCCTGCTGCATCAGCGGCACCGCGAGGATCGACTGGATGCCGGCGGCGCGCAGCGCGTCGATGATCGGGTGGCCGGCCTCGACGGCGAGATCGGGCACCTCCACCGCCGCCCGTTTCGCCGCGCAGCGCCCGACGATCGTCTCGCCGAGCCGCGGTCGATGCTGCCGTACGGCGTCGAGCAGCGTGCCGCCCATGCCGTGGCCGGCCGCGAGCTCGAAATCACCGCGGGCCTCGTCGTAAACGTAGAACGCGCCGCCGCCCGAATCGGACAGCTCGCAGGCGTTGACGAGGATCGTGCTGAGCACCGTCTCGAGATCGAGCGAGGAGCTCACCGCCTGGCCTACCTTGCCCAGCGCGCGCAGCTCGGCAACCGAGCGGCTCAGCTCGCGCGTGCGCGCCTGCACTTCCTCGAACAGCCGCACGTTCTCGATGGCGATCACGGCCTGGTCTGCGAAGGTCTTGAGGATCGCGCGCTGTTTGTCGGTGAGCGGCCCCGGCTCCATGCGGGCGACGCTCAGGACGCCGATCGCCTTCTCGCCGCGCATCATCGGCATGATGGTGACGGCACGATAGCCGCTGGCGAGGAAGTTGCGGCTGCCGGTGGCGAGATCCGGCGGTGCCTCGCGCACGTCGGGGATGTCCACGACCCGACGGTCGAGGATGGCGATGGCGTTCATATATTCCCGGGTTAGCGGGAACGGGAACCGGCTGCGATAGGCATCGGCGCGCGCGGGGTCGCGATGCGCAACGGCCGCCGCCTTGACCATTCCGTCCTCCGGCACGGCGATCACCACGGCGGCATCGGGGAACAGTTTCAGTCCGCTCTGGACGATCGCGTCGAACACCGGCTGCATGTTCGTCAGCGACTTGCTGATCACGCCCAGGATCTCCGACGTCGCGGTCTGCTGCTCGAGGGCCTCCGTCACCTCGCGCGTGCGCGCCTGCACTTCCTCGAACAGGCGTGTGTTCTCGATCGCGATGACGGCCTGATCGGCGAATGTCGTCACCAATTCGACCTGCTTCGCCTCGAACGGCCGGACATCGTAGCGGGCCATGATCATGACGCCGACGAGCGCCCCCTCGCGCAGCAGCGGCACGCCGAGAACGGTGCGCTGGCGGCCCACGGACTGCCAGTCCGGCCGGTCGAACTCCGGATCGGCGAGAACGTCGGGCACGTGAACGGTCTCGCGGGTCAGCGCGACGCGGCCGGTGACGGTCCGGCGATCGACCGGAACCGGATGGCTGCGCATAAACGCGACGTGATCCTCTTCCACGCGATTCGCCGCCGCCAGATGGCAGTGCCCGTCGGCATAGCGAAAGATCATCGTGTACTCGGCGTTGCAGAGGCGCGCCGAGGTCTGCACGATCGCGTCGAGCACCGGCTGGAGCTGCGAGGGCGAGCGGCTGATGACGCCGAGCACCTCGGTGGTCGCGGTCTGCCGCTCCAGCGCCTCGGTCAGATCTCGCGTGCGCGCCTGGACTTCCTCGAACAGCCGCGCGTTCTCGATCGCGATCACCGCCTGGTCGGCGAAGGTCGAGACGAGCTCGATCTGCTTCTCGGTGAAGGGCCTCACCGTCCGCCGGCTCAACGTGAAGATGCCAACCGTCTTGCCGTCGCGCTTCAGCGGCACGCCAAGGGAGGTGCCGAGCTTCAGCGTCTCCTTGGCCTCGGTCCATGTGTATTCCGGGTCCGCGGCCACGTCTTCGAGATGGACGACGCTCCCCTCGAGGGCCACGCGGCCGACGACGGTGCCGCGCCCCGGCGCAAAGGGATTGCGCGAAAGCGCCGCGAACGTCTCCGCGTCGAGCCGGTTGGCCGCCACGAGGCGGTACACGTCACCGTCGAGCAGGAAGATGATCGCAATATCGGCTTGGCAGAGCCGCGCGCCGACCTCCGCGATCGACGCCAGCACCGGCTCGAGGTCGGCCGGCGAGCGGCTGATGACGTTGAGCACCTCGCTCGTCGCCGTCTGTTGCTCGAGCGCCTCGGTCAGATCTCGCGTGCGCGCCTGCACTTCCTCGAACAGCCGCACGTTCTCGATCGCGATCACCGCCTGGTCGGCGAAGGTCGTGACGAGGTCGATCTGGCTCTCGGTGAAGGGTTGCACCTCTTCCCGCTGCATGACGATCGCGCCGATCGGTTCGCCGTCGCGCAGCAGCGGAACGCCGAGCAGCGTATGAAAGCGCCCGGCGGCCTGCGCCTCTCGCCACCGGTATTCCGGGTCCTTCGTCGCGTCGACGATGTGCACCGTGCGCCGCTCCAGGACGGCGCGGCCGGCGGCTGTGCCGCGCGTCAGCTGCGACGGGTTGCGCTTCAGGAACTCGGTGAACGCCGGCGTCATCCGGTACGACGCCGCCATATCGAACCTGTCGCCGCGAAGCAGCCAGATATTGGCCGTGTCGGTCCGGCAGAGGCGTCCGGCCGTCTCCGTGATGGAGTCGAGCACCGGCTGGATGTCGAACTTCGACCGGCTGATGACGCTGAGAACCTCGCTCGTGGCCGTCTGGCGCTCGAGCGCCTCGGTCAGTTCGCGCGTGCGCGCCTGCACTTCCTCGAACAGGCGCACGTTGGCGACGGCGATCGCCGCCTGATCGGCGAACGTCTCGACGAGCTCGATTTGCTTCGGCGTGAAGGAGCCCGGTTCGAAGCGAAAGAGATTGATGACGCCGATCACGTCGCCTTCGCGCAGCATTGGCACGCTGAGCGCTGCGCGAAACCCCATGAGTCGCTGCGCCTCGGGACGCTTGAATTCCGCATCGGCGAGGACATCGGGCAAATGGACCGAGCGGCCCTCGATGACGGTTCGCCCGAACATCGAGGTGCGATCGGGTTTCGGCGTATACGTGGCAAAATGGTCGCGCCATTCCGGCGTGCAGCCATGCGTGGCCGCGAGGCGATAGATCTCGCCGTCATGCTGCCGGATCGTCCCGATATCGGCGTTGCAGAGGCGCGCAGCCGATTCGAGGAGCGCGTGGAGCACCGTCGGCAGGTCGAACGCCGAGCGGCTGATGACTTTCAGCACGTCGGCCGTCGCCGTCTGCTGTGCAAGCGACTCGGCCAATTCCTGCGTGCGCGCCTGCACTTCCTCGAACAACCGCACATTCTCGATCGCGATGACCGCCTGGTCCGCGAAGGTGGTGACGAGGTCGATTTCGTCCTGCGTGAAAGGCTTCACGACGTTGCGCGGGAGCGTGATGACACCAATGACCGTTCCCGCGCGCAACAGCGGAACGCCGAGCACCGTGCGCTGCTTGCCCTTGGCTTGCGATGCGCGCCATGTGTACTCGGGATCGGCCAGCACATCGTGGACGTGCACGGTCTTGCCCTCGAGCGCGGTGCGGCCCGTCATCGAGCCACGGCTCGGGACGACCGGGTTGGCCCGCAGGAACGCAATGTTCTCCTTGTCCGTTTCGCTGGCCGCGGCCAGGTGATACCGGCCATCGGCTTCGAGCTTGAAGATGGCCACCCATTCGGCGTGCGACAGGCGCGCAGCGGTCCGCGCGATCGTGTCGAGCACCGGCTGGAGATCGGTCGGCGAGCGGCTGATGACCGTCAGCACCTCGCTGGTCGCCGTTTGCCGCTCGAGCGACTCGGTGAGTTCGCGCGTGCGCGCCTGCTCGGCTTCGATCAAACGCGCATTCTCGATGGCGATCACCGCCTGGTCGGCGAAGGTCGTCACCAGCGCGATCTGGGCATCCGTGAAGGGCCGAACTTCGGTGCGGCGGATCATGATGCAGCCGACCGCCTCTTCCTTCGAGAGCAGCGGCACGGCAAGGATCGTGCGCCACCCGGCCTCCTTCATCGTGTAGGAGTCCGGGAACTCGGATTTCATGACCGCGGCGAGATCCTCGACATGGACCGTCGCGCGGTCGTACGCGGCGCGGCCGAGCACCGAATGACGTCCGATCGTCAGGCGCCGGCGGCGCGGCGCGACGCCCGTGCCCCACGACGCCACGATCTGCAGGTCGCTCCCCTCGCGTTGCCAGATGTGCCCGTCCTCGGCGCCGCAAAGCCGGGCCGCGTTGCGAGCGACGGCATCCAGGATGCGCTGCAGGTCGTTCGGCGATGTGCCGATGATGCGAAGGATTTCGCTCGTCGCCGTCTGGCGCTCGAGCGCCTCCGCCAGCTCCTGCTCGCGGCGGCGGATGTCGGAGATGTCGGTGAAGGCCGAAACGAGGCCGCCTTCCGACGTGGCGCCGTCGTTGACCCGCAGCCAGGTATTGCCCCAGAGGAACTGCTCGCGCGCCTCGCCGTGCTCGCGGCGCAGCGCGTTGACCTTGGCCATCCACGAAGCGAAGTCGCTGCCGGCGCGCGGGAACATGCCGAGTTCGTAGCCGGCGCGGATGAAATCTTCGAAACGCGTTCCTGGAACCACCCGGTGCGCGGCGGCGCGGAAATACCTGCGGTATGTCTCGTTGCAGAGGATCAGGCGGTCGTCGGCGTCGAACAGCGCGATGCCGTCGGGCGAACGCTGCAAGGCCTCGTCGAGCCGCCTCCGGACCCGATCGAGCTCTTCCGCAAGCCGCTTCTGCTCGGTGATGTCGCCGGTCGAGCCCACCATGCGGTAGGCGCGGCCGCGCGGATCGCGCAGCGCCACGCCGTGCTGGCGGGCCCATCGCCAGTCTCCGTCGCTGCTCCGGTAGCGCACCTCGCAGTCGAAACGTTCGGTCTTCCCCTTGAAGTGCTCGATCAAGGCCGCGTCGTAGCGCGGCTGATCCTCGGGATGGATGCGGTTTCGCCAATCCGCGGCGGTGTGCAGCTCGTCGCGGCCGAGACGCACCTGGCGATAGATGCCCGGCGAGTAGAAGATCCTGTCCTCGGCGATGTTCCAGTCGTAAACGGCCTCACCGGAAGCTTCGACCGCGAGCGAATAGCGCTCCTCGCTCCGCTGCAGCGCGCGCTTCGTCTCGACCTGATCGGTCACGTCGGCGATGGCGCCGACAAGCCGGATCACATGGCCGGCCTCGTCGCGCGCGCCGACGCCCTGATCGGCCACCCAGCGATAGCGGCCGGTGTTGTCGCGCACGCGGTATTCGCAGGCCAGGCGTTCGCTCTGGCCCTTGAAGTAGCGGAGCACCGCATTCCTGTAGGCGTCGCGGTCTTCGGCGTGGACGCGGCTCACCCAATTCGCCGCGGTCAGCTCACCCTCGGCGAAGCCGAGCATGGTGCGCAGCCGTGGCGACACCGCGAGGCTGTTCTCCGCGACGTTCCACTCGTAGACGCCCTCGGCGATGGCCGCGAGGATGAACTCGTTGCGCTCCTCGGCGGGGGAACGAGGCCCCAATGCGGACCGGCCGCGTTTGCCTTCCGCGCGCGCCGGCGCTTTCAGCGGCCGGGCACGTCGTGCCGCGGGTCGCGCGCCTTTCTTGCCTGGCCTTTTGGCCTTCGGCATGGCCTCCCCCTGGCGACGCCGATCGCCGGGCATCGCCGCGGGCAGAGATATACCAGAGAGTCGGTCACGCGGGTATGGACCCCTGGGTGAGGCCCGTCACATCCCCTCACACCATTTCCACATGTACCACGCCCGAAATGGCCTTGATCGCCTGGCGCGTTTCGGTGGTGACCGCCCAGCGCCCCGGAAGCCTGACCTCGATCTCGCTGGCGCCGTCGGGCACCTTGAGCTTCACGACGCCGCGCCCCGGCTTCTCCCGCGCCAGCAATTTCGCCAGTGAATCGACGGCCTCCGCGTCGTCGACGAATACTTCGACGATCGTCTCCGCCCTGGCGACCGCCTGATCGAACGGCGAGAGGCTGCGCGCGAACAGCGAGAGGTCGTCGTCGCGCCGCTGCGCGTCGGCTTCCACCAGCAGCGGAACCGATTCGGCGACGGCGCGCTCGATGAGATCGCGCGACGCGGCGAGCACTTCGCTGAATACCATGACCTCGAACACGCCCGAGGGGTCGCTCATCTGAACGACGGCGTATTTGGTGCCCTTCGCCGAGCTTCGCTGCCGGTACGAGATCGCGATCCCGGCGAGCTTCAGCCCCACGGTCGGAATCCCGGCGCCGTGGCGGGCCATGAGATCGGCATAGCGCGTGACACCGAGCTTGCCGAGCATCTTCTCCTGCCCGTCGAGCGGGTGCGCCGACAGATAGAACCCGATCGCTTCGTATTCCTGGCGCAAGCGGTCGCTCTCGCTCCAATCGGCCACCGGCGGCAGCGGCAGCGCCGTGCTGGCCGCCGAGGCGAGATCGCCGAACAGCGAGTTCTGCCCGCTTTTCTTGTCCTGGTGCGCCGAAACGCCGAAGCGCAGCACCACGTCGGCGCCCTCGAGGAGCTGGCGGCGGTTGGGATGCAGGCTGTCGAACGCGCCGGCCTTCGCGAGATGCTCGAGCTGGCGCTTGTTGAACGTGGCCGGGTCGAGCCGCGCGGCGAAATCGGCGAGATCGCGGAATGGCCCGCCCCGCTTTCGCTCGTCGGAGAGCATCGCCATCGCGCCCTCGCCCACGTTCTTGATCGCCGCGAGCGCGTAGCGCACCGCGCCGTTGTCGACGGAGAAGCGCGGCTCCGATGCATTCACGTCCGGCGGCAGCAGCGCGATGCCGCGGCGCGTCAGCTCGCGGCGGAAATTCGCGAGCTTCTCCGGGCTGTGCATGTTGTAGGTCATCGACGCCGCGAAGAACTCGACCGGATGGTTCGCCTTCAGATACGCCGTCTGATAGGCGATCAAGGCATAGGCCGCCGCGTGCGACTTGTTGAAGCCGTAGCCGGCGAACTTCTCGACGAGATCGAAGATGTAGGAGGCGCGGTCCTTGTCCACGCCGTTGGCCATCGCGCCTTTGACGAAGATGTCGCGCTGCGCCTCCATCTCCGCGCGGATCTTCTTGCCCATTGCGCGGCGCAGCAGGTCGGCGCCGCCCAGCGTGTAGCCGGCCAGCGTCTTGGCGATCTCCATCACCTGCTCCTGGTAGATGATGATGCCGTAGGTCTCCTCGAGGATCGGCTTCAGCAGCGGATGCGGATACTCGACCTTCTCGCGCCCGTGCTTGCGGTTGATGTAGCTCGGGATGTTCTCCATCGGGCCCGGGCGATAGAGCGCCACGACCGCGATGATGTCCTCGAAGCGGTCGGGCTTGAGGCTGCGCAGCGCATTGCGCATGCCGCCGCTTTCGAGCTGGAAGAGCCCGGTGGCGTCGCCCGAGCCGAGCAGTTCGTAGGTTTTCTTGTCGTCGAGCGGCAATGTGAGCAGATCGATATCGACGCCGCGCGCCTTCATCAGATCGGTTGCCAGCGCGAGCAGCGACAGCGTGGTGAGGCCGAGGAAATCGAACTTCACGAGCCCGGCCTTTTCGACGTCCTTCATGTTGAACTGCGTCACCAGGATGTCGTGACGCGGGTCCTTGTAGAGCGGGATCAGCTCCTCCAGCGGCCGGTCGCCGATGACGACGCCGGCGGCGTGCGTGGAGGCGTGGCGATAGAGGCCTTCGAGCTTCAGCGCGACGTCGATGAGCTGGGCCACGCTCTCGTCGGCGCGGCGCATCTCCTGGAGCTGCGGCTCGCCCGATATCGCCTGCTGCAACGAGACCGGATTGGCCGGGTTGTAGGGCACGAGCTTGGCGATGCGGTCCACCTGCCCGCGCGGCATCTGCAGCACGCGGCCCGTGTCGCGCACCACGGCGCGCGCCTGCAATTTGCCGAACGTGATGATCTGCGCGACGCGGTCGCGGCCGTAGCGTTCGCGCACATAGGCGATCACCTGATCGCGCTGGTCCTGGCAGAAGTCCACGTCGAAGTCCGGCATCGAGACGCGCTCGGGATTGAGGAAGCGCTCGAACAGCAGCCCCCAGCGCAGCGGATCGAGGTCGGTGATGCCCAGCGCCCAGGCGGCCACCGAGCCCGCGCCCGAGCCGCGGCCCGGACCGACCGGTATGCCGCGCTGCTTGGCCCAGTTGATGAAGTCGGCGACGATGAGGAAATAGCCGGCGAAGCCCATCTGCACGATGACGCCGAGCTCGAATGCGAGCCGCTCGCGATAGGGCTTGGCCACCGCCTCGCGCTCCACCGCGCTCATGCCGGCGGTGAAGACGTGGCGGGCCAGCCGCTGCTCGAGGCCGGCCTCGGCCTGACGGCTCAGCTCGTCCGTTTCCGCGCGCGCGCTCGCCTCGGTCACGCCGGCGTTCTGCGCGCCGACCGCGACGAACGCCGGCAGCATCGGCTTGCGCGCATCGGCCATCACCGCGCAGCGGCGCGCGATCGCGATCGTATTCTCGATCGCTTCGGGCAGGTCGGCGAACAGCGCCTTCATCTCGGCCGGGGTCTTGAAGCGATAGTGCGGCGTGAGACGGCGGCGGTTGCGCTCGGCGACGACGGTGCCCTGCGCGATGCAGAGCAGCGCGTCGTGCGCGTCGTACATGTCGGCGTTGCCGAAGAACGCCTCGTTCGTCGCGACCAGCGGAACGTCGTGCGTATAGGCAAGTTCGATGAGGGACGCCTCGATGCGGCGCTCCTCGTCCACGCCGTGGCGCGCGATCTCGATATAGAGCCGGTCGCCGTAGAGCGCCTTCATGCGCAGCAGCAGCGCCTCGGCGGCGGCGCTCTGGCCGTTCAGGAGCGCGGCGCCGACCGGCCCAGCCGCGCCGCCGGTGAGCGCGATCAGGCCTTCGGCATGCGCTTCGAGGTCCGCCCACGCGACATGCGCCGTCTCGCCCGGCCCCGGCGCCAGATAGGCGCGGCTCGAGAGCTTCATCAGATTGCGATAGCCGGCCTCGTTCTGCGCCAGCAGCACGACCGAGGCATAGGAACGCACGATGGCGCCGCGCTCCTGGCGCTCGTCGGCCAGCGCAAGCTGGCAGCCGATGATCGGCTGTACGCCGCCATCCTTGCACGCCGCCGAAAACTCGAGCGCGCCGAAGAGATTGTTCGTGTCGGTGATCGCCACCGCCGGCATCCCGGCGCTTTTGCACAGCGACACGATCTCGGGGATTTTCAGCGCGCCTTCCGACAGAGAATAGGCGCTGTGGACACGGAGATGGATGAAATCGGCGGCGGGCATGGGAGAAATGTAATTCGCGGGATCGGGCAAGTCTCGCGCTCTGCGCCCGCGCGAATTTACTATCCACAAATTTCAGCGTCATCCCGACTGGAGCGGGCGCGCCCTCCTGGCGCGGCCGCGAAGTGGAGGGATCGTGTCGGCCCGCAAGAGCGGGCCTTCGGCAGAATTGCGCCAAGGCGCAATTCTGCAAAAGCACCGCGTCGCGGTGCGCCGCGATCCCTCCGCTTCGCGAGCCGCAAGTGCGGCTCGCTCCGGTCGGGATGACGGCTGGAGCGAGGTCTTAGACGATCGAGGCTTCCACCACGCGGCCTTCGTGGATGCGGAGGATGCGCGACATGCGGTGCGCGAGCTCGTAATTGTGCGTCGCCACGAGCGCGCCGATGCCCGCGGTCTTCACCAGCGTGTTGAGCTGGAAGAACACGCGATCCGCGGTCGCGGGATCGAGATTGCCGGTGGGCTCGTCGGCGATGATGAGCACCGGCCGGTTGGCCATCGCGCGCGCGATGGCCACGCGTTGCTGCTCGCCGCCGGAGAGGCGCGACGGGCGATGCGTCGCGCGCTCCTTCAGGCCAAGCGCGTCCAGGAGATCCTGCGCAGTCTTCTTCGCCGCGCGGTAGGGCTTGCCGCCCACCATCTGCGGCATCATCACGTTCTCGAGCGCCGAGAACTCGGGCAGCAGGTGGTGATACTGATAGACGAAGCCCAGCAATTCGCGGCGCAGGCGCGAACGCTCCGAATCGGGTAGGTTCGAGCAGTCGCGGCCCTTGACCCAGACCGCGCCGGCGCTCGGCCGGTCGAGCAGGCCCGCGATGTGCAGCAGCGTCGATTTGCCGGAGCCCGAAGGGCCGACGAGCGCCACCATCTCGCCGGGCCGCACGATGAGCGAGACGTCGGTCAGGATCGGGAGAATGCCGCTCGCCTGCGTGAACGCCTTGGCGATGTTGCGCAGCTCGAGGATCGGCACCTCGCCGCCGGACCCGTCATTCATAGCGGAGAGCCTCGACCGGATCGAGCCGCGCCGCCTTCCACGAGGGATAGATCGTCGCCAGCAGCGACAGTCCGAGGCCCATCGCGCCGATCTCGATCACCTGCTGGATGTCCACGCGTGCCGGCAGACGCGAGAGGAAATAGATCGTCGCCGGGAAAAGCTGCGTGCCGAGCAGTTCCTCGAGCGCGCGCTTGATCGCGTCGATGTTGTAGGAGATCAGCAGGCCGATGCCGACGCCGGAGAGCGTCCCCACGACGCCGATGCTGGCGCCCGACAGTACGAAGACGCGCATGATCGTGCCGCGCGTGGCCCCCATCGTCCGCAGGATCGCGATCGCCTGGGTCTTGTCCTTCACCATCATCACGAGGCTC
>CAYZSG010000096.1:0-17913 GCA_964481045.1 uncultured Candidatus Odyssella sp. | reverse complement strand
CCGACTCCGCCGCCGAGGCCGAGATGTGGGCCAGCAAGATGACGTGGGAGGTGGCCGCGAAGTCGATCGCGCTGCTCAAGGAGAAGGGCATGGAGATCGTCGAGCCCGATCTCGCGCCGTTCAAGAAAGCCGCCGCCGAAGCGCTGGCCTCGCTCGACGGCCAGCTCTGGGCCAAGGGCACGATCGAGAAGATCCAGGCGGTGAAATAGCCCGGACCCGCGACTCCGTCATCCTGAGGCCGCCCTTGCGGCCGAAGGATCTCTCGGCAGGGAGTGTCTGCGTCGAGAGATCCTTCGCGCAGGCCTTCGGCCCGTCGCTCAGGATGACGATGTCGGCGCCGCTCGCACCATGCTGAAACTCCTCGACCGCGCGGTGGCGGCGGCGATCGGCCTGATCGCCGCCGCGCTGCTCGTCACGGCGTTCGGCCAGGTGATCGCGCGCTACGTGTTCGCGCGCCCGTTCACCTGGGTGCTGGAATTCGACGTGGTGCTGCTGGTCTGGCTCACGATGCTCGCCGGCTATATCGGCGTGCGCCGCAACCTGCACATGGCGGTGGACTTCGTGATCGCGAAATGGCCGCCGGGTGCCCGGCGCGCCGCGGAGATCGGAAGCCTGCTGCTCTCGGCCGGCTTCACCGGCGTGCTGCTCTGGGCCAGCTTCCCGATCATCGACGCGATGGAGGGCATGGAATTCGTCGCCCTCGGCGCGGCGCAGAACTGGATGTACTGGTCGCTGCCGGTCGGCGCCGCGCTGATGCTGATCGCGTTCGCCGCCGAGCTGTGGCGCCGCGCGCGCGGCGAGGCCGAACCAGCGCAGCCCAGCGGGACGCCCGGCGGCACGCCGCCATGACCGGGCAGCTCCTCCAGCTCGCGCTGCTGCTCGGCGCGTTTCTCGCCTTCATGGGCTTCGGCATCCCCGTCTTCTTCGCGATGGGGCTATCCTCGATGGTCTTCATCCTCGCCACCGGCGGGCAGGTGCCGCTCAACGTGCTGGCGACGTCGATGATCCAGGGCATCGACAGCTTCGCGTTCCTCGCGATCCCGTTCTTCTTCCTCGCCGGCGACCTGATGAACACCGGCGGCATCACGCGCCGCCTGCTCGCCTTCGCCGCCTCGCTGGTGGGCCACATCCGCGGCGGGCTCTCGCACGTGGCCATCCTCGGCACGATGGTGTTCTCGGGCGTATCCGGCTCCGCGGTCGCCGACGCCTCGGCGATCGGCTCGGCGATGATCCCGGCGATGAAGAAGGAGAACTACCCGGCCGCCTATGCCGCCGCCGTCGTCGCGGCCGCGGCCACGATGGGGCCTATCATCCCGCCCTCGATCGCGTTCGTCGTCTTCGCGCTCGTCACCGATGTCTCGGTCGGGCGCCTGTTCCTCGCCGGCGCGATCCCCGGCCTGCTGATGGGCGTGTACCTCCTGATCACCGCCTATTGGATCGCGCGGCGGCGCAACTTCCCGAAGGCCAAGCGCGCGAGCGCCGGCGAAGTCGCGCACAGCCTCGCCGACGCGCTGCTGGCACTGGCCATGCCGGTCATCATCATCGGCGGCATCGTCGGCGGCGCCGTGACCCCGACCGAAGCGGGCGCCCTCGCCGCCGTCTATGCCGGCCTCGTCGGCATGTTCGTCTATCGCGAGCTCAGGGCGCGCGACGTCGCGCGCATCGTGACCGAGTCGGCGATCAATTCCGGCCTCATCCTGCTGATGATCGCGGCCTCGGGCATCTTCTCGTGGCTCGTCGCCAATCTGGCGCTCGGCGAGACGCTGGTGAAGTTCTTCACCTCGCTCACCGACAGCCGCTGGGTGATGCTCGTCATCATCAACCTGTTCTTCCTGCTCTGGGGGCTGGCGCTGGAGCCGGCCGTGGCCCTCATCACGCTGGTGCCGCTCCTCGTGCCGGTGGCCAAGGCCTACGGCATCGACATGGTGCAATTGGGCGTCGTCGTCGTGCTCAACCTGATGATCGGCCAGCTCACCCCGCCCTCGGGCGTCATCACGTTCCTCACCGCCCAGATCGCCAATGCCCCGCTCGAGAAAGTCTTCCGCGAAGCCTGGCCCTTCACGCTCGCCCTCATCGCCGTGCTCGCGCTCGTGACCTTCATCCCCGCGCTGGCGCTGTGGCTGCCGGAGATGCTGATGGGGAAGTGAGCGGACGGAGTTGATCGGTGGACTAACCCTTGAAGACGTTCTCACGATGAAATCGCAAGAATCCCTGGTGCGGCTTCGCCTCGCGTCGCTCAGGCAGTATGAGCCGGCGATTCGAAGGCAAGAGTCTCAAAATCGACTCGGGAACGCCCGCCCCTGCTATCAGAATCTCGTAGTTGTCCCCGGCCGAAACGAGTCCGCGATCGAACATCCAGTGAAGCGTCCCGGAAAGCGCGAGCCCATTTCGAACAGAGTCTGGCCCGGAACGGGCGACAGGTCGAATATGCGCGGCCTGAACTTCGGCGCGCCCGCCTCCATTGATCAAGCACAGACCCGTCATCGCACATCGATTCTGATATGCGTTCTTTACGTTGACCGCAAATGCTGCGTCTCTGAAGGGCCGACTGACGACTCGCTCAACCACCGGCCGCTCAAACTCCAACGCTTCTTCTGCAACACCAATACGCATATCCGCATCTGATGGGGCAGTCGCGTTGCTGTCGAGAGTCCGAACGAATCCTGCTTTCAGGATCAGTTCGTAGTCCTCGTCGGGTAGCGTGCGAACGGCCCGGCGGAAGAACCCCTGATTGAGCGAGCCATCAGAATGGCGCAGCCCGCTTTCGTAGTAGTGAACACCCTCTCGAAACGGTACTGGCCGATCAAAATCAAGGTAGGCTGATACGAATGCGTAGTAATGATCGTGATGATTTGAATCGCGTTCGATTCGATCCACACGCGCCGTGGCGAAATAGGACTGCCTCCCACCTCGGCTGCTTTCCTCACCGCTGGTTCGGCGGGGTTCGTAGTAGACTATCCAATCTCCGACGGTTGCCTCCGCAGCACGCAAATAGGTCCGCGGAAAGTGGTATCGCTGTTCCGGTAGGTCGTCATAGGTCGGATCGACTTTGGTCGTGAAAATCGCCTTGGCCACGCGTATAGATTGCCGCAGCCTTGGTAAGACCTCAAGCCACCGCCTGTAGCCCCTTCTTCGCCACGAGCGTCAGCAACTTCAGCGACGCGCCGCGCGGGCGCTTCTCGCCGCGCTCCCATTGGCTCACGAGGCCAGTCGTCACGTTCAGATAGCGCGCGAATACGGCTTGGCTGGCTTTCTCGCGCAAGCGGATGCGCCGGATTTGCTCGGCTGAAAGCGCCTTCACCGGCGTGAGGCACATCTGATCGAAGACTCTCATCGTGCGCCGGTCGATGACGCCGGCATCGAGCAATCCGGTTGCGGTTTCGTGGACGGCGGCCATGGGGCCACTGCGATAACGCTTGGTCATGGATCGAACACCTCCGTGAGCGTTCCGTTCGCCATAGCGGCGATCAGGGCGCGGTCGTCAAGTTTGAGCATCTCCGTGGCGATCTTTCGGAACGCTTTCAGTTCGTCTGGCGCGATGTTGTCGCGGTCGCTCTTGGCGAATCCGTAGACGAAGAACGCCCGCTCGCCGCGCCGGAATAGAATGATCGTGCGGAACCCACCCGATTTTCCTTCGCCTGGCCGCGCGACCCGCTGCTTGATGACGCCGCCGCCAAGATCGGCATCAATTCTGCCCTCCTCGGCCCGCGCCACCGCCTCGCGCAGAACGCTGTCCGTTATGTCTTCGCTCCGCGCGAAGCGGCCGAAGGGCCGGGTCCTGAAGACGCGCATCGCCAGACATTATCTATGGTACTGAGAACTATAGTACTTAGTGATATAAATTCAAGCGTGGCGTGGCCGCGCGTGCAGCCGGATGGGCCTCGCCGTGCGCAGGACCTTTCGCGCGACGGAATTCCTCACGGCTTTGACGCAGATCAAAGTTTTGCCGCGGCGGGCGCGCTTGTTTCATGGCGGAGTTTCCGCTCGTGTCAGACACCGACGCCGCCATCTCGAGCGCTTTCGCGCGCAGCCTTGCTTTTGCGGAGCGGCGCGCCTCGCCGTTTCGGCATTGGCTGCTGGCGGAGGTGTTGCCGCACGGCGTGGCGCGCGCGCTTGCCGGGCTGGCGTTGCCGCCGCCGATCGACGGCGAGACGCACGGGAAGCGCGAGACGTTCAACCAGCATCGACTGTTCCTCGCCGGCGGGCGGCTCGGCGATCCGGTGTGCGGCGCGCTCGCGCGCGCGTTCCAGGCGCCGGAGACCTTGCGCCGGCTCGAGGCCGCGACCGGGGCTGCGCTCGGCGGCACCTTCCTGCGCATCGAATTTTGCCAGGATACCGGCGGCTTCTGGCTCGAGCCGCACACCGACATCGGCGCGAAGCGCTTTACGATGCTGATCTATCTCTCGGAGGCGCCTGGCGCCGCCGATTGGGGCACCGACCTTTTCGACTCCGCGCAGGATTGGGCGGGGCGCGCGCCGGCGGATTTCAACCGCGGGCTCATTTTCGTGCCCGGTGCCGACACGTGGCATGGCTTCCGCCCGCGCGACATCCGCGGCGTGCGGCGATCGCTGATCGTCAATTACGTCGTGCCCGAATGGCGCGCGCGGCACGAGCTCGCGTTTCCGTCCGTGCCGGTGGCGTGAGGGCGGCTAGACCGCCTGCGCGCGCTTCCAGTCGAAGAGAGTCGCCTCGCGCCGCAGCACGCGGAACTCGCGGCGCTCGATGGCGCGCCGGCGCGCGGCGAGGATCGCCAGCACCTCATTCTCCCAGGCGTAGAACTCGCCCGGCGAGAGGCCGTAGCGGCGCATCGCCTCGTCGAAGGAGAGGAGATTGCCGCGCACCGCGGCCACGACCTGCGCCTTGCGCTTGCCGTTCCAGCGCGCGTCGCGGCCGGGCAGGTCCGCGAGGGTGAGCGGATGACCGTCCGCGCCGATCACTCGGGCCGGACGGCCGATGTTGAGCCGTTCGAGCATCGCACGTCTCCGACACGCAATTCCCAATCCCCTGACCGGAGTGGCTTGACGCCATCTATCCCCGTGCCCGCGCGCGCCTTATGGCGCGTTCTGCTGCGGAGCAGTGTGGCGGAAGCCGAAAAAGATTGCGCGATCTTTCGTAGTTAAGCAGCGCTTACTTCGCATTTTATTTGTGGACTAGCTCACACTCGCGCGCCGCCGTGGCGCGCAACGCGGAGGCGCCGCGCGAAGCGCGCGCAGCGTCTTCCGTTTCCGGCAGCGTCCGTCGCGGCGGCGCGCAGGCGCGCCGCGCGCGGCGCCGTCAGTTCGAGCGGCGGCGGCCCTTGCGCTGGCCGACGAGACTCAGCTCGCGCATGCGGCCCGTGCGGCGGCGCTCGGCCACTTCGCGGCCGACCTCGCGCTCCCATTCGATGAACTCTTCGAGCGAGAGGCTGTAGCGCTGCAATGCGTCGTGCAGGCTCAGCAGCCCGCCGCGCACCGCCGCCACCACGCGCGCCTTGCGCCGGCGCACCCAGCGGATGTCGGCATGCTCCGGCAAATCCTCGGGGCCGATCGCTTCGCCGCCGGGGCCGAGCACGCGCGCGACACGCACCGGGTTCAATCGCTCTGCCATGAAAAATCCCTCCGCCATTGGAATGATGAAACGCATGACGCCACGCCGCCGATTTGGTTCCAAGAATTCGCAAGTCAAAACAAGGATTTCGTCGTTAAGAATCACGTTATTCAAATAGTTAACTTGCCGTTATTTGAACAACTTTGGACGCGTGTAAGACTACGCGAGTAATCGCGTGTTCACCGGCCCGGTTCGCCGAGCGTGCTGTGCGGCTTCGCGGGCTCGCCCGCCTCGACGCGGCAATTCGAGAGTTCGATGTGCTCGAGCAGCGCCTCGGCGGCGCGCTTCGTCTCCGCCTCGGTATCGCGCGGCCAGCGCCAGCCCGGATACTTCACCTTGAAGCGGAGCGCATGGGCGATGATGCGGAGGATGCGGTCGCGGGACATGGCGGCAATGGTGGCGAAGGTCCGACGAAAGCGCGCCGCCGCGCCAGCGTCAAGAACAAAATATGAACATAAGGGCCGCGCGCTTCGCCGCGGGCGCGCCGGTTGCACCGCCGCGGGGAATGTGCATATTCCGCGCCCTCATAGCTCCTTGCCGGTCCCTTACACGCATTTCCACGCTGCGGGGTTCGGCTAGAGCCGGGCGGCTTTGTACTCCGGATTGTCCGGGGTGAGCGCCGGTTCGCAAACAGCCAAAGGGAGTGCTTATGCCGCTGTACGAGAGCGTGTTCATCGCTCGCCAGGATATTGCGTCGACCCAGGTCGACACTTTGGGCGAGCAGTTCACCAAGATCATCGAAGGCCTCGAAGGCAAGGTCACCAAGCGCGAATATTGGGGCCTCCGCAATCTCGCCTTCCGCATCAAGAAGAACCGGAAGGGCCACTACGTCCTCCTCAACATCGAGGCGCCCGCCCCGGCGATCGCCGAGATGGAGCGCAACATGCGCATCAACGAGGACGTGCTGCGCTATCTGACCGTGAAGGTCGATGCGCTCGATCCCAACCCCTCGCCGATCCTGCAGCGCGACCGCGAGCGCGAGCGCGACCGCGACCGCGACGGCCGCACCGGCTGGGACGAGCGCTCGGCGGCGGAAGCCGCGGGCAGCCGCCGCGGCCGCTTCGGCGACGACCGCCCGCCGCGCCGCTTCGACGACGACCGCCCGCCGCGTCGTTTCGGCGACGACCGCCCGCCGCGCCGCAGCGATGCAGCGCCGGCGCCGGCCGCGGATAGCGGCGACAAGCAGAACGGAGGCGAGTAATGGCTCCCCCAGGCGGATTTGGCGGACGGCCCGGCAGCGGCGGCGATCGCGGCGGGCGTCCGAGCGGCGGCGCCGGCGGCGCGCGGCGCCCGTTCTTCCGGCGGCGCAAGAGCTGCCCGTTCTCGCGCAAGGACGCGCCCAAGATCGACTTCAAGGACGTGAAGCTGCTCCAGCGCTTCGTCTCCGAGCGCGGCAAGATCGTGCCGAGCCGCATCACGGCCGTGTCGGCCAAGAAGCAGCGCGCCCTCGCCCAGGCGATCAAGCGCGCGCGCTATCTCGGCCTGCTGCCTTACGTGCTGAAGTAGGGGGCGCGCCATGGCACAAGTGCAAGTGATCCTGCTCGAGCGCGTCGAGAATCTCGGGCAGATGGGCGACGTGGTGAAGGTGAAGCAGGGCTATGCCCGCAACTTCCTTCTGCCGCAGAAGAAGGCCCTGCGCGCGACGAAAGACAACGTCAGCTACTTCGAGAGCCGCCGCGCGCAGCTCGAGGCCGACAACCTCACGCGCAAGAGCGAGGCCGAGTCGGTCTCCACGAAGATGGACAAGGCGCGCATCATCGTCGTGCGCCAGGCCGGCGAATCCGGCCAGCTTTACGGCTCGGTCAGCGCGCGCGACATCGCTGACGGGCTCACGGCTTCGGGCTACACGGTCGAGAAGCGCCAGGTCGTCATCGAGCGGCCGATCAAGACCATCGGCATCCACCCCGTGCGCGTGGTGCTGCACCCCGAGGTCAGCATCGGTGTGTTCGTGAACGTCGGCCAGTCCGAGGAAGAAGCCAAGCTCCAGGGCGAGCGCTTCGACCGCGGCGAAAGGCCGGTCGTGCTCAAGAACGAGGCCGACACGGCCGAAGCCGCCCAGGCCGCGGCCGAGGCGGCGTTCGAGCCCCCGGCGGAAGAGAAGCCGGCCAAGGCCGCCAAGGCCGAAGCCGCGCCCGAGGCGCCCGCCGAAGAGAAGCCCGCCAAGAAGGATAAGAAGAAGGCCAAGTAACGGCCTTTCCTGCCCTTCCCCGGGATCGCGGGGGGAAGGCTTCTCGAAAAGTTCCCTCGGAAAACCCTGACTTTACGCAACGCCGGGCCCCAAGCCCGGCGTTGTCGTTTTCCCATTCTGCGCCTAGATTTACCGGAATGCGCCCGCTTCAGAAGGCGCATCCGGGACGTAGAAGGACGGGAGATGCTGCTCGCGCGGTTGCTCGACAAGATCGTGCACACCGGCCGGCTCACGCTGGTCGACCCGAAGGGGCGTGCCCAGACGTTCGGCGCGAATCACGGCCCGCGCGTGACGATGCGCGTGGCCGACGGCGCCACGTCGCGGCGCCTGGCGCTGCGGCCGAAACTCGGCTTCGGCGAATCCTACATGAACGGCACGCTCACGGTCGAAGACGGCACGATCTACGACCTGCTGGCGCTGCTCGCGATCAACATCCAGCGCTATGAAAACCTGCCGCTGGCGCGCGCCCTCAGCCGCGCCGGCATGCTCGTGCGCCACCGCCAGCAGGCGAACAGCGTCGGCCGCTCGCGCCGCAACGTCGCGCACCACTACGATCTCTCGGGCCGCCTCTACGACCTCTTCCTCGACAGGGACCGCCAATATTCCTGCGCCTATTTCACGAACAACAACAAGACGCTCGACGAGGCCCAGCACGACAAGAAGCGCCACCTCGCCTCGAAGCTGCTGCTGAACAAGCCGGGCCTGAAAGTGCTCGACATCGGCTCGGGCTGGGGCGGCCTCGGCCTCTATCTCGCGCGCGCCGGGCAGGCCGACGTCACCGGCATCACGCTCTCGACCGAGCAGCTCAAGATCTCGAACGCCCGCGCCAAGGCCGAGGGGCTCGCCGAGCGCGCGCGCTTCGAATTGCGCGACTACCGCGAGGAAACGCGCTGTTACGACCGCGTCGTCTCGGTCGGCATGTTCGAGCATGTGGGCGCGCGGCACTACCGCGCCTTCTTCCGCAAGGTGAAGGAGCTGCTGAAGGACGACGGCGTCGCCCTGCTCCATTCGATCGGCCGCATGTCGCCGCCGGGCACGACGAACCCGTGGCTCCGGAAATACATCTTCCCCGGCGGCTACACCCCGGCGCTCAGCGAGACCATCGCCGCCATCGAGCAGGAAGGCCTCTGGGTCACCGATATCGAGATCCTGCGCATCCACTACGCTGACACGCTGCGCGAATGGCGCCGGCGCTTCCAGGACAACCGCGCCGAGGTGGCGCGCCTCTACGATGAGCGCTTCTGCCGGATGTGGGAATTCTATCTCGCCGGCTGCGAGGTGGCGTTCCGGCACATGGACCAGATGGTGTTCCAGATCCAGCTCGCGAAGCGGCAGGACTCCGTGCCGCTCACCCGCGACTACATGCTCGACTGGGAACGCGCGCACATGGCGGCGTGAGCGGGCGCCGCGGCGCGGATTGGCGCCGCGAGATTTCCACAGTTTTCGTTGATAACGCTGTCGATAAGAAACGGCCGGGACCGGCACGGAGCAAAAAAGACGAAAATCGGCGGGTGATGGCGCCAAGGGGTGCGCCTAATCTGCCGCGCAAAGAGGACGGCACATGGAAGGCTCCGCACCCGGCGGCGAATCGAGCACGCTGTTTCGCGTGCCGCCGCACAATTTCGAGGCCGAGATGGCGCTTTTGGGCGCCCTGCTCACGAACAACCGCGCCTACGAGAAGGTGGCGGAGTTCCTGGCGCCCGAGCATTTCGCCGACAAGCGCCACGGCCGCATCTACGAGGCGATCCGGAAGCTCGTCGATGCCGGCCAGATCGCCGACGCGGTGACGCTCAAGGGCTTCTTCGAATCCGACGGCATCCTCGACGAGATCGGCGGCTCCTCCTATCTCGCGCGGCTCGCCGCCTCGGTCGTCTCGGTCGTCAACGCCGAGGATTACGGCCGCACGGTGCACGACCGCGCGATCCGCCGCGACCTGATCGCGATCGGCGAAGACGTCGTCAACCGCGCCTACGAGGTTTCGCTCGACGCCACTGCGCAAGAGCAGATCGAGATGGCCGAGCAGTCGCTCTACACGCTCGCCACCGAAGGCGCCTATCAGACCGATTTCAAGGATTTCAGCCAGGCGCTCAACGAGGCGCTGCGGATGGCCGAGGCCGCGCTGAAGCGCGACGGCAACCTCGCCGGCGTCGCCACGCACCTCGACGACCTCGACAAGCAATTGGGCGGCCTGCACCCCTCGGACCTCATCATCATCGCCGGCCGCCCGGGCATGGGCAAATCGGCGCTGGCCACGAACATCGCGTTCAACGCCGCCTCCCGCTACCGCGAGGAGCAGAACGAGCGCGGGGAGCTCTTCGTCGCCGACGGCGCCGTCGTCGCCATCTTCTCGCTCGAAATGTCGGCCGAGCAGCTCGCCACCCGCCTCATCGCCGAGCAGACCGGCATCGGCTCCCACGACATCCGCACCGGCCGCATCTCGACCGAGGACTACACGAAGCTCGTCGAGGTGACGCACCAGCTCCAGCACATCCCGCTGTTCATCGACGACACGGCCGGCCTCACGATCTCGCAGCTGCGCACGCGCGCGCGGCGCCTGAAGCGCCAGCACAATCTCTCGCTCATCATCATCGACTACCTCCAGCTCCTGCGCCCGGCGCCCGGCACACGGCCCGAGAACCGCGTGCAGGAGCTCTCCGAGATCACGCGGACGCTCAAGCAGCTCGCCAAGGAGCTGAACGTCCCGCTGATCGCGCTCTCGCAGCTCTCGCGCGCGGTTGAGCAGCGCGAGGACAAGCGCCCGCAGCTCGCCGATCTCCGCGAATCGGGCTCGATCGAGCAGGACGCCGACGTGGTGATGTTCATCTACCGCGACGAATACTATCTGCGCCCCAAGGAGCCGCCGCCCGAGGATCCGAAATACGCCGATTGGCAGACGCGCCTCGAGCAGGCGCACAACAAGGCCGAAGTCATCATCGCCAAGCAGCGCCATGGCCCCACCGGCGTCGTGAAGCTCTTCTTCGAGGAGAAGCTCACCCGGTTCGGCAATCTCGACCAGACCCATGATGGCGGCGGTCCCGCATATTGAGCCGAAGCGGCTTCATGTGGGAACGTCCCGCTCGCGTCCATCCTTCGAGGCCGCCGCAAGAGCGGCGGCACCTCAGGATGAGGCGGAGTTTGCTTGAGCAAGAGAGCCTCATCCTGAGGTGCGCGCCCTTCCTGGGGCGCGCTTCGAAGGATGGGCGCGAGGAACGCGGCGCCACATCGAAAGCGACTCCACTTGAGCCAAACCAGCCCTGACGCCAGCACGGACGGCGGCGCGCGCGCCGACGAGCGCGCGGGCGCGCTGCTCACGATCGACCTCGACGCGATCGCCGAGAACTATGGGCGCATTCGCGCGTTGCTCCGACCGGGCGCGCAGAGCGCCGGCGTGGTGAAGGCGGATGGCTATGGCTGCGGCGCGGTCAAGGTGGCGAAGCGACTGTTCCAGGAGGGCTGCCGCGTGTTCTTCGTCGCGCGCGCCGACGAGGGCTTCGCGCTGAAGCCGCATCTGCCCGAAGCCGAAGTGTGCGTGCTCGACGGCCTCTCGCCCGGCCTCGTCAACGACTATGCCGAGGCCGGGATCGTGCCGGTGCTCAACGATCCCGGACAGGTAGAGGCCTGGACGGCCTATTGCGCCGCGAACGAAGTGTCGCCGCCGGTGGTGATACACGTGGACACCGGCATGAACCGCCTCGGGCTTTCGGTGGCCGATGCCGAAGCATTGGCGGACGATGACGACGCGCTGCGCGCGTTCAGCGACGTGCTGGTGATGAGCCACCTGGTCGTCTCCGAGGAGCCGGAGCATCCGCTCAACGCGCGGCAGCTTTCCGCCTATCGGCGCATCCGCGCGCGCTTCCCGAAGGCGAAGGCCAGCCTCGCCAATTCCTCGGGCATCTTCCTCGGGCACGATTTTCACTTCGACCTCGTGCGGCCCGGCCACGCGCTCTATGGCGGCAATCCCACGCCCGGCAAGCCGAACCCGATGCGCCATGCGGTGCAGCTTCTCGCGCGCGTGATCGCGGTGCGCGCGGTTGATAATGCGGGGACCGTCGGATACGGTGCCACTGCCCGGATCGGCGCGGGCGGCCGCATCGCGACGATCGCGGTCGGATACGCCGATGGCTACCTCCGCTCATTGAGCAACCGCGGCGAGGCCTGGATCGGGCCACACCGCGTTCCCCTCATCGGCCGCGTTTCGATGGATCTGGTGACGCTCGACGTCTCGTCCGTGCCGCCCGAGGACTGCCAGGTCGGCGATTTCGCCGAGCTGATCGGCGCGCATCAGGGCGTCGACGACGTGGCCGAGCGCGCCGGCACGAACGGCTATGAAATCCTTACGGGCCTCGGGCACCGCTACCACCGCGCCTACCTCGGCGAGGCCGAGTAAACATGCCGATCCTGGCGCCGATCGGCCGCGCGTTCCTCGCGCTGCTCGCGGTGGCGGGGCGGCTCACACTGTTCGCGGCATCGGGCATCATGCACGCGGTGCGCCCGCCTTATTACCCGCGGCTCATCGGAAAGCAGATGCTCGAGATCGGCTATTTCTCGCTGCCGGTCGTGGGCCTGACCGCGCTGTTCACCGGCATGGTGCTGGCGCTGCAGTCGCACAGCGGATTCGCGCGCTTCAACGCCGAATCGGCGATCGCGACCGTCGTCGTCCTCTCGATCACGCGCGAATTGGGGCCGGTGATGGCCGGCCTCATGGTGGCCGGGCGCGTCGGCGCTTCGATTGCCGCCGAGATCGGCACGATGCGCGTCACCGAGCAGATCGACGCGCTCACGACGCTCTCCACCAATCCGTTCAAGTATCTCGTGGCGCCCCGTCTCATCGCCGGCCTCGTGACGCTGCCGGTGCTCGTGCTGCTCGCCGACATCATCGGCGTGTTCGGCGGCTATCTCGTCGGGGTTTACCGGCTCGAATTCAATCCGGCCAATTACATCAAGCTCACCTGGCAGTATCTCGAGACGCTCGACGTGGTCTCGGGGCTCGTCAAGGCCGCGGCGTTCGGATTCATCGTGACGCTCATGGGCTGCTATCACGGCTTCAACAGCAAGGGCGGCGCGCAGGGCGTGGGCGTGGCCACCACCAACGCCGTCGTGTCCTCCTCGGTGCTGATTCTCGGCACCAACTACTTCATCACCGCCGCGTTCTTCGGGACATGAGCACAC
Source organism: uncultured Candidatus Odyssella sp. (assembly GCA_964481045.1). Taxonomy (GTDB): domain Bacteria; phylum Pseudomonadota; class Alphaproteobacteria; order Bin65; family Bin65; genus SBBV01. Next base: position 4,970 of record CAYZSG010000096.1, on the reverse strand, counting down.
TCGCCCTCCCTCAATCGTCATCCCGACCGGAGCACGCGCCCTTGCGCGTGCGGAGTGGAGGGATCGTGCGCCGCTATCGCACGATCCCTCGACTTCGCACCGCGCCGAAGGGGCGCGGTGCTTCGCTCGGGATGACGACGCTTGGACGGTGATGGCATGACCACCGTCCCCAAAATCCGTCTCTCCGGCGTCAAGAAGCGGTTCGGCGAGAAGGTCGTACTCGACGGCGTCGATCTCGAAGTGGCGGCGGGCGAATCGGTCATCATCATCGGCGGTTCGGGCACCGGCAAATCCGTGGCGCTCAAATGCATCCTCGGCCTGCTCGAGCCCGAGGAAGGCGCGATCGAGATCGACGGCGAGGACGTGACGAAGCTGTCCGGCCGCGAGCGCGAGCGCGTCAACGCCAAGATCGGCATGCTGTTCCAGGGCGCGGCCCTGTTCGATTCGCTGCCGGTGTGGGAGAACGTCGCGTTCGGCCTCATCGAGGGCAAGGGCGTGGACCGCAAATCCGCCAAAGCCGAGGCGATCAAGGCGCTGGCGCAGGTGGGGCTCACCGCCGACGTCGGCGAGATGGGGCCGGCCGATCTTTCGGGCGGCATGCGGAAGCGCGTCGGCCTCGCGCGCGCCGTGTGCGCGCGGCCCGAGATCCTGTTCTTCGACGAGCCCACGACCGGCCTCGACCCGATCATGGGCGACGTCATCAACGAGCTGATCGTCAAGACCGTGCACGAAATGGGTGCCACGGCGCTGACGATCACGCACGACATGGCCAGCGCGCGCAAGATCGGGCATCGTATCGCGATGCTCTATCAGGGCCGCATCGTCTGGGCCGGGCCGGTCGCCGATATCGACCGCTCGGGCAATGCGTTCGTCGATCAGTTCATCCACGGCCGCGCCGAGGGGCCGATCAAGATGGCGGTGAGGGCTTAGATGGCGGGCGCCGAACGCACGGTCGAGATCGCCTCCGGCATCGCCGGCACGCTGGCCCTGCCGCGCGGCGACGGCCCGCATCCCTGCGTGGTGCTGCTGCACGGCTTCGGCGGACACCGCGACGAGAAGGGCGACCTGTTCGGCAAGCTCGCCAATCGCCTGGCCAACGAGGGGATCGCCTCGCTGCGCTTCGATTTCCCGGGCTGCGGCAAATCCCAGGGCGCGTTCGGCGACGTGACCGCCGCGCTCTACCGCCGCGCCGCGATCGCCGCGATGCGCTATGCGCGCTCGGCGCCCGGCATGCGGCCCGAGCGGCTCGGCCTGTTGGGCTACAGCTTCGGCGGCGCCATCGCCGCTTCTTGTCTGACCGGCGACGCGCCGCGCACGCGCGCGCTCGTGCTGTGGGCGCCGGTGGGCGATCCCGCGACCGACATGCTCGAATCGCTTGGCGCCGAGCGCGCCGCCGAAGCCGAGCGCGCCGGCGCCGTGACGGTGCCGTGGGGCAAGGACGAGATCCGCCTGAAGCGCGCGTTCTTCCAGAGCCTGCCCGATCTGAAGCCGCTCGACGGCGTCGCGCGCTACGAAGGCGCGTTCCTCGTGATCGCCGGCAGCACGGATCGGCTCGCCAAGCACGTGGCGCCGCTGCACGACGCCGCGGCGAAGGCGAGCCCGCGCGCGCAGCGCATCATCGAAGGCGCCGACCACTTCTTCGGCGCCACCGAGCGCCGCAGCCCGCACGTCGAGACGCTGCTCGGCGAGACGGCCGCGTTCTTCGCGGCGGCGCTGAAGAAATGAGCTTGAACGTCTCGTCAGCGGCCACCCTTCGAGGCGCGCCCAAGAAGGCGCGCACCTCAGGATGAGGCTGTACTTGGGCGAACAAATTCAGCCTCATCCTGAGGAGGCCGCCCTCTTGGGCGGCCCTCGAAGGATGGACGCAAACGAGGCGATGCTCGCAGTCGCGGCGCTTCCACCAAGTGTGCGCTGACCCATGGCCAAGGCGCCCTCCTCCCGCTTCGTCTGCCAGGCTTGCGGCGCGGTGCACCGCAAGTGGTCGGGGAAGTGTGACGATTGCGGGGCGTGGAACTCGATCGTCGAGGAAGCGGCCGGCAGCGAGGCGCTGCCGAAGAGCGTGGCCGGCGGCGGGCGCAAGATCGATTTCGTGGTGCTCTCAGGCGCTTCGGCGGAAGAGCGCCGCTTCGTCTCGGGCATCGGCGAGTTCGACCGCGTGGCCGGCGGCGGCCTCGTGCCGGGCTCTGCAACGCTCGTGGGCGGCGATCCCGGCATCGGGAAATCCACGCTCTTGTTGCAAGTGACGGCGGCGCTCGCGCAGCAGGGGCCGGTCGCCTATGTCTCGGGCGAAGAGGCGGTCGATCAGGTGCGCATGCGCGCGCGGCGCATGGGCCTCGCCGAGGCGCCGGTGCAGCTCGCGGCGGCCACCGCCGTGCGCGACATCGTGGCGAGCCTCGATCTCCCCGACGCGCCGCTCGCCGCGGTGATCGATTCGATCCAGACGATGTTCGTCGACACGCTCGATTCGGCGCCGGGCACCGTGGCGCAGGTGCGCGCGGCGGCGCAGGAGCTGATCCGCGTCGCCAAGCGGCGCGGCACCGCCCTGCTCCTCGTCGGCCACGTCACCAAGGAAGGCACGATCGCCGGGCCGCGCGTGCTCGAGCACATGGTCGATACGGTGCTCTATTTCGAGGGCGAGCGCGGGCACCATTTCCGCATCCTGCGCGCGGTGAAAAACCGCTTCGGCCCGACCGACGAGATCGGCGTGTTCGAGATGACCGATCGCGGCCTCGCCGAGGTCAGCAATCCCTCGGCATTGTTCCTCGGCGACCGCGAGGGGAACGCGGTGAGCGGCGCGGCCGTATTCGCCGGCATGGAGGGAACGCGGCCGCTACTCGTCGAGATCCAGGCGCTCGTGGCGCCCACCGCGTTCGGCACGCCGCGCCGCGCGGTGATCGGCTGGGACGCCGCGCGCCTGCACATGGTGCTGGCCGTGCTCGAGGCGCGCTGCGGCGTTCCGCTCGCCGGCCGCGACGTGTATCTCAACGTGGCCGGTGGCCTCAAAGTGCAGGAGCCGGCCGCCGACCTCGCCGTGGCCGCCGCGCTGCTGTCGAGCCTCAACGATTGCCCCGTTCCGGGTCAGACGGTTATTTTCGGCGAGATCGGATTGTCCGGAGAGGTGCGCCCCGTGAGCCAGATGGAAAGCCGGCTGAAAGAAGCCGCCAAGCTCGGATTCGGCACGGCGATCATGCCGCGCCGCCGCCAGAGAAGCGGCGAGCGGGGCGAGACGGACATCGCCCGGCGCGAAGTCTCCCACCTCGGCGAGCTCGTGGCGATGTTCGAGACCGGCCAGGCCCGCCCCTCCCGTTCGGCCAAGAGCGCGCGATGAACTGGTTCGATTTCGCCGTCATCGGCCTGCTCGCCCTCTCGGCCCTGCTCGCGATGCTGCGCGGCTTCGTCAAGGAGCTGCTCTCGCTGGCCGGCTGGATCATCGCCGCGCTCGTCACATTCATGGCGCTGCCCTATGTGCGCGAGCCGGTGCGCAACATCGTGAAGTCGCAGACGATCGCCGACATCGGCAGCGGCATCGTGATCTTCCTCGTCGTGCTCGTGATCTGCGGGATCATCACGCACGCGCTGACGCGCCGCCTGCCGACCGGGACGTTCGGCTTCGTCGACGGCATCCTCGGCCTCGTCTTCGGCCTCGCGCGCGGCGCCCTCCTCGTCTCGCTCGCCTACCTGCTGCTGAACTTCGCGTTCAAGTCCGACAATCTGCCGCCCTGGGTGCTGGAGGCGAAGACCAAGCCCTATCTCGACCAGGGCTCCGACATCCTGAAGCGCCTCAACCCCGAGGAATGGTTCGAGAAGGGCCGCAAGGCGATCGAGGACGAGACGAAGAAGCCGCCGCAGCAATAGCGGCCGCGCGCGTGCGCGCCGTCACTGCGCCCGCCGCGGCCCGCGCCTAGAATGCGGGCGCGGTGGCGGAAGGTCCGCCCCCGGCTTCAGCTCAAGGGGCGCTTCCAATGGCTTTGCAGCTTGCCGTTTATCCTACGCTTACCGCGAAGACCGCCCCGCCCGTGCCGGGCAAGACGATCGTCGGCACGTCCGCTGGCGACGGACTCGTGGGCACCATTGGCGACGACGTGATCTACGGCCTCGACGGCAATGACGGCATCGCCGGCGGCGCCGGCAACGACCGGCTCGAGGGCGACAATGGCGACGATCAGCTCCTCGGCGAGGCCGGCAACGACACGCTCAACGGCGGCGACGGCTTCGACAAATTGTCGGGCGGCGACGGCAGAGACACGCTCCACGGCGGCGCCGGCCAGGACCTGCTGCACGGCGACGCCGGCAACGACACGCTGTTCGGCGACGAAGGCAGCGACCTGCTGCGCGGCGGCACCGGCAACGACCAGCTTTTCGGCGGCGACGACAACGACCTCCTCTTCGGCGAGGACGGCGACGACATCCTCGACGGCGGCGCCAGCTACGACCAGATGGACGGCGGCGCCGGGCAGGACACGCTGCGCGGCGGCGACGGCAACGACTACCTCGACGGCGGCGCCGGGCGCGACATCCTGACCGGGGGCACCGGCCGCGATACGTTCATCATCAGCAATCTTCCCGGCACCGACGGCCCCGACGTCATCACGGACTTCCACGCATCCACGGCCGTCGACGGGTCGCGCGACGTCATCGACCTCCGCGCGCTGCTCGACAAGTTCACCGATTTCGCCGGCACCACGGCCAAGCAGGCGATCGAGCAGGGCTATATCTACACGGTCCAGCACGGCACGCCGGGCACGGCCGGCTTCGGCACCTACATCATGATCGACCGCAACGGCCTGGCGTCCGACGGCCCGGTCCACGGCGCCGACTTCGCCGTCGCCGACCTGCAGGGCGTCGCGCGCTATCAGCTCGGCTACGCGAATTTCGACGCGAACTTCATCGTGTGACGCGCCGCGACCCTCCGGCGGCCCTGTGACGGGGCGCACAATTGGCGTGTGCGCGCCGTCACTGCGCCCGGGCGC
>CAYZSG010000095.1:0-17977 GCA_964481045.1 uncultured Candidatus Odyssella sp. | reverse complement strand
ATTTCGACGGCGGCTCGGACCTCGGCTACAACCGCATGAACTTCCGCTGGGGCAATGTCGGCACGTTCCAGATCTCGCCCGGCTCGCACATGTGGCAGGTCGTCAACAAGTTCTACAAGGAAGGCGAGCGCGTCCCGATCACGATGTGCTTCGGCGTGCCGCCGGCCTGCACGCTGCTCGCCGGCGCGGGCTTCGACTACGCCATTCTTCCGCAGGGCTGCGACGAGATCGGCATCGCCGGCGCCGTGCAGGGCGCGCCGATCCGCCTCGTGAAGGCACGCACGGTCGACGCGATGGCGCTGGCCGACGCCGAGGTCGTGCTCGAGGGCTACGTCGATCCGCGCGACCGCCGCTACGAGACGAAGGAATCGGAAGACGCGGGCATCCAGGGCCGCTTCCATTTCCATCCGGAATGGGCCGGCTACATGGGCAAGGCCTACAAGGCGCCGACGTTCCACGTCACGGCCGTCACGATGCGCAAGCCCGAGGGCAAGCCGATCATCTTCGCGCTCGGCGTGCACACGCTCGACGACCACAACATCGACACCACGGTGCGCGAGGCGGCGATCTTCGAGCTGTGCGAGCGCCTGCAGCCCGGCATCATCCAGAACGTCGTCATCCCGTATTCGATGACCGACTGGGGCGGCTGCATTATCCAGGTGAAGAAGCGCCACCAGATCGACGAGGGCTGGCAGCGCAACTTCCTCGGGGCGATCCTCTCGTGCTCGCAGGGCATGCGGCTCGCCATCGCGGTCAGCGAAGACGTCGATCCCTATTCGATGGACGACATCATGTGGTGCATGACCACGCGCGTGAACCCGCAGACCGACATCCTCAATCCGATCCCCGGCGGCCGCGGCCAGACCTTCATGCCGGCCGAGCGCATGACGGCGGGCGAGAAGCAGTGGACGGCGTCGAACACGCGCTTCGAGGGCGGCATGGGCATCGATGCCACGGTGCCGTTCGGCTACGAGAGCGACTTCCTCCGCCCTGTCTATCCCGTGGACAAGGTGAAGCCCGAGGATTTCTTCACCAAGGCCGATATCGAGAATGCCAAGAAGCGCATGCAGGGCTGGGTGCTCTCGCTCGCGCGGACGGGGCGCTAGACGAGTCGCGTCCGATGTGCAGGGGCGGGTTCCAGACCCGCCCCTACGCGGAATCGCTTCCATCCGCTATCGGCGCGATCTAGGCTGATTCGGCGAAGACAAAAACGGCCGCAAGGCCGGAACAAAGGGAGGAGACCATGACGAGCGTGATTTCGCGCCGGCTGTTCGGCGCATGCGCGGCCGTGGCCCTGCTCGCGGCGCCGGCCGCGGCACAGGACACGATCAAGATCGGCGTCATCACCGACAAGACCGGCACGGCCAAGTTCTATGCCGAGCCGGTGACCGAAGGCACCATCCTGGCGGCCAAGGTCATCAACGCGGCGGGCGGCGTTCTCGGCAAGAAGATCGAGCTGCTGATCGAGGACGACCAGAACAAGCCCGACGTCTCGGCCACCGTCGCACGCAAGCTCGTCGATGCCGGCGTCGTCGCCATCCTCTCGAACACCAGCACCACCGCGACGCAGCAGCAGCAAACGGTGAGCCTCGAGACCAAGACGCCGCAGCTCACGCCGTCCAATTCGGGCGAGACGCTGACGACGCAGATCAACAACCCCTACTTCTTCCAGACCGGGCCGCTGTTCTCGTACCAGATCAACACGCTGCTCTCCTACACGCGCGCCAAGCAGTACAAGCGCGTGGCCCTGATGACCGACAATTCGGAGCTCGGCCAGCTCGTCGCCAAGTCGTTCAAGGCGGGGCTCGAGAAGGCGGGCGTCCAGGTCATCGTCGAAGAGGTCGTCCAGCGCGGCGCCACCTCGGCCGTGCCGCAGATGCAGAAAGTGCGCGCGGCGAATCCGGAGGCGATCTTCCAGGCCGGTGTGCTCGGCCCGGAAATGGTTCTGTTCTTCCGCGCCTACCATCAGCTCGGCATGAAGACGCCGATCCTCGGTTCCTACAATCTTTCGATCCCGCTCTATCTCACGATGGCCAAGGACCTGATGGACGGCATCGTCATCGTCGATGCCTACGATCAGGACAAGCCCGAGGTGAAGGCGTTCGAGGCCGAGTACAAGAAGGAATTCGGCCGCGACCCGTTCAACCTCAATGCCTACGGCTACGACGGCCTGCGCCTCATCGTCGACGCGATCAAGCGCGCGGGCTCGGCCGACAGGGAGAAGATCCGCGAGGCCCTCCAGGCCACGAAGGACTTCCCGATGACAATCGGCGCCAAGGGCATGAAGGTCACGTTCCCGGCGGGCAAGCGCACGGGCTTCGATCCCGAGGGCGTCGTCGTCCGCCTGATCGAGAACAACAAGCACGGCAAGGTCGTGCATTCGGGCACGAAGTAGGCGCCGCCGCTGAAGCGGGCGGGGCGGCCGTGTTCGGTCGCCCCGCCGGATTCGTCCGCGAATGACCGATCTTTTCGAACTCCTCGTCAGCGCCGTTTCGTCGGGCTGCATCTACGGGCTCGTCGCGCTCTCCTACCTCGTCATCATCCGCCCGACCGGGATCATCAATTTCGCGGTGGGGGAGTGGGCGGCCGTCGGCCTGTTCGCGGCCTTCTTCGCGCTGTCGAATCCGTGGCTGCCGCTCCCTTATGCGGTGGCGGTGCTGGCGGCCGTGGCCTTCACCGCCGCGGTCGGGTGGGGCACGCAGCGCATCGCCGTCCGCCCGCTGGTCGAGCGCGGCGCGCCGATTCTGGGGCCGATCCTGGCGCTGCTCGGCATGCTGGCCGTCTTCCGCGAGTCGATCTCGCTGATCTTCGGTCCCGATCCCCACAACCTGCCGGCGCCGTTCGGGCTCCGGCAGATTTCGGTCGGCCCCTTGGCCGGCACGCCGCGCGATTTCTTCATCATCGGCTGCACCGGCGCGGTCTTCGTCGGCGTCTGGCTGTTCTTCGAGCGCACGGTGTGGGGCAAGGCGTTCGAGGCGGTGGCGCTCAACCGCAAGGCCGCGGCGCTGATGGGCATCAATCTCCGCCGCGTCACCGTGGCCGCGTTCGTGGCCAGCGCTTCGATCGCGGGGTTTGCGGGCGTGCTCTACTCGCTGAGCGCGCCGCGCGATTTCCTGATGGGCCTGCCGCTCGCGGTGCAGGGCTTCTCCGCCCTCGTCGTCGGCGGCGTCGGGCGAGTCGAGGGCGCCATCCTCGGCGGCATGATCCTGGCTTTGGCCGAGCAGCTCACCGCGCGCTACGCGGACCAGATCGGCATCCCCTCCGGCATGTCGCTCGGCGTGCCGTTCCTGTTGATGATCGTGTTCCTGCTCGTGCGGCCGACGGGGCTGCTCCGGCCCAAGGAAGCGCGGGCATGAGCCGCGCGGCGCCCTGGCTCGGCGCGGCGGCGCTGATGATCGCGGTCGCGTTCCTGCTGCGCGACTTCGGCTACTACACCGATCAGTACCGCAAGCTGATGCTGTGGGTGGCGCTGGCGCTCGGCTTCAATTTCCTGTTCGGGATCGCGGGGCAGGTGGCGTTCTCGCATTTTGCATTCTACGGCGTCGGCGCGTATGCGGTGGTGATCCTCACCTTCAAGCTTGGCGTGCCGCTCGGCCTTTCGATCGCGCTCGGTCTCGGGCTCTGTGCCGCGCTCGCGATCCTGGTCGGCATCGCCGCCACGCGCCTCGAGGGCTTCTATCTCGCGCTCGCGACGCTCGCTTTCGCGCAGCTCTTCCTCGTTTTCCTGACCGAGGGCGGGTCGCTCACCGGCGGCGCCGGCGGCATCGCCAACTACCGGCTCCCGACGCTCGAGATCGGCGGTGCGAATCTCACCCTGACCGGGCCCCACTACACGAGCCTCATCGCGCTCGTCATGCTCGCCTCGTTCTTCGTCTACTGGCGCCTCGACCGCTCCTATTTCGGGCGCGCCTGCCGCGCGATCCGCGACAATCCCGAGGCGGCGGCGGCGATGGGCGTCGACGTGGCGCGTACGAAGATCGTCGTCTTCACCGTCACCAGCGTGCTCGCCGGCGCCGCCGGCATGGCCTACGCCTTCGTCGACAACATCGTGACTCCGCCGGTGTTCGGCCTCGAAAACGTGTTCCTGCTGCTGTTCATGGTCATCATCGGCGGCAGCGGCCGGCATTCGGGCGCCATCGTCGGCGCCGTGCTGCTTTACATGCTGCCCTACGTGCTCACGCCGCTGATCGGCCACCGCCAGGCGCTGGTATTCGGCATCGTGATGGTGGCGGCGATGCTGTTCCGGCCCGACGGCCTCGTCGGCTTCTACGACAGGCTGCGCGCGCGGCGGGGAGCCGGCGCGTGAGCGGCCGCACGCTGCTCGAGGCGCGCGGCCTCACGAAGCGCTTCGGCGGCCTCACCGCCGTCGATGGCCTGGATTTCGACGTGCGCGCGGGCGAAATCCTCGGCCTCATCGGCCCCAACGGTGCCGGTAAGACGACGACGTTCAATCTGATCGCCGGCGCGCTGGCGCCCACCTCGGGCACGATCGCCTTCGAAGGCAAGGCGATCCAGGGTCTGAAGCCCCATGTCGTCGCCGCGCACGGCATCATGCGCACGTTCCAGCACAACATGCCGTTCGCCGGCATGTCGCTGCTCGAGAACGTGCTGGTCGGCGCGCACGTGAATTTCGCGGCCCAGGGCGCCGGCCTCGGCGGCATCGTGGCCGGCAGTACGAAGTCGCGCGCGACCGAAACGATTTCGCGCCTTCAGGCGCTGGACCTCATCGAGTTCGTCGGGCTGACGCCGCTATTGGAAACGCCGGTCACGGCGCTTTCGTTCGGGCAGGGGCGCCTGCTCGAGGTCGCGCGCGCGCTCTGCGGCGGGCCCAAGCTCATGCTGTTCGACGAGCCCGCCGCGGGGCTCACCCCGGCCGAAGCGCAACGGCTGTCGGAAACGATCCGCCAGATCGCGCGCGGCGACATTCCGGTTGCCGGCTACGATACCGGCATCGCCGTGCTGCTGATCGAGCACGACATGCGCTTCCTGCTGCCGCTGGCCGAGCGCGTCGTCGTGCTCAATTTCGGCCGCAAGATCGCCGACGGCACGCCCGGCGAGATCCGCGGCAACCCCGCGGTGGTCGAGGCCTATCTCGGCGAAACCGCGGCCTTCGCAGCGGAGGCGCCCGGTGCTTGAGATCGCCGGAGTCTCGGGCGGCTATGGCGCCGCGAACGTGCTGGCTGATGTCTCGCTCAGCGTCGCCAAGGGCGAATCGGTGGCGCTGCTCGGCCCCAACGGCGCCGGAAAATCGACCCTGATGGCGGCGATCACGGGCACGCTGCTCCGCCGCGGCGGCCGGATCCTGCTCGAGGGCCGCGACCTCGTTCCGCTCGCGAGCCACGACATCGTCGAGGCCGGCGTGGCGCTGGTGCCGGAAGGCCGCCAGATCTTCGCGCCGATGTCGGTGCGCGACAATCTCCGCCTCGGCGCGATACGGCTCGGCGCGCGCCCGGAGCACACGCTCGACGAGCGCTACGCGTTCGTGTTCGGGCTGTTCCCGCGCCTGAAAGAGCGCGCGGCGCAGCGCGGCGGCACGCTTTCGGGCGGCGAGCAGCAGATGCTCGCGATCGGGCGCGCGCTGATGTCGGCGCCGCGGCTGCTATTGCTCGACGAGCCGTTCCTCGGCCTCGCGCCGCTGATCGTCGGCGAAATCCGGCGCGCGCTCGCGCTGTTGCAGGAAAGCGGCCTCACGATCCTGCTGGTCGAGCAGAAGGTCGATATCGCGCTGGCCATGACGCGCCGGGCCTATGTGATGATCAAGGGCCGGATCGCGCTGCACGAGGAGGCGGCCGCGCTGGCGCGCCGCGGCGATCTCGCGAATCTCTATTTCGCGCTTGCCGAGAAGTCGGAGGGCGCCGCCCCGGCGGCCTAGTCCGGCATCGCCGCCGTCACCTTCGCGAGCCACGCTTCGTCCTTGGTGATGGTCGAAAGCTCGGCGCGCGCCACGGCTTTGGTCTGCGTCACGCCCTTGATGATCTGCTGATTCGCGCCGTCGGCGCCGTGGCAGGTGGCTTCGAGGCGGATGCCGTTGTTGTCGAAGAAATAGATCGAATGCACGCCGGGCAGGACGAGCATCGGGCCGAGGAATTCGATCTTGCGCGCCTTCAGGCGCTTCTGAAGCTCCTCGAACGCGGCCGGCGTCGCCGAGAAGGAGCAATGCTGCATGCCGCCGATCTCGTCGCGGTCGGCCTGGGCCTTTGCGCCTTTCGGGATCTCGAAGAACGCCACCGTCGAATCGTTGCCCATGTCGAAGAAATAATGGCGCATGTCTTCATAGGGCGGGTTGCCCCGGTTGAGCGGGCCCGAAGCGCCCTTCGGCACCTTCAGGGCATGAATCAGCGGCATGCCGAGCACTTCGGTCCAGAAATCGATCGTCGCCTTCATGTCGTCGGTGTTGAGGGCGAGATGATGCACGCCGCGCGTCAGCGGTTTCGCCGCGGCGCCGGTGTTCGGCGCAACGCGGTCTCGAGCCACCAGATCCTGCATGAGCGGGCTCCCTAGCGTCGTTGAAAATTTTTGGCGTTCCGGGGCGCAAGCTTATCGGCAGCCGGAACGCGGTCAAGGCGAACGCCGGCCGTGTGCGGGTGTTGCATGGCGCCCCTGCTCGCAATGGGCGCTTCCGCCCTTCCGGTGCCTGGCTTATTCTCACCAGTGTCGAAATCTCGACGAAGGAGCCTTGCCATGGAAGGCGGCGTTGCGGCCAAGCGTCTGTCGAAGGTCGATTCCTTCACGCGCGGCATCCATCATCTCGCGCTCTGCACCGACGACATGAAGGCGACGACGGAGTTCTACGTCCGCGTCCTCGGCATGCCGCTGATCCATGCGATGAAGGTGCCCGCCGGGCTCGGCACCGGCCCGGGCAATCGCGGCAACCCGCCCTACGAGGAAGTCCGCCACTACTTCTTCGACATGGGCAACGACAGCACGCTCGCGTTCTTCGAAATCCCGAAGGGCAAGGAGCCCCAGGCCAATCGCAACGCGATCGGCGCGATGCAGCATTGCGCGTTCGTCGTAACGCTCGCGCGCTTCAAGGCGATCGAGGCGCGCCTCAAAGCGCACAAGGTGCCGTACAACGGCCCGATTCCGCAGCTTCCGGGCCTGCTCGGCATCTACTTCTACGATCCCAACGGCTTTCGCCTCGAATTCGCGTGCCAGCCGGACGACGGCGACGCGCCGCAGGTGATGGCGTGCCTCACGCAGACGAAGCACGAGGCCGGCCGCGAACTCGCGACCTTGGACGGCGCCGACGCGGCCTGGGTCAAGGAAATGTCCGACGCGCTGCCGGACTAGATCCCCTCGTCCTGCCGGCGCAACGCGCCGACCGTCGAAGGGGGATGGAATTCTCACCATCTGAGAATCCCCGCCCACGCGCTTGAGCGGCTTTCCAACGGCGCCTAGAGTCGCCGCAAAAGACGCTGGACGAGAGGGAGGAACGATGGGCGCACCGCCATTCCGCGCGGAGCATGTCGGCAGCCTGCTCAGGCCCGAGAAGCTTTTGAAAGCGCGCGCCGCGATCGAGGGCGATCAGTATCGCACCGTCGCGAAGTCCACGATGTACGCCGAATTGAAGAGCATCGAGGACGAGGCGATCCGCGACGCGGTGAGGCTCCAGGAGCAGGCCGGCCTGCAATCGATCACCGACGGCGAGTTCCGCCGCCGCTCCTGGTATCAGGATTTCCTGCTGGCGCTCGGCGGCACCTCGATCACCTTCGTCGATGCCAGCAAGACGATTTCCGCCGCGATGCCGTTCGAGGACGCGGGCGGTATTGAAAAGCTGCCCGGCCATCTCGTGCAGGTCACGGGCAAGCTCACGCGCAAGGCCGGCATCTTCACCGAGCATTTCAAGTTCCTGAAATCGGCCACGACACGCACGGCGAAGGCGACGCTGCCGGCGCCCACGATGCTCCACTTCTGGGGCGGGCGGCCGGCCATCGACGCCAAGGCCTATCCCGATCTCGACGCGTTCTGGAGCGACGCGGTCGATATCTGGCTCGCGGAAATCCGCGACCTGCACACGCTCGGCTGCACCTACGTGCAGCTCGACGACGTGACGTGGCCGCTGCTCTGCGATCCGCGCGGCCAGGAGGCGATCCGGAAACGCGGCGAGAACCCCGACAAGATCGTCGAGATGTATGCCGACGTGCTGAACCGCATCGCGGCCGGCGTGCCCAAGGGTGTCACGCTCGGCATGCACATGTGCCGCGGCAACAATCGCGGCAAATGGATGGGACGCGGCGGCTACGAGTACGTCAGCGAGGTGCTGTTCCGCAACGTGAACATCGGCACGTTCTTCATGGAATACGACAGCGACCGGGCCGGCGATTTCCGCCCGCTGCGCCATGTGCCGAACGGCAAGAAGATCGTACTCGGACTCGTTTCAACGAAGACGCCGGTGCTGGAAAGCAAGGAAGATCTGAAGCGCCGCATCGGCGAGGCGGAGCGGCACATGAAGCACGACCAGCTCTGCCTCTCGCCGCAATGCGGCTTCGCGAGCAACTTCATGGGCAATCCGGTGACGGTCGAGGACGAGAAGCGGAAGCTCGCCCTCGTCGTGGAGACCGCGCGCGAGGCGTGGGGCGGCGCGTGAGGCCGGCCCTTCAATGCGGGCGGCCGCCGGTCTATAGTATCACTTGATAATAAAAGCCAAGGGAGGACGTGCCATGAGAAAAACCATGCTGGCCGGCGCCGCCGGTCTCGCGCTCGCTGCCGCGGCTTCGGCCGCGTCGGCCCAGACGACGCTGCGCTACAACAACTGGCTGCCGCCGACGCATTTCTTCCACAAGGACGGAATGCTCGGCTACTTCGCGATGATCGAGAAGGCCACCGAAGGGCGCGTGAAGATCGACGTCACCGCCCAGTCGCTCGGCGCGCCGCCGCGCCAGATGCAGCTCGCGGTGGACGGCATCGCCGACATGACCTGGGGCGTCCACAGCTACACGCCAGGCACCTATCCGCTGGCCGAGATGGTGGAGCTGCCGTTCATCGGCCACGGCTCCGACAAGGATTCGGTCGCCTACTGGCGCGTCTACAAGGCCATGTTCGAGAAGACGGGCATGCATCCGGCCGGCGTGCACACGCTGGCCGTTCACGTGCATCCGCCCGGCCACATCTACAACAACAAGCGGCCGATCAAGTCGGTGGCGGATTTCCAGGGCCTCAAGATCCGCGCCGCCAACGCCACCACCACCGCGCTGTTCCAGAAGTTCGGCGCCACGCCGATCTCGCTGCCGGCCACGCAGTCGCGCGACGCGCTTTCGAAGGGCGTCGCCGACGGCACGATGTTCACGAGCGAGGCGATCCTGAATTTCAACATCCAGGACTTCATCAAGCACGCGACGATCGTGCCGGGCGGCCTCTACAGCCAGAGCTTCTTCGTCGTCATCAACAAGAAGAAGTGGGATGCGCTGCCGGAGAAAGACCGCGCCGCGATCGACAAGGTCTCGGGCGAGGCGCTGGCCAGGCACCTCGGCACGCGCTGGCAGCGCGAGGAGGACACGGGCCTCGAGCGGCTCACCAAGCTCGGCGTCACGGTCACCCAGGTCGAAGGCGAATTGCTCGCGAAGATGAAAGAGGCGCTGGCGCCGATCGAGAAGGAGTGGATCGAGAAGGCCAAGGCCAAAGGCATCGACGGCGCCGCCGCGCTCAAGATGTTCAACGACGAAGCGGCGAAGATGTAGGTCCTTCCTCTCCCTACGGGAGAGCGGGAAAAAGCGCCGGAGAGTACGTTGAGCGACATCCCGATTCTCGGCCCGATCCTGAAGGCGCTCGGCCTCGCGCTGGCCGTCATCGTGTTCGCGATGATGTGCATCACCTTCGTCGATGTGGTGGGCCGTCAGTTCGATGCGCCGCTGCCCGCGGCGTTCGAACTGACGCGCCTGGCGCTCGGCACGATGGTGTTCGTGGCGCTGCCGCTCGTCACGGCGGCCGACGAGCACGTCACGATCGGCCTGTTCAACGGCTTCTTCCGCGGGCGCGGCGAGCGCATCAAGCGCTTCGTGGTGACGCTGTTCGTGGCGGCGCTGTGCATCGCCTGGGCGCGCGAATTGTGGATTCAGGCGGGCGCCCTCACCGAGCAGAACGAGCGGCTCATGTTCCTCGGCGTGCGCCTTGGCCCGTACGTCTACGCGATGAGCGTGCTGACGGCGGCGACGGTCGTCGTGGCGCTGCTGCAATCCGCAATGAAGCTCCGCGGCACGTTCAAGCCACCCGAGATCGGGGGCATCTGAGGCATGGAGCTCTGGGCCGTTCTCGGCGGATTCGCGCTGCTGTTTCTGCTGCTGTTCCTCGAAGTGCCGATCGCGTTCGGCATGGCCTTCGTGGGCTTCGTGGGCTTCTCGATCCTCGTCGGCGTTTCGCCGGCCCTGCGCAGCATCGGCCAGCTCGCCTCCGACACGGTGTTCAACTACGACTTCTCCGTCCTGCCGCTCTTCATCCTGATGGGTAATTTCATCGCCTATTCGAAGATCTCGCAGGACCTCTACGACGCTTCGAACGCGTGGCTCGGTCACTATCGCGGCGGGCTCGCCTCGGCCACGGTCGTCGCCTGCGCCGGCTTCTCCGCGGTGTGCGGATCGAGCCTCGCCACCGCGGCGACGATGACCAAGGTCGCGATGCCGCCGATGCGCCGCTACGGCTATGCCGACAGCCTCGCGGCCGGCGCCATCGCCTCGGGCGGCACGCTCGGCATCCTGATCCCGCCTTCGGTCGCCTTCGTGTTCTACGGGATCATGACGCAGACCGACATCGGCAAGCTGTTCGCCGCCGGCATCCTGCCCGGCATCGTCGGCACGGTGTTCTACGTGGGCGCCGTGATCGCCACGACGCGGATCAATCCCGCGGCCGGCCCGCCCGGCCCGCGGCTGCCGTGGATCCAGCGCGTCTATGCGCTGAAGGGCGTGTGGGGGATGCTGCTGCTGTTCGCGCTGGTGATGGGCGGGCTCTATGCCGGCCTGTTCACGCCGGTGGAGGCCTCCGGTATCGGCGCGGGCGGCGCGTTCCTGATCGCGCTCGCAAGGCGCACGCTCACCTGGCGCCTGCTCGCGCGCGTCCTCGTGGAAAGCGGGCGTACCTCGGCGATGCTGTTCATCATCCTGATCGGCTCGCTGCTGTTCGCGAACTTCATCAACGTCGCGCGCTTCCCGAACGTCATTGCCGATTGGATCAAGGACGCCGGCCTCGGCCCCTACGGCGTGATGGCGCTGATCGTCGTCATCTACGTGATCCTGGGCTGCATCCTCGAGAGCATCTCGATGCTGCTGCTCACCGTGCCCGTCTTCTATCCCATCGTCGTTGGGCTGGATTTTGGGCTGGGCAGTCCGGAGCGCACGATGATCTGGTTCGGCGTCATCGTCGTCGTCGTCATCGAGATCAGTCTGATCACGCCGCCGATCGGCCTCAACGTGTTCGTGCTGAAAAGCCTCTTGCCCGAAACGCCGCTCTCGACGATCTTCCGCGGCGTGACACCCTTCATCATCGCAGACGGTTTCAGGGTCGCCCTGCTCGTGGCCGCGCCGGTGATCTCGCTGCTCCTGCCCGATCTGATGACGACCAAGAGGTAACGATGACCGTCCAGACGCGCCTCAAGCCGCCGTTCCGCGCCGAGCACATCGGCAGCTTCCTGCGCCCGCAGCGCCTGATTGAGGCCGCGCGCGCGCACAAGGCGGGCAAGCTCGACGAGGCCGGCTTCGCGAAGGTGCAAGACGATTGCGTGCGCGAGATCGTGGCGTTCCAGGAAAATCTCGGGCTGCGCTCGATCACCGACGGCGAGTTCCGCCGCCGCGGCTGGTCGGCCGGCTTCATCGATTCGGTCGAGGGCTTCGGCCTGCGCGACGGCACGCTCGGCTTCCGAACCGAGACGCAGATCATCGGCATCGCGTCCTCGCCCTATGCGAAGAGCAGGCTTAAGCGCAAGCACCGCATCATCGCCGACGACTACAAGTTCTTGAAGACGGCGGTGAAGAAGGGCACGCCCAAGGTCACGGTCGCCTCGCCGCCGGTCATGCACTATTTCCTCGGGCCGAAATCCTACGATTCCGGCGTCTATGCGGACCGCGAGGCGTTCTTCGCCGATCTCGTGAAGATCTATCAGGACGAAGTGGCCGATCTCGCCGCCGAGGGCTGCACCTATCTGCAGCTCGACGACACGGCGATGCCGTGCAATTGCGACGACAAGGCGCGCCACGACGTCGTCGCGCGCGGCGAGGATCCCGACGAGCTCACGCGCACCTACGCGAAGCTCATCAACGCGGCCATTGCGAAGAAGCCCGCGAACATGACCATCGGCATGCATCTCTGCCGCGGGAACCTGAAGGGCGCGTGGATGGCCGAGGGCGGCTACGACCCGATCGCCGACGTGCTGTTCAACCAGGTGAACGTGGACGGCTATTTCCTCGAATACGACACCGACCGGGCCGGCGATTTCCAGCCGCTGCGTTTCGTGCCCAAGGGCAAAACGGTGATCCTGGGCCTCGTCAGTACCAAGACGCCGGTGCTCGAATCGAAGGACGAGCTGAAGCGCCGCATCGAAGCGGCCGCGAAGCATTGCCCGATCGACCAGCTCGGCCTCTCGCCGCAATGCGGATTTTCGTCGGGCGGCGGCAGCGGCCAGGTCGTGGACGAAACCGCGACGAAGAAGAAGCTCGAGCTCATCGTCGACGTCGCGCGCGAAGTGTGGGGAAGCGCGTAGCTCCGGCGGCGTACTTGTGTCCATCCTTCGAGGCCCGCCCGAAGAGGGCGGGCACCTCAGGATGAGGCCATATTTGTTCGAACAGACGTCCGCCTCATCCTGAGGTGCGGCCCGCTTGGGCCGCCTCGAAGGATGAGACGCCTACGAGGCGCGTCTCACATCAGCCGCACGAGCGCCGTCGCGAGGTCGGGCACGAACACGAGTGCCAGCAGCACGGCGAGCACGATCAGCGTGAACGGCGCGGCCGCGGCCCACACCTGGCGCAGCGAGATCTCCGGCGGCGCTACGCCCTTCATCACGAACAGCAGCAGGCCGAACGGCGGGGTGAGCAGCCCGATCTGCAACGAGATCAGCAGGATCACGCCGAGCCACACGTGATCGAACGAGCTCGGGCCGAGCAGATCGTTGGCCAGCGGCATGAAGAACGGCAAGGTGAGCAGCATCATGCTCACCTGGTCCATGAAGCAGCCGAGCACCAAGAGCACACCGATCATCACGAAGATCGCGGTGTATTTCTCGAGCCCGAGCTTGCCGAGCGCCGCCAGCGCGCCGTCGGTGGCGCCCGAGAAGGCGAGGATCTGCGCGAAGCTCGTGGACGCCGCGATGATGAAGAAGATCATCGTCGTCACCACCGCGGTGCCTTTCAGGCACGTCAGCAGCGTCTTCATGCGCAGCGAACGGTAGGCGAGGGCGAGGATAATGGTCGCGAGGCAGCCCAGCGCCGCCGCGTCGGTGGGCGAGGCGATGCCGCTGAACATGCTGCCCATCACGACGATGAAGATCAGGAACAGCGGCACGACGTATTTGAAAAACGGGACCCACCGCTCGCGGAAGCTGAACCGCTTCACCTCGTAGGACGGTGCCAGCGCCGGATTCATGTGGCAGCGCACGACGATGTAGCCGATGAACAGCGCGCTCATGATGAGGCCGGGCAGGATGCCGGCGATCAGCAGATCGGCCACCGAGATCTTCACCTTGCTGACGCCGCTGGCGAGCGTCGCCAGCAATACGGTGAGCGCCGAGGGCGGGATCAGCATGTCCACCCCGCCGATGGCCATGATCGGGCCCATCGCCATCGTCGGGTGATAGCCGCGCTTCAGCATGTCGGGCAGCAGCGCCTGGCCGAGCATCGCCGTGGTCGCGATCGTCGAGCCGGAGAGCGCCGAGAAGACGGTGCCGCCGGTGACGGCGACCACCGAGAGCCGTCCGGGCACGCGGCTGATCAGCCGGTCGATCGCGTCCACCGCGCGGAACGCGATGCCGGTCTGCAGCAGGATCTCGCCCATCAGCAGGAAGAGCGGGATCGGCGCGAGGTTGAAATTCGCGATCGAGGCCATCGAGCCGCGCATCAGCGAGACGAGGCCTGCCGCGCCGCCCAGGAAAATCAGCGCGCCCGCGATGTTCGCGAGCAGGAACGCGAACGCCACCGGCAGCCCGAGCGCCATGAAGGCGCAGATCATCCCCAGCATGAGGACGAGGGCGGAGACCCAATCCATGCGTCAGATGCTCGCGCGTTTGGCGGGGTCGTAGTCGTCGGAGACGGTGCCGCGCACGCGCGCGATGCGCAGCACGAACTCGATCGAAAGCAGCGCGCCCGAGATGGGGATCGGCAGCAGCAGCAGCCACTCGTCGAAATTCCAGGTCTTGCGCGCGACGAGATCGCTCGTCCATGCATCGGCGACGGCGGCCCAGCCGTACCAGACGAGCACCAATGCCACGCCGAGGCCGACGAGATCGACGAGCTGCTCCATGCGCACCGCGTAGCGCTTCGGCAGCGCGGTCAGCAGCGCATCGACGCGCACGTGCGAGCCAAGCCGCAGCACCCAGGGCGCCGCGAGATAGGTACCGGCGTACAGCGCGTATTCGGTGAGCTCGATGAGCCAGGGCAGCGAGCCCATGCGGAAGTTGCGGATTCCGATGTCCACGCACATCAGCAGGATCAGCACGCCCAGCGCGATCGCGAAGATCGTGCTGAAGAGCTCGAGGATGAAGGTGAAGACGCGGAGGAGGGCGCTCATGCGCGCTCACCGCCGAAAAGCGCCCTCCCGACCGGAGCACGGCGCCCTTGCGCCGTGCGCAGCGGAGTGATCGTGGCGCAGCGGTTGGACGAGGCCGCGCCGCGATCCCTCCACTTCGCGGCCGCCCAGTGTGCGGCCGCTTCGGTCGGGATGACGGACTGGAACAAGAGAGGCGCTAATTCTTCTTCGTGAAGAACTCGCGCAGCTTCGGGCCATGCTCGGGGCTGGCCTTCAGCACGGATTCCCAGCCGGCGTCGCGGATCACGGCGAGATACTTCTTCTCGTCCTCGGCCGAGAACTTGATCACCTTGATGCCGGCCTCTTCCTGCTTCTTGCGCTCGGCCGCGTTGACCGCCTGGTCGGTGGTGTCCACCTCCATCGCCATCGCGAGATCGGTGAGCAGCTTCCTCTGCGCGTCGTTGAGCTTCTTGGTCCAGGTGTCGAGGTTCACGAGGATCTGCAGGTCGGCGTTGTAGAAGCCGGGATCGATCCGGTACTTCGTCACCTTCTGCCACGAGAAATCGAAGATGCCGCGCGCCGGCCAGCCATAGCCGTCCACCGTGTTGCGCTCGAGCATCGTGTAGACCTCGGGCGGCGCGGAGGTGACGGCGGTGCCGCCGAGCTTCTCGACCATCGCGCGGTAGATCGGCGTCACGCGGATCTTGAGGCCGGTGAAACTCGGCGCCTTGATCTCCTTGTTCAGGTAGATGTGGAACTCGTCGTAGTTGAAGATGCGCGCGAGGTAGTGCGCCTTCATCTTCTCGTTGTAGATCTTCTCGAGATAGGCCATGCCCCCGTTCTTGCGCAGCTCGGCCATCGGAATTTCGAGCAGCTTCTGCGCGTCGGCCTCGGGCACCACGTTGGTATAGTAGGCGCCGGTGTTGCTGATGATGCCGCCGAGCCCGTCGCGCAGGTTCTTGCCCACGTCGAAGGTCGGCATCACCTTGGGCGCGCCGCCGAGGTAATTGATGCGGACGAGGCCCTTGCCCTTCTCGTTGACCTGCTTGATGTAGGCCTCGAGCTTGCTCGAATAGGCGGTGCCCTCGGGGAAGCCGCTAGCGCCCTTCAAGACGACCTCTTGGGCCGCCGCGGGTATGGCGAAAGCGGCCGCCAGCGCGATGCCGGCGGCGATGCGGATGGTCATGGAAGTCCTCCCTCGTTGCGGACGTGCTCCCGTTGTACCGCGCCGGACCGCGAGGGCAAGGCCATTGTGAAGGGCGGGCGCGGGCCCGCCCCGCGATCAGGCCTACTTCTTCGTCAGCAATTCCTTGAGCTTGGCGCCGTGCTCGGGGCTCACCTTCAGCACCGCGGCCCAGCCGGCCTCCTTGGCCGTGTCGGACCATTTCTTGGCCTCGGCCGGCGGAAGCATGATCGCCTTGATGCCCGCCGCCTCCTGGCGCTTGCGCTCGGCGGCGTCGAGCACGAGGCGCTCGCCGGCCCGCGCTTCGACGACGACCATCGCCTCCTGCATGATCTTTTGCCGGTCGGCGCCGAGCTTGTTCCAGACGTTGAGGTTGACGAGCGCGTGCAGCGCGGCGCTGTAGAACGAGGGCTCGACGCGGTACTTCGTCACCTTCTCCCACGAATAGTCGAAGATGCCCGAGGTCGGCCAGCCATAGCCGTCCACCGTGCCGCGCTCCATCAGCGTGTACACCTCGGCGGGCGGCGAATTGATCGCGGTGCCACCGAGCGCCTCCACCATCGAGCGGTAGATCGGCGTGACGCGGATCTTGAGCCCCTTGAGGTCGGCCTTCTCGATCGGCTTGTTGAGGTAGATGTTGAACGCGATGTAATCGAGCGTGTTGCCGAGGAAGTAGGCGTTGGCCTTCTCGTTCAGCAATTTGTTCATGTAGGCCCAGGCGCCGTTCTTGCGCAGGTCGGCGATGCCGAACTCGGCGAGCTTGAACGCATCGGCCTCGGGCATGACGTTGGTGAAGAACGCGCTGTTGGCGTTCGCCATGTCGACGACGCCGTCTTTGAGGTTCTTCACCACCTCGAACGGATTCATCACCTTGGGCGCGCCGCCGAGATACTGGATCTTGATCTTGCCGGCGCCGCGCTTGTTGATCTCGGCGATCAGCGCCTCGAAGCCGAGCGAATCCTTGGTGCCCTCGGCGAACGAGCTGACGGCCTTGATCGTGATCTCCTGGGCGGCGGCGGTGCCGGCGGCCGCCGGAATGGCGGCGAGCACGGCCAGTGCGAGTGCGCGAATCATGGGTCCCCTCCCTCTCTCCACCGCGAGCATAGCGGCGGCACGCGCCGGCGGGAAGCGCGTGCGCGCATCCGGAGCTACCGCGATTCTGGCTTCTGGACCCGGCCGCTTCATGGCAACACTCCCCGCCCGATCAGGGAGGAAAAGACGATGGATCTCGGCATCAGGGGCGAGCGCGCATTGCTGCTCGGCGGCACGCAGGGCCTCACTTTCTCGGCGGCGAAGTTCCTGCACGAGGCAGGCGTGTCGGTGGCGCTCAACGGCCGCAATGCCGAAAGCGGCGCCGCGGCCCTGAAGGCGCTCGGCGCCGGCGCGGCGTTCGTGCAGGGCGACGTTGCCGATCCGACCCAGGCGCCCTTCATCCACGAGCGCGCGGAAAAGGCGCTCGGCGGCCCCGTCTCGATCCTCGTCACCAATGCCGGCGGGCCGCCGCCGGGCCAGTTCCTCGAGCACGACGAAGCGGCGTGGCTCAGGGCGCTCGAGACCAACATGCTTTCGGCGCTGCGCATCACGAAGCTCGTGTTGCCCGCGATGATGGCGAAGCGCTGGGGCCGCATCGTCAACGTCACCTCGTTCTCGGTGCGCGAGCCCTATCCCAATCTCGTGCTCTCCAACGGCGCGCGTGGCGGTTTGACGGGTGCGATGTCCACCATCGCGCGCGAAGTGGCCGATAAGGGCGTCACGATCAACAACGTGCTGCCCGGGCTGATGGATACGGGCGCGCTCCGGCGGGTCTACGTGCAGCAATCGCTGCGCCTCAACATTTCGCAGGACGAGGCCAAGCGGCGCATGGCGGAATCGATGCCGACCAAGCGCCTCGGCGAAGCCGACGATTTCGGCCCCGCGGTCGCCTTCCTCTGCTCGCGCCACGCCGGCTACATCACCGCGCAGAACCTGACGGTGGACGGAGGATTGGTGCGCGCGGTGATGTAGGGCGACGGCATCGTAGGGGCGCGCTGCGCGCGCCCTGCCGACGCAATGAAGCGCTCAGCCGGTATTGCCAGAGAGCGCGCCGACCTAATCGCCATTCGGGCGGAGAGTGGGCGCGCGCTGCGCGCCCCT
>CAYZSG010000094.1:0-18172 GCA_964481045.1 uncultured Candidatus Odyssella sp. | reverse complement strand
CGATGAGCGCCGCCGGCGTCACGATCAAAGCGGGCGAGCACATCACGCTCGACGGCGGCACCGGCACCGTGTTCGTCGGCGAGGTGCCGATGATCCAGCCGCGCCTCGCCCATGATTTTGCGACGCTCATGGCCTGGGCCGACAAGATCCGCCGGCTCGGCGTGCGCGCCAATGCCGACACGCCCGAGGATGCGCGCGTCGCGCGCGAGTTCGGCGCCGAGGGCATCGGACTTTGCCGCACCGAACACATGTTCTTCGAGGAAGACCGCATCATCGCGATGCGCCAGATGATCATGGCCGGCGACGAGGCGGGCCGCCGCGAAGCACTCGCGAAATTGCTGCCGATGCAGCGGAAGGACTTCGCCGGCCTGTTCGAGGTGATGGAGGGCCTGCCGGTCACGATCCGCCTGCTCGATCCGCCGTTGCACGAATTCCTGCCGCACACCGAGGCGGAGCAATCGGAAGTCGCCGCCGCCGCCGGCGTCAGCGTCGACGAGGTGCGCAAGCGCGTGATCCAGCTCGAGGAGGCGAACCCGATGCTCGGCCATCGCGGCTGCCGCCTCGCGATCTCCTATCCCGAGATCGCGGAAATGCAGGCCCGCGCGATCTTCGAGGCCGCCGTCGAGGCCGGCAAGCGCAGCAAGCACCGCGTCGTGCCCGAGGTGATGATCCCGCTCGCCGCCACGAAGAAGGAGCTCGATATCCTGAAGGCCGTCATCGACCGCGTCGCCGGCGACGTGATGCGCGAGAGCGGCACCAAGATCGACTACACGGTGGGCACGATGATCGAATTGCCGCGCGCGGCGCTGCGCGCCGCCGATCTCGCGCAGACGGCCGAGTTCTTCAGCTTCGGCACGAACGACCTCACGCAAACGACGTTCGGTCTCTCGCGCGACGACACCGCGCATGTGTTGAAGGCGTACATCGACCAGCAGATCTTCGAGCACGATCCGTTCGTCACGATCGACGTCGAGGGCGTGGGCGAGCTCGTGAGGTTCGGCACCGAGCGCGGCCGCGCGGTGCGGCCCGATCTTAAGGTCGGCATCTGCGGTGAGCACGGCGGCGATCCTGCCTCGATCGCGTTCTGCGAAGAGACCGGGCTCGATTACGTCTCGTGCTCGCCCTATCGCGTCCCGATCGCGCGCCTCGCCGCCGCCCAGGCGGCGCTCGCCGCGAAATCGGGACAAGGCATCGCCAAAGTCGCGGCTACCGCATGAGACAAGTGAAGTGAACAGGAGCCGGGGAGCCGGGGAGGAAAATTCTTGGGCGCGCCTTGCGCGCCTGATTTTCCTTCTCCCCGGCTCCTCGGCTCCTGTTACCTCTTCTTTCTATCGATGATCGCTCCGGCGCGGCCATTCGTGGCGTTGCAGGCGCTGCGCGGAACGGCGCAGGGCAAGGCGGCGCTCTCGCGCGCGCTCAACGAGATCGAGGCGGCGCCCGAATCGCCGGCCACGCTCGCGCTGCTCGACGAGGCGTGGGCGTCGCCGCGTGCCGCGCAATGCCACGTCGTCGGCATCACCGGCCCGCCCGGCGTCGGGAAATCCACCTTGGTCGGCGCGCTGATCGGGCGCTGGCGCGCGGCCGGGAAGAGCATCGGCGTGATCGCGGTGGATCCCTCCTCGCGGCGCTCGGGCGGCGCATTGCTCGGCGACCGCACGCGGCTGCGCACCAATCCCGAGGATCACGCGATCTTCATCCGATCGATGGCCGCGCGCGATCGGCTTGGCGGGCTCGCCGCGCTCACCTATCCGTCCGCGGTGCTGATGCGCGCGCTATGCGACGTGCTGGTCATCGAAACCGTCGGCGTCGGCCAGTCGGAAACTGAGATCGCCGGCGTCGCCGACACGGTGCTGCTCTGCCTCCAGCCCGGCTCCGGCGATTCGCTGCAATACATGAAGGCCGGCATCGTCGAGATCCCAAATGTCGTCGCGGTCACGAAAGGCGATCTCGGCGATCCGGCGCGGCGCACGGCCGCCGACGCGGCCGGCGCGCTCTCGCTCGAGGCGGGCGGCTGGAACGCGCCGGTGCTCATCGTTTCGGCGCAAACCGGCGCGGGTCTCGGCGATCTCCTTGACGCGTTCGAGCGACATCGCGCCTTGCTCGCCGAAACCGGCCGCCTCGCCGCAAAGCGCGCCGAGCAGGCGGAGGAGTGGCTCGCCGAAGCGCTGCGCGAGCGCTTCGGCAGCGTTGGCGCCGCGCGCGCCCTCGCGCAACCGGTCGATCAGGATGCCTCGCCCTTCCGGCGCCTCGGGGCCTTGGCTAGTCTCATCGCCAAAGGCTAGGGGGCCAACGCATGCGCACCGATTCCAACTGCATCTTCTGCAAGATCGTCGCCGGGCAGATCCCGTGCTTCAAGCTGCACGAGGACGAGCACACGCTGGCGTTCATGGACATCAATCCGGGCAATCCCGGCCACGCGCTCGCGATCGCCAAGGAGCATTGGGAGAATCTCGCCGCGATGCCAGCGCCGCTGCTCGGGCCGGTGCTGGCCACGGCGCAGCGCGTCGGCAAGGCGATCGAATCCGCGCTCCGGCCCGATGGCATCAATCTCTTGCAGGCCAACGGCCCCGGTGCCGCGCAGTCGGTCTTTCACTTCCACGTCCACGTCCTGCCGCGCCGCATCGGCGACGAGCTCAAGATGAACTGGGGCCACAAGCAAGGCGACATGGCCGCGATCAAGGCGACGTACGAGAAGATCAAGGCCGCGCTGTAGCCGCGCTCAGGGCGCCGCGGCGCTCAGGGCGCCGGGTTCTCCGCGCGCCACTTCGCGGGATCGGGCAGCGCGAAGGTGATGACCGTCGCCAGCGCCATCATCCCGATCGCGACGACGAGCGGGATCGTATAGCTGCCCCAGAGATCGTAGGCATAGCCGGCGAGCGGCGGGCCGAGCAGAGCGCCGGGCGCCACGCTGGTGTAGAGCGCGCCGATAATGGCGCCGGCGCTGCGCGTGCCGAGATAGTCGATGATCACGGCCGGCACGAGCGCCACGAAGCCGCCATAGCAGGCGCCGTAGACGAGTGCGAAGGCGCCGATCATCCAGGCGTTGCCCGAGACGAGCCAGAACGCCAGCATGATCGTGAGCCCGAGAAACATCGCGCTCATCGTGGCGCGCCGGCCGAGCCGGTCGGCGATCGTGCCGAGGCCGAACCGGCCGACGATGCTGCCGATGCCGATGAAGCTCGCGAGCAAAACGGCCGTCGCCGGCGAGAGGCCGAGATCGCGCGCGAACGGCACGAGATGCACGAACGGCACGAACAGCGGGAACGACAGCGCCCCGATCGCAGCGAAGAGCAGCAGGAACGGCTTCGTCGAAAGCGCGGGTTTGAGCGCCCAGCCTTTCGCCGGCGCCGCGGCACCGGGCAAAGGGGCCGCATCGCCATCGGGCTGCTGGCCAACGCGGTCCGGCGCGTCGATGAGGAACTGCGCGGCGAGGACGCCGAACACGGCCACGCCGATGCCGATCGCGAGCCACGCCGCGCGCCAGTCGGCCACGCCCATGATCGCCGTTGCCAGCAACGGTCCGGCGAAGGTGCCGACGCCGATCCCGGCCACGGCGAAGCCCGATGCGCGTCCGCGCTGGCGCAGGAACCAGCGCTGCACGGGGCTCACCGCCGGCACGTAGGCGAGGCCGACGCCAAGGCCGGCGCCGATGCCAAACGCGAGCAGCACCTCCCACAGGGTCTGCCCGAAGCTCGCCAGCACTAGCCCGGCGCCCACGAGCAGCATGCCGACGCTCACCACCGGCCGCGAGCCGATGCGGTCCGCCAAAGGCCCGGCCGCGGCGCCGACCAGGAAGAACAGGCATCCGCACACCGCGAAAACGAGCGCCACGTTGCCGCGCGAGCCCGGGAACTCGCGTGCGAGCGGATCGAAGAAGGCCGGAAACGCATAGGCGGCGCCGAACGCGAGCGTCAGCACCGCGAAGCTGGCGCCGACGACCCGCCAGCCCAGGAAGCGTCGCGGCGCCGCGCCGTGCGGCATGGCCCGCCCGCCGCTCAAGACTTCTTTTGCTCGATGGCGGGGGCAGGGGCGGCTTCGCCCGCACGCGCCGCCGTCGATTGCGCCAGCGCCTGCTTGTAGCGCTTCTTGCCGCGCCAGTGCATGAACGCGAACAGCGCCAGCACGAACACGACGACGCCGAGCATGATGTAGACGAAGTTGATCTGGCCGAGCGCGCTGGCCGCGAAGTAGCCGAGCGCATAGCCGCCCCAGGCGAAGCTGTTGGCCCAGAGGAACGCGGCAATGAAGTTGAGCACCGCGAAGCGCGGCCACGAAAGGTCGCTCATGCCCATGCCGAGGCTCGCGAAGTTGCGAACGCCGTACATGTAGCGGTAGGTCAGGATGAAGAACGTGTGATACTTGTGCAGCATGTCGATCGCGAGCTGCACGCCGCCCTGGATGCGCGGGAAGCGCCTCAGGATGCGATTGCCGAATTTCCGGCCGAGGAAGAAGTAGAGCTGGTCGCCGCAGAAGCTGCCGATCCACGCCGCCGCGATCAGGTAATAGATGTTGATCGGCGGCGGCGTCGTGGCGCCGCCAAGGCCGGGCACCGCCAGCGCGCCGGCGAAGATGACGAACGTCTCGCCTTCGAGGAACGTCCAGATGAAGGTGATGCCGTAGAATAGGTAGCCATACTTCTGGATAAGGTGGGCAATCTCCTCCAAGGGCGTCTCCTCTGGGCGTCCTTCTTCGTCCGGATTGCGCGATTGTGGGGGTGGGAGCGTCCGGAATTCAGGCGAGATTGCGACCCTATCATGTGCGAAAATCCTTGGCGAGACGCTTGCCCCGAGCGCCTGCTACGCTCGGCGGAAACGAACGCGGGGAAACGGCCTTGAAGACGCTCACCTACCGGCGCGAAGGTCGCATCGCGCGCATCACGCTGAACCGCCCGAAGCGCCTGAACGCGATCACGGCCGCGATGCCGGGCGAGATCCGCGCGGCGGTGGAGGCGGCGAACGCCGATCCCAAGGTCCACGTCATCGTGCTGGCCGGCGCCGGTCGGGCGTTCTGCGCCGGCTACGATCTCGTCGAATTCGCGGAGAAAAAGACGCCGCTGATCCAGGCCGAGATGCCGTGGGATCCGATGAAGGACTACGCGGTGATGAAACGCTTCACCGAAGACTTCATGGCGCTGTTTCGCAGCCTGAAGCCCACGATCGCGAAGGTGCACGGCTACGCGGTGGCCGGCGGCAGCGATATCGCGCTGTGCTGCGATCTCGTCGTCATGGCCGAGGAGGCGCGCATCGGCTATCCGCCCGCGCGCGTCTGGGGCTGCCCCACCACGGCGATGTGGGTCTACCGGCTCGGCGCCGAGCGCGCGAAGCGCATGCTGTTCACCGGCGATCTCGTCGACGGCCGCGAGGCGAAGGCGATGGGCCTCGTCGCCGATGCCGTGCCGGCGAAGGCGCTCGATGCGCGCGTCGAGGCGCTGGCGGCGCGGCTCGTGGGCGTGCCGCAGAACCAGCTCATGATGCAGAAGCTGATGATCAACCAGGCGCTGACGAACATGGGCCTCGAGACGACGCAGATGTTCGCAACCGTGTTCGACGGCATCGCGCGCCACTCGCCCGAAGGAATGGCCTTCAAGCGCCGCGCCGAGAAGGTAGGCTTCAAGCAGGCGGTGCGGGAGCGCGACAGCGGCGCCGCGCTCGACGAGCTTTGGGGGCTGACGCGCAAGCGGCGTTGAGCCCGCCGCAATTTTTCTCGCTTGCCGCTCCTGCGCAGGGGCGCCTCCGGAATTATTCCGAAGATCCAGAGTCTCTCAGTCATAACGCCATATAATCTTTGGAAAGAAAGAAAATATTGCGCCTAATGACGGATATCACAGAATAAACGACGGCCTATCTGTAGAACGACGGCAGATCGCAGATGCGATCGCGCCTTTTCAACCCCAACCAGATAGGAGTGCCTTTCCATCTCAACCAAGACCATCCTCGCCCTCGCCCTCGCCGCCGCCGTCGGCCTCGTCGCCGCGGTTTCCGCCCCCGCGTTTGCCGGCCTCAACGGCACGACCGTCGTCCTCGCCTGCGACATCGCGGCGAAGGAATTCGCCGGTCCCGTGTCGGTGAAGAACGGCACGACCAGCACGATCCTCGCCGGCAAGAAGATCACTGTCGTCGTGCACACGGCGACCGGCAAGGAATACGAGACGATCACGCTGAAGAAGAACCTGCTTCCGGGCCAGATCGTGCGCGGCAGCAACACCTACCAGAACACCGGCCGCTGCACGGCCTCGGTGTTCTACGCGAAGCCGATCCTGATGCCGCGTGCGTAAGCTTTGCCGAACAGAGCTTCGCCGTGCCTGACCTGAGCGGAACGTGAGCCTGTCCTGTCGAACGAAGGGCGCGACGCGGGAAACCGCGTCGCGCTTTCGCGTTCAGAACACGCGGCCCTTCATGATCAGGTGCGCGAAGTCGATGAGGCCGTCGGCCGTCGGGCCGAGCGCCGCGATGCGCGGATCGGTCGTCGTACCCCGGCAGTAGCGCGCATAGATCTGCAGGAAAATGATGTAGAGCTTGAACGCCGTGAGCACGCGGTAGAAGTGGAAGTTCGAGATGTCGCGGCCGGTCTTCTGCGCGTAAAGCTCCACCGCCTGCCGGCGAGTCAGCCAGCCCGGCGTGCGCGCCGTCGGCATCTGACCCATCTCGTGCATCGATTTGGGATCGGAAGGTTCGATCCAATAGCTGACGAGCGTTGCGAGATCGAAGAGGGGATCGCCCCGCGTACACATGTCCCAGTCGAGCAGCGCCACCGGATCGAGCGGCCCACCATCGGCGGCATCGGCGCGCCAGATGATGTTGTTGAGCTTGAAGTCGTTGTGGATCAGCGCGGCGCCGCCTTCGGGAATGAGGTTCTTCTGCAGCCACTCGCCGATCTCGCGCGCGGCCGGGTGCGGGCCCTTGCCGGGATAAACGTCGGCGCTGGCCACCGCGCAGCGCTTGATCCAGCCCTCCACCGCGCGCTTCAGGAAACCCTCGGGATTGCCGAGCGTGTCGAGATCGACAGCCTTGGGATCGACCGCGTGCACGTCGGCGAGGATCTGAATCAGCTTGTCCGATAGCTCGCCGGTGCGCGCGGCGATCGCGGGCGGCAGGTCGTCGCGCAGCACCAGGCCGGCGCGATACTCCATGATGAAGAACGGCGCGCCCAGGATCGCCGGATCCTCGCAGAAGATCAGGCCGCGCGGCGCCAGCGGAAACTTCCGCCAGAGCCGCGAGAGCACGCGGAACTCGCGGCCCATGTCGTTGCCGCCCGGCGGCAGCGGCCCCACCGGCGGTCGGCGCAGCACGGCCTCCTTGCCGTCGAGCGTGACGAGGAAGTTGAGGTTGCCCATGCCGCCGGTGAACTGGCGCGGCGGCGGCACGGGCGCGAAGGCGTGGCCCTTGGCCGCGAGGTACTCGGCCAGCCGCGCCCATTCCTGCGGCTGCTGGTGGTGTGGCGCGAAGAATTCGCTGTCCGCGCTGAATTTGGAGTCGGCATCGGTCATGGCGGAAATCTAGAGCACGCGCACGCCTTGGGAAATGCCGGCGATTCGGGCGCGATCGGCTATGCCAGCGACAGCAACAGCTCCGCGGTGCCGTGCGGATCGGCGATCATGCAATCGTGCCCGGCGTCGATCTCGCGATAGGTCCAGGCCGAATCGGCGGCGAACCGGCGGCTGAACTGCTCGAACACGGGCCGCGCCGGATTGGTGCAGCGGATATAGGCGCGCGGCAGCCTCGTTTCGCCCTGCGTCAGCCGCAGCGGTTGCGTCCAGGTCGCATAGGGATGCGGCCGGATGCGCGGCTCGGCCCAGGCGAGGTCTTCGGGCTTCGTCACGCCATAGGCGGGCAGCGGCGTCGGCGGAATGAACCCGTCTGCTGCCGCGCGCCGCTCGAGGTCGGCGCGGCCCTCGGCGGGCCAGAAGTCCAGTACGCATTGGCCATGCGCCGGCACGAACGCGTCGAGATAGACGAGGCGACTGATGCGTGCTGCGACGCGGTCGGCGGCGCCGGTGATCGGCATGCCCGCATAGCTGTGCCCGACCAGGACGACGTTCGCGAGGTCTTCCATCTCCAGCAGGCCGGCGATGTCGGCGATGTGCGTTTCGAGATCGATGTCGCGCCCGGCGAGATGCGCGCGATCGCCGAGGCCCGTCAGCGACGGAGAAAAAACGTCGTGGCCCGCGCCCCGCAGCAGCGGCGCCACGCGCTGCCAGCACCAGCCGCCGTGCCACGCGCCGTGAACGAGGACGAATGGCGGCCTCATCGCGCCGCCGCCCGCATCATGCGCGTCGGCCGCGACGCTCACGCATTGCGGACGCGCACTTCCATGCGTCCCACCTTCTCCACCTCGGCGATCATCAGGTCGCCGTTCTTCACCGGCCCCACGCCCTCGGGCGTGCCCGACATGATGATGTCGCCCGGCAGCAGCGTGTAGTAGCTCGAGAAGAATTCGATGCACTGCTGCACGTTGAGGATCAGCATCCTGGTGTTCGATTTCTGGCGCGGCTCGTTGTTCACCGTGATCCAGAGATCGAGATTGTTCGGATCGGCGATCTCGTCGGCGGTGACGAGCCATGGCCCCAGCACCGAGTAGCTGTCGATGCTCTTCCTCACCGAGCGGTCTTCGGTGCCGCGCACGGTCATGTCGAGGCCGATCGCGTAGCCGGCCACGTAGTCGAGCGCCCTGGCGGCCGGAATCGCGGAGCCGGTCTTGCCGATGATGACGGCCAGCTCGACCTCGTGGTCATTGCGGCGGTCGGCGAAGCGCAGCGCCACGCCCTCGCTCGGCCCGACGAGCGAGGAGTTCGCCTTGAGGAACGGCCCGGCTGTGCGGATGTTGAGCATGTTCGACGAGGGGTTCGCGAACGCGTTCGGGTTCTTCGCCGCTTCGTCGATGTGAAGCTGATAGTTCACCGGCGCGCCGATGATCTTCGAGGGGTTGGCGACCGGGCTCTTGAGCGTCACGCCCGCGAGCGGCTTCGGCGTCGCCGCATGCTTGATCGCGTTGATGCGCGCCACGACCTTGTCGAGGTTCGCGATCAGGAGGTCGCCCTGCGGCAGCGGCCACGACACCTTCGGCAGCGCGTCGAGCGCGCCGGTCACGTCGAGCACGCGGTCACCTTCAACGACGCCAAGGCGGTCATTGTCGAATCGGCAGATCTTCATGGCGTTTCCCTATAGATCGGAGATCGGCGGGTTATGGCCGGCCGGCGCGCGTCAGGCGTCGCCGGGCGGCAATTCGGCGAGCAGCGCCAGCGCTTCCAGCAGCATCGCACGCTTCTCCGGCGGCACCGGCGCCAGAATCTGCTCCTGCGCCGCCATCGCGGCGTCCGCGCAGGCCTCGAGCGCGGCAATGCCGGCGCCGGTGGCCCACAGCGTGTTCACGCGCTGGTCGGCGGCGTCGCGCTTCCGCTCGATATAGCCGCGCGCCACCATGCGGTCGATCATCTCGGCGATCGTGCTGCGGTCGATGCCGGTGCGGTCGACGAGGTGCGTCTGGTTGAGGCCGGGGTTCTGATAGACGGTCGCGAGCACGGCGAATTGCGGCGGCCGCAAGCCGTTCTCGCCCACCGCCTGAACGAACAGGTCGACGGCACGCTGCTGCGCACGCCGCAGCAGATGCCCCGGCGTGCGGCGGATGTCGATCATGTCGATCGCGCGTGGCGCCGCCTTTGCCCGTGCCGCTCCGCTTGCCATTCCGGTGTCCGTTCTTGACGCTTCTTAATTAATCCGTATACTGACGAATTATGCCCGGTGCTGCGGCGCCGGTCCAGTAGAATCCGGCGAGGAACGTCGCGCATCCGGCCAAAGAGCCGCCGCGCCAAGACCAGAAGGAGCACGGGCCATGGAATTCGGTATCCAGTTTTTCCCCGATATCGGACCCGAGGTAAAGTCTGCGCAGGCCTATTGGGACGATGCGCTGCGTCTTTGCGAGCACTTCGACGCGCTGGGCTACAGCCACGTCCGCACGGTCGAGCATTACTTCGAATCCTACGGCGGTTATACGCCGAATCCGCACGTCTTCCTCGTTGCCGCGTCGCAACGCACGAAGAAGGCGCGGCTCGTCACCGGCGCGGTGCTGCCGGTGTTCAACCATCCGCTCAAGGTTGCGGGCGAGATCGGGATGGTCGACGCGATCTCGAACGGGCGCCTCGAATGCGGCTTCGCGCGCGCGTTCCTGCCGCACGAATTCGCGCGCTTCGGAATCTCGGTGGACGAGAGCCGCGCCCGCTTTGAAGAGGGCATGGAGGCGGTGCGCCGTCTGCTCGAGGAGGAGAACGTCACCTTCGAGGGCAAATTCCACAAGTTCAAGAACGTCACGTCGCTGCCGCGGCCGACGCAGCAGCCGCGTCCGCCGTTCTGGGTGGCGGCGCTCGCCACGCCAGAAAGCTTCGAGAAGGCCGGCACGGCGGGGCACAGCATCATGGGCATTCCCATGGCCGGCCCGAAGATGCAGGAGCTGATCGCGCTCTATCGCAAGAGCTGGCGCGCGGCCGGCCATCCCGGCAATGGCCGCGTGATGCTGGCGTTCCACATGTTTTGCCACGAGGACGGCAAGCGGGCGCGCGATATCGCCCGCGAACCGCTGAACCGCTATTTGAAATCGCTCGTCGATGCCGCGTCCGACTGGACGGGCGGCATGAGCTCCAAGGATTACCCGGGCTACGACAAGATCATCGCGGGCCTGCGCGCGGAGAACTTCGACACGCAAACGGCCAAGGGCGCGGCCTGGGTCGGCTCGCCTGACGAGATACGCAACACCATCGCGAAATATCAGGAGCTGACCGGCGGCTTCGAAATCGCTTCGATCCAGGTGAACTTCAACAACATCCCGTTTGACGAAGCGCTCCGCTCGATGACTCTGTTCTCGAAAGAGGTCATGCCGCATTTCGCCGGCATGAAGAAGGCGGCCGAGTAGGCGGCGCGCCTCCGCGGCGGAACGCTGCTCGTCGCGCACGTCGATTGCCAGGCTCGCCTCGGACAGCTCGCGCGCCGAGAGCTGGCGCATCGCGATCGCATAACCCGGCATGCGCGCGGCGAGCTCGTCGCGCGTGACCGCCGCCAACGCCTCGCCGTTCCGCCAGCCGGACCGCCGGCGGTCGAACACGTCCGCATCGCGGCCTTGCGGCACCGGCGAAAGGCGCAGCTCGCACCAAATGCCGTCGATTCTGTGCAGCGCGCGATACGCGCCGGCGGCGCGATAGCGCTTGGCACAGATCGGCGGCACAAGCTTCCCGCGACGCTTTCCAGACGCCGCGCGAACGGTGCCAACGCGGATTGCGAATCAGCACCTGGCTGACTGGATGGACGTAGAACCTGAGCCAATGCAGATCGCGCGGCTTCAACAGTGGGAGGGCTGCAAATGCGAATTGCGGCGCGCGCCTGTGACACCCGTCACGCCGGCGTCACGTCCCGGTTCAGGCCGTGTTCAGCGGCGATGCGTATGATGCGCGCGGGTCGACGGCACTGACAGGAGAACGCCCATGTTGCACAAACTTGCCGCTCTCGCGGCGTTGGCGGCGGTTGCCGCCGCTGCCGCGCCCGCTTCGGCCCTGAACCCGCAACCGCTGCCGCCGAAGCAGCAATACGTCTATTTCAACAAGTTCGGCAACGTGATGCTGAACCCGCAGCCGCTGCCGCCGCGCTACAAGCTCTACCGCTACTACTTCTACCGCCGCTAGGCGGGCACCGATTCCGAGCGGCCTGCGCGGCGCCCGTTGAACAGCGGGCGCCGCGCTCCGTTTGCGCGTCCTAACGAGCGCCCGCGAGCGCCTGCTCGATCGCCGCGATCTGCCGTTCCACGTCGATCGCCACTTCCGAGACGACGTTGAGACCGCGATCCTCGTAAACGTCGCCTTTCGCCTTTTTCTTCGTCCAGGCGCCGATGGCTTCGTCGCGGCGCTTCAGCAGCCATTCGATCTGCGGGCGAAACAGCGGGACGATCGCGCTGATCCAGCGGTTCACCGGCCACGACGGATGCGCGAGATCGATTTCGAAGAAATCGAGCATGCGGATCACGTCTTCCGCGCGATACCACGTCTCGTCCGTCACCCAGCGGTTCGTCGTGAACAGCGACACCGGCCGGCCGAACCGATCCATGCCGATCGCGACGAGGTGCGAAAGCGCGGCGTTCGGCTCGGCGGGCGGCGCGCGGCCGGGAATCGCGAGCGGCTTCAGGCCCTTCGGCATGCCGGCGGGGCGCAGGAAGGTGTGGAAGTGTCCGTGCTCGCCGGGCCGCTCGTGCTCGGGATGCGCGTGATAATAATATTGCGCGTGCGTCGCGCGGTCGTAGACGTCGCCCTTGGGGTAGTGATCCCACTCGTAAAAGCTCGTCGCGTCGCGCAGCAGCTCGGAAACGACGTTGCCGCCTTCCTTGGAGAGAACGCGCATGCAGTTCGCCGCCTCGCGGCCGGCATCGAGCATGGCTTCGAGCCGCGGCCGCGCGAGGCTCGCGAGGCGAGTCGCCGGCGCCGCGGCGTGCGGCTGTTTCCTGGCGCGGGCGCGCATCGTCACTTGATCCAGCCGCGCTCCTTGTAAAGCTTCGCGGCGCCGTCATGCAGCGGCACCACGAGGCCGTCGCCGGTCATGCGCCGCGGATCGAGCCGCGCGAACACCGGGTCCGCGCGCTGCAGCCGCTGGAAATTGTCGAACGCGGCCTTCACCACTTCGTAGATCACGCGCGCGTCCACCTTGCTCGTGCTCGCCGCGACCATGGCGAAGCCGACGCTCGGCACGTCGCGCGGCACGCCCTTGTAGATCCCGCCCGGAACCGGCGCGCGCAGCAGGAAGCGCGTGTCCTTGTCGAGCGCCTCGATCTCGCGCCCGGCGATCGGGACGACCGCCGCATCGCAGGCCTGCGCCGCCGCGCGCGCCGCGGCGTCGGGGCTGGCGGCAAGGTAGAGAACGGCGTCGACGCGCCCGCGGCAGAGCGCGTTCTGCTGGTCGGCGGCCTTGAGTTCGGAGGCAACGGCGAAGTCGCGCAAGGTCCAGCCGAGCGCCGGCGCGAGCAGGTCGAACATGATGCGCGGGCCGCTGCCGGGCGGGCCGATGTTGACGCGCTTCGTCTTGAGATCGGCCGCGGTCTTGATGCCGGCATCGGCGCGCGCCAGCACGATGAACGTCTCGACCTGCAGCGAGAACAGCGCGCGCAGATCCTCGTTGGCGCCGCCGCGGCGCTCGCGGCTGCTGCCGCGCACCGGCCCGCGGTCGCGGAAGGGACCGGTGCCGTCGGCGGCCTGCGCGAGCCAATCGGCGCGCGCGAACGCGATATGCAGCTCCTCGCCGTCGAGGCTTTGCAGTGCCGCAACGCCGCCATCGCCTTCCCTCGCCTCGCAGGCGATGTTGTGGCGCTTCTGCTGCTGGTTCACGAACTGGCAGAGCAACTGCGCCAGCGCCGCCGCAGGCTCGCCCTTGGGTCCGGCGGCGAGCACCAGCTTCAACGGATCGGCTGCGCGCGCGCCGGGCGCGGCGCACGCCAGCACGGCGCCGATCGCGACGGCGAGCGTTGGGAGCGAAAAGCGTCTCGGCATGGCCATGCCTCTTGCGCGTCAGCGGGCGGGCGGCGGCGCTGCGAGCATCGCGCGGGCGGTGGCGCCGTCGGCGGTCTGGCGCCCGATCGCCGCCGCGTTGCTGCGCGCCTGCTCGACCAGCGCGGCATTGCCCGGCGCCACGCTGCCGTCGCCGAGCCGAAGATTGTTCTCGAAGCCCACGCGACTATGCCCGCCGAGCACCGCGGCGGTCAACGCAACGGTGCCTTCCTTGGCGCCGAATGCGCACACGGCCCAATGCAAATCGCGCGGCGCGGCGGCGAGGAACGGCGCGAGATCGAGCGGGTCCGAAGTCTGGTTCGCGCTGTAGCGGCCGAGCACGTAGAGCACGAAGGGCGCCGTGTCCGGCACGATGCCGCGCTGGCGCAGCTCGGCGAAGCGGCGCACCTCGTCGGCGGTATAGAGGACGAACTGCGGCACCACGCGCTCCCGCGCCATCCAGGCGAAGAACGCGGCGGCTTCGCGCTCGGCCGGCGGGCCGGGCACGATCTCGCGGATCGCCACCGAGCAGGCCTCGGGCCGCGCCTCGCGCACCATCGCCATCTGATAGCCGGGCAGATAGATGCCGACAGATTCGGTCGTGATCTGCACGATGAGGTCGTCGCCGGCCTCGCGGCGAATCGCGGCCGTCGCCGCGCGGAACGCCTCGGCATCGAGCAGGTGCTTTCCGGCCTTGTCGCGGATGTGGAGGTGGATCAGCGCGGCGCCCGCGGCGTGGCAGGCCGCGGCGTCGCGCGCGATTTCGTCAACGGTCACCGGCAGCGCCGGATGATCCGCCTTCGTCTTGCGCGCGCCGTTGGGGGCCACGGCGAGAATGAACGGCGGCCAATCCCCGATCATGCCGCAGCCTTGCCGGCCCGCGGGGCTTCGCCTAGCTTCGGCCGCTCAGCGCGCGCCGCGAGGGGAAGCACCACGCCATGAATCTCAAGGACCATATCCGCCACGTGCCCGATTTTCCGAAGAAGGGCATTCTCTTCTACGACATTTCCACGCTGCTCGCCCACAAGGATGCCTGGCGCCATGCCGTCAAGCAGCTCGCCGAAGCCATCAAGCCCTTCAAGCCCACCATGCTCGCCGGAATCGAATCGCGCGGCTTCCTCGTGGCCGCGCCGGTGGCGCTCGAGCTCGGCCTCGGCTTCGTCATGCTGCGGAAGAAGGGCAAGCTGCCGGGCGAGACGATCCGCTATACCTATTCGCTCGAATACGGCACCGACACGATCGAGGTGCAGGAGAACGCGGTGAAGCCCGGCGACACGGTCGTGATCCTCGACGACCTGCTCGCCACCGGCGGCACGATGGCGGCGGCCATTCACCTGCTGCGGCTCGTCAAGGCGAACGTCGCGGCCTGCTCGTTCCTGATCGAGCTGACGTTCCTGAAAGGCCGCGCGAAGCTCGACGCGCCGGTGACGTCGCTGATGCAGTACGATTCGTAGCCAGCCCTTCGCGCGTCTTCTTCGGCAGCGCCGCCACGACGAGTTCGTGCGCCCGGCGCAGATAGGCGGCAAGATCGGCCGGCGGAAGCGAGGAGAGCGGCGCGATCCGCACCCATTTGGCGCGCGCGAGATAGGGCGCCGGCGAAAGGCCGGGCAGCTCGGTCAGCAGGCGGGAGCTCTCATCGCTCGTCTTGAACGACATCGCGTCGGCGTCGCGCGCGGCGGAGATCACGGCGAACATCTTGCCGCCGACCTTGAACACGCGCTCGCCGCCCCATTGGATCGACTCGGCGGCGCCCGGTAAGCTCAGGCAAAGCTTGCGGATCGCCGCCGGCTTCACGGACCGCTCCGCGGCGCATCCGCGAGTACGTCGGGCGAGAGCGCGTCGATCTCGCGCAGGATTTCGCCGAGTGTGGCGGCGGCCTGGGCCAGCAGCGCTTCGCCCTTGGCGGCATCCGCGCGCGCGGCGTTGCCGACGGCGCCGGCGGGATTCAGGTCCTGCACTTGCCAGCCGAAGCTCGCGATGCGGCCATAGGGCCGAAGGTGCTTGAAGCGCTTCGCCATGTCGGCGGCAAGCGACCGGAAATCGGCGAGCTTGCCGCGCCGCACGGTTTCCTCGGCGATGGCCAGCATGATCGAAGTTTCGGCGGCGCCGCCATGGATGCCGTTCGCGGCCTCTTCGGCGCCGAAATGCGTCTCCACGTTCCAGTAGCGATAGCCGTTCAGCGGGAACACGAGCAGGCGGCACTCGCGGCGGAGCTTTTGCGCCGCGATGTCGAGCAATTGCGGCTGGCCGCCGTGGCTGTTGAGGATCGCGAGCTTCCGGATGCCTGCGGCGGCGACGCTGCGCCCCACGTCCATCAGCAGCGAGAGCATCGTCTCGGCGGAGATCGAGAGCGTGCCGGGAAAGTCGGCGTGCTCGGGGCTGACGCCGAAATGCAGCATCGGCAGAACGCTCAGCGGGAATTCGGCGGGCAGGGCGTCGGTCACGCGCTTCACGAGCGCCGCCGCGATGCGCGAGTCGACCGAGAGCGGAAGGTGCGGCCCATGCTGCTCGGTGGCGCCGACGGGCAGCAGCGCGATCAGGCGTGCGCGGTCGATCTCGGCGAACTCGGCCGTTGTGAGATCGATCCAATAGCGGGCGTTGGGCGGCATGGCGCGAGGATAGAAGGCGGAGGCGCGCGGGCGGAAGCCCCGAAAACGAAGCCCCCGAAAGCGAAGAGGGCGCCGTTTCCGGCGCCCTCTCGCGTTTCGTCAGGCTCGTGAGGTGCGTCTAGCGCAGCGTGTAGGACACGCGGCGGTTACGCACTTCGCGGCGCTGGTCGGGCGTCGGGACCGCGAGTTCGGTCTTGCCCACGCCGCGGTACGTGATGCGCACCGGGTTGACGCCGGCACGGACCAGCTCGGCGCGGATGAGCAGCGCGCGGCGCTCCGAGAGAGCCTGGTTGTAGGGGACGCCGCCGACCGTGTCGGTGTGGCCCTTGAGCTGGACCGCCGAGTTCGGGTTGGCGCGCATGCCCGCGATGAGCGCGTCGAGCATCGCGGCGCCGGCCGGAGCCGACGAACCGGTCTGCGGCTCGACGCCGCCCGGCCACAGATCGGCGCGGCTGCCCGGTAGGCGGCGCGGCTGATCGAAGCGGAAGTTGATGTCCTGCGCGGTCACGCACTGGATCGGAACCGGCACGCCCATCTCGTACATCGCGCAGAAGAACGCGTTGCGGCACTTCGCGATGTCTTCCGGCTGATACAGGTTTTCCTGCATGCGGACGCCGGCCGAGAGGTCGCGCATCCACACGTCCTCGTGCTCTT
Source organism: uncultured Candidatus Odyssella sp. (assembly GCA_964481045.1). GTDB lineage: Bacteria > Pseudomonadota > Alphaproteobacteria > Bin65 > Bin65 > SBBV01. The sequence goes on along the minus strand of CAYZSG010000094.1, from coordinate 1,399 downwards.
CCTCGACCCAGCAATCATACATCGCCTGGGCGCGGGCCGCGGCCGCCGGACGGGCGGTGCGGTTCGGCGGCAGAACCTGCAGGAGCTTGCCGTGCCATTCGTAGAGCGGGGCGACGGCGCGGGCCGGCAGCCACCACGTGCGCGGATCCTCCGGCCACGTCTCGAGGCCGTTGCCCGCGGCGAATCCCTTGCGGATGTACATATCGGCGTGCTGGTGATCCGATTCCGCCAGCGCCTCTTCGCCGAGCGCGCCGTATTCGCGTTGCAGCGCGGCGTTGAACGGCACGGCCTGCGGGGGCTGGCCCTTCAGCATGCGCAGATTGTCGGTCTGGAACGGCGTCATGAACGGCGCCGTCTGGCCGAATGGCCAGAGATAGCTCCACGCATGTGCGCTGGTCGCGCATGCTGCGCTGGCCGCGCTCAGGACGACCGCGAGTGCTAGTTTTTTCATGCTCTTCCCCTCGTTAAATTAGGTCCACGGACGGAAACGGATGGCCCCGAATCAGGACGATTCGAACCTTTGTACTTTGGGCCCCTTTCGGGCGTCAACAGATTGGACCCCCAAGGATTCCAGATTCTCGCCGAGTGTGGCATGAACGCCACTTGCCCGCGCGCGGTTCCGTCTGGCAACTTAACTATATGTCCTGGCACGACAAATTCAACCTTTGCTGCGCCGCAACGAGGCGCCTTATAGGGGTTGTTGCGGGCGTTTGCACGTTGGCCGGAGCCGGCGGCGGCGCGGCCGCCGAAGGTGCGCTTTCCTACCCCTATCTCGACGGGGCCGAGGCCGGCTTTCCCGCCTATCGCAAGGTGGCCGAGCGGGCCGCGCGCGGCTACGTGATGGTCACGCTGCTGTCGCGGCCGGACCCCGTCACGCGCGAAGGCGGCGGCGAGCTGCACACCGGCAGCGGTATCGTTCTCAACCGCGACGGGTACATCCTCACCGCCGCGCACATCGCGCGCGGGACCGAATTCACGGTGCGCGTCCGCCTGGCCGATGGGCGCACGCTGCCGGCCGAGGTCGTGAAGGTGAGTGCCAAGCAGGAGCTTGCGGTGCTGCGCACGGCGCCGCTGCCCGATGCCGAGCCGATCGCCTTCGCCGATTCGCGTCTCGTGAAGCGCGGCGAGCCCGCGCTGGCGCTCGGCAGCCCGCGCCGCGTCTGGGGCGTCGTCTCCGTGGGCCGCGTGCGTGTCCCCAATATCGGCGAGCGGCTCGATTACGGCGCCTGGGGCTTCGACAATGCGATCGAGCTGGGGATGGAGGTCGAATCGGGCCATTCCGGCGGCCCGGTCGTGAACGCGAAGGGCGAGCTCATCGGCATGGTCGCGGGCTACGAATTGGGCGACACCACCAAGCCGCAATATCGCTCGCCGCGCATCACCTATGTCGTGCCGGCCA
>CAYZSG010000093.1:7224-18338 GCA_964481045.1 uncultured Candidatus Odyssella sp. | reverse complement strand
ATCACCGAAGCGAAGGTCAGCTTCCACTTCGGCTTCTACGGCAACCCCTACTACCGCCCGTACTACTACCAGCCGTATTACTACTATGGCCCGAAGTGCTTCTACAACTACTACGGCCAGTACGTCTGCAAGTACTACTAGGCCGCGGTAGGTCCCCGGTTTAGCGAGCGGCCCGCCCCAAAGGCGGGCCGCTTTGCGTTTGAGGGACGCTCCAACTTCCCGTCGCGGCGAGCTGCGGCGCGTAGGCGGGCGCGGACCACTTCAGCGGAATGCCGTTGTCGAGCGTCACGCCTTCCTCGACATGGAATTTCAACAGGCGTTGCGCGCCGGCGAACGCGGCGACTTCGGGTCCGTCCCAGACGATCTCCGTGCGTCCGGTGAGCGAGAGCACGGTGCCGCGCGCGAAATCCACGAACAGCAGCCCGGCGCGCGGATTGATCGCGAGATTGCCGAGCGTGTTGAACATTGCGTTGCCGGCGAAATCGGGCGCGGTCAGCACGCTGCGCCCGTCCGCGCGATCGACACGGACGAAGCCCGGCTTGCCGCCGCGGTGTGAGACGTCCACGCCCTCGGCGGCCGCGCCGCCGCGCGCGCCCGGTGCGGCGCTGGCGATGAAGAACGTGTCGGCGCCACGCACCAGTGCCTCCGCTTCCGTCGAAAGCAGCGCGCCCTCGGCCCGCGGCGGCCCCGGCGCGCGCTCCGTCGCCGCCGCGAAACCGTGCGTGCGCGCCTGGATGTATTGCGGACAGTTTCCGAAGCTCTGTTGCACGCGGACGGCGAAGCCGCCGCCATCCGCGGCGATGACGATGCCGTTCATGCGGTTGCGCCGCCGCGTCTCGAGCTCGATACCGAGTACGCCCACCGGCGCGCCGGGCGCGAAGCCTGCCGCGAACGGATCGCCCGCCGCCGGACGGGCGCCAATCGTCAGCGTGCGCGCATCCGGCGTGCGCATGAAGCCAGGGCGGCCCGTCAGCATCGACGCCCAGGGCCGGTCGCGCGCGTCGAGGGCGCCCACGACGACACAGGGCAGCGTCTCGAACAAGGCGCGGTGCTCGTCGGGCATGAAATCGCGGATCATGCGGCGGCCGGCGCGCTCCGCGCGCTCGCGCACGCCGGCGCGCGTTTGCAGTGCCTGCTCGCCGGCGTGATAGGGCGAGACGTCGCCGGTTGGCGTCGCGGTTGCCTGTTTGCTCATCGGACGCTCCGTCATGCGGCGGCGGGAAGCGGGCTCTTCGGCATCGGCACGAAGCCCGGCAGGGTCTCGATGCGGCCGAGCCACGCGCGCACGTTGGGATACGGCTGCAGCGAAACGCCGCCCTCCGGCGCGTGCGCCGTATAGGAATAGTGCGCGATGTCGGCGATGGTCGGGTGGTCGCCCGCGAGGAAGCGGCGCGAAGCGAGGTGCGGATCCATCACCGTGTAGAGGCGTGCGGCCAGCGCCTTCGCGCGCGCGTAGTCATAGGCGGCACCGAACAGCTTGATCACGCGGGCGTCGGCGGGCCCGAACGCAAGCTCGCCGGCGGCCAGTGAAAGCCATTCCTGCACGCGCGCCAGCGCGAGGCCGTCGCGCGGCAGCCAGCGGCCCGACGCATCGTAGCGAGACGCGAGATAGACGAGGATCGCGTTGCTGTCCGCGACGACCGTCTCCCCATCCTCGATCATCGGCACCTGGCCGAACGGATTCTTGGCGAGGAAAGCCGGCCGCTTCTGCGCGCCCTGCACCAGATCGACATCGACCGGTTCCACCGGCAGCCCGAGCAGCGAAATGAAAAGCTCGACCCGGTGCGAGTGACCGGAGAGTGCGAAGCGGTGGAAGCGGATCGGTCGGGCGGGGGCGGCCATGGTTTCCTCCGGGCGAAGTTGGTGGGTGTGTCGCCACGGAAGATGATTGAGGCGCAGGTTGAAGAGAATTGGTCTGTACGGTAAGTTACTATTGCGTAAAATGGAATACTAATGGACCGGCTCAACTCCATGCGCGCCTTCGTGGCTGTCGCGGAGGCGGCGAGCTTCGCGGCTGCGGCGCGCCTGCTCGGGCAATCGCCGCCCGCGGTGACGCGCGCGGTGGCCGCGCTCGAGGAGCGTATCGGTGCGCGGCTCTTGCATCGCACGACGCGGCGCGTGCAGCTTACCGATGCCGGCGCGCGCTACCTGATCGATGCGAAGCGCATCCTCGCCGAGCTGGACGAGGCCGAGGCCTCGGCGGCCGGCGCGCATACGGCGCCGCGCGGGCAGCTCGGCCTCACCGCGCCGGTGATGTTCGGGCGCATGTTCGTGGCGCCGATCGTGCTCGATTTCCTCGCGCGCCATCCGGCGGTGACGGCGCGCCTGCTGCTGTCCGACCGTCTCGTCGATCTGATGGAAGAGGGGCTCGAGGTCGCGGTGCGCATCGCGCATCTCGAGGATTCGGCGATGACGGCGGTGCGCGTCGGCGAGGTGCGCCGCGTCGTCTGCGCCGCGCCGTCTTTCCTCGCGCGGCACGGCCGCCCGCGCACGCCCGCCGACGTGGCGCGTGCCAGCCTCGTCACCTTCGCCACAGGCCCGGTGCCCGATCCCTGGGTGTTCGCGAAAGGCGGCGCGGTGGAGCGCTTCGTTCCCGCGGCGCGCTTCAGCGCCAACAGCAACGACGTGACGATCGCCGCGGCCGAGGCCGGCGCCGGCTTCGTGCGCGCGCTCTCGTATCAGATCGCGCCGCAGCTCCGCGCCGGCACGCTCGAGATCGTGCTGCCCGATCACGAAGAGCCGCCGCTGCCGGTCCACGTCGTTCACATCGCCGGCCGCCGCGCCAGCGCGCGCCTCCGCGCCTTCGTGGATTTCGCGGTGGAGCGCTTGCGGAAGGAGTTGGCGCATTAGATAGCTCTCACCTACTGCTGCCAATCGGATGAAGGAACTGTGAATTGTCAGAGACTGCGATATTGTTCTTGAGGGGAGGATCGGGCGCGAGGTGGCGTTGTGGAATCGCTGGAAAGCCGAGTGCGTCGCGCGGTTGCCGCAGAAAGAGGCGTTCCGCTCGACCACGTAACTCTGGCGTCGACGCTTAGTCGCGATCTCGGCATGGATGGCGACGATGCTGTCGATTTCTTCCGCAATTTCGAGACGGAGTTCCACGTCGACCTTTGTGCTTTGTGGTCCGAGTGGGATCTTTTCTTTGCCTCGGAATCGTGGGGGCCGGCGGGCCTCCTTGTCGTCGGCCTTCCGTTTCTTTGTGCCGTGATCGTGCTTGTCCTGCTCACTCGTTAGACGGGCATCCGCCTCGCCGGATGGATGGAGTTTGGCGCGCTGACGGCACTAGGCCTCGCGCTATGGGTAACGTGGCAATACACGGGCTATTGGCCGTTGCGGCGTTTCGTGCCTGCGCTTCGAGAGAAAAACAAATCACCGTGGCCGATCTGATCGCGGCGGCGCGCCGCGGCGCATGGCCCGGTTAGCCCGACACTGCCGGCACGCGTCTGCGCGGCCCTGCGAATCGGCGGCTTGCCGCCGAACTGAAAATAGGGCACTCGAAATCGCTTTGGTACATCGCGGCCACGTTCGAGCACGCACGAGCATGATAGAGACGGTCTATGCGGCCTTCGCCGACAGCGCGAGGCGCCATCCCGGCAACGACTTCCTGTTCATTCCCGAATCGGCGACGGCCGGTTGGGCGAACGGGCGCGTCGTTTACACTTATGCGCAGGCCGCCGACGAAATCGCGAAGCTGCGCGAGCGCTACGCGGCGGCGGGCATCGGGCCGGGGCACCGCGTCGCGATCCTGCTCGAGAATCGCGACAGCTTCTTTTTCCACTGGCTCGCGCTGAACGCCGTGGGCGCCAGCATCGTGCCGATCAATCCCGACTACCGGCACGAGGAGCTCACCTATCTGCTCTCGCATTCCGAGGCGGTGCTGGCGGTGACGCTGCCGCATCGCAAAGCCGATCTCGAACGCGCGGCGGCGGCGACGGAGCGGCCGGTGCCGGTGATCGAGGCCGGCGCGGTCGCGGCGGGCGTGCCCAAGGTTGCGCCGGCGCCGGCCGTGTCACTGCCGCCGCGACAGCGCGAGGCGGGCCTCCTTTACACCTCGGGCACCACCGGCCGGCCCAAGGGCTGCATCCTCTCCAACGACTATTTCCTGCTGCTCGCCGACTGGTACATGAACGAGGGCGGCTACATTCGCTTCGAGCCGGGCCGCACGCGCATCCTGACGCCACTGCCGATGTTCCACATGAACGCGCTCTGCTGCTCGTCGATGGCGATGATCGCCTCGGCCGGCTGCATCATCCAGCTCGATCGCTTCCATCCGAAGAGCTGGTGGCGCGACGTGGCCGAAAGCGGCGCCACGATCGTGCACTATCTGGGCGTCATGCCGGCGATCCTGTTGCAGCTTCCCGCAAGCGAGTGGGACACGCGGCACAACGTCGTGTGCGGCTTCGGCTCCAACGTGGAGCCCGAGCACCATCTCGCCTTCGAGAAGCGCTACGGTTTCCCGCTCGTCGAAGGCTGGGCGATGACCGAAGGCGGCGCCGGCGGCGTGATCATGTGCAGCGCCGAGCCGCGCCACATCGGCACGCGCTGCTTCGGCAAGGTACCCGATCGCGTGAAGCTGCGCATCGTCGACGACGCCGACCGCGACATGCCCGAAGGCGAGCCGGGTGAGATGATCCTGCAGGCGGCGGGCCCCGATCCGCGCCGCGGCTTCTTCTCGGGCTACTTGAAGGACGAGGCCGCCACCGCCGAGGGCTGGCGGAACGGCTGGTGGCACACCGGCGACGTCGTGCGCCGCGGGCCCGACGGCAGCATGCACTTCGTCGACCGCAAGAAGAACGTGATCCGCCGCTCGGGCGAGAATATCGCGGCGCTCGAGGTCGAGGGCGTGCTCCAGCGCCATCCCGCGATCGCGCAGGTTGGCGTCACCTCGGTGCCGGATAAAGTGCGCGGCGAAGAGGTGATCGCGTGCATCACCGTGAAGCCCGGCCACGCGGCCGATCGCGCCACGGCCGAGAGCATCGTCGCCTGGTGCCTCGAGCGCCTCGCCTATTACAAGGCGCCGGGCTGGGTGGCGTTCGACGCGCCGCTGCCGCTCACGCCCACGCTCAAGATCCAGCGCGCCGATCTCAAGAGAATGGCCGAGCCGCTGCCGGAACGCGCGACGACGTTCGACACGCGCGCAATGAAGAAGCGCTGACGGAAACGGGTTACTGTGCCTTGCACTTCTGCTCGAGCGCGGCGACCTTCGCGTCGGTCCCGAGCTTGGCGATGTAGATCTTCTTGATCGTGTCGGCGCTGATCTGCGCATTCTTCCAGTTCGCGCAGGCCTTCACGCAATCGCCCTTGCCGTCCGCGCAAGCCAAAGTCTCGCGCGCGCGGATCTCGTAGCACGCCGGGATCGCGTCCTGCTTTCCGGTATCGCAAATGGCCTGGCAGGCTTTCGCGTCGCCCTTCTCGTAGCAGTCCTTCGCGTTGTCGCCGCAGCCGCCAAGAGCGGCGAGCAGTGCTATGAGCCCCAATGCGCCGATGATTTTCATTGTCTGCTCCTGAATGGGCCGGGACGCTACGCTACAAGCGCGCCTTACGGCGCGTCCAGGATCACGAAAGCGGGCGAGCCGACCGCTGGGAGCATGGAACCGCGTGCGTGCCTCCCAATTCAGGCAAGCCGAGGCGCGCCTGACCGACGGCCAAAGCGCGACGCTTGCGAGAAACGGCCTATATGCGGGAATGTCGGCGCGGCGTGGCGCCCCCAAGGGGATTCGAACCCCTGTTACCGACGTGAGAGGCCGGTGTCCTGGGCCACTAGACGATGGGGGCGTGGCGCGGAACGCATGATCTAGCCCGCGCCCCGGCGCTGCGCAAGGGCGGGGCGCCGCCGCGGGCCTGCGGCAGGGCGCGCGGATGTTGGAGCGGGCGGGCCCCTCAGTTGACGAACTGGCGCTCGATCTCGGAATCGGCCGCGTCGAGGCGGCCGGTGCAGGTCATGCGTCCGGCCTCGGTGGCGCGGGCGTCGTCGGAGCGGGCGCGCAGCGTGATCTCGGCGTGCACGGTAGCGAGCAGGCGCTGGCCGAAGCTTTCGGGCACGGCGCGCTCGCGCCCGGCGGGCACGAACGTCTTCTCGAGATACCACGCGGCGCGGCCCGGCCCTTCGGGCGCGCGCGCCAGCATGCGGTCAACGAGGCGGTGGAACAGCGCGACGCATACGGCCTCGGTGCGCTCCGCGCGCGGCCGGTGCATCGAGACGTAGACCAGAAGGCGGCGGCGCCAGAAATCGTAGCGGACGCCGGCCAGGACCGGCTCGACGCCGGCCTCGGCTTCGGCCAGCCACGGCGCCGCGGTGTGAACGTCGCGTTCGAGGCGCATGACGCCGAGATCGAACAGCGTGAGCGGTTGCGCGTGCAGCCAGCGGAGCGGATCGTCTTTCTCGTCGGCGGCGGCGGGCGCGGCCGCAGCCGCGGCCATCGCAAGGATCGTCAGCAGACGCCGCAAGCCCATGCGCGAATCCCCGATGCGTCACGAAACCTTAGCACAAGGCTTGCGCGCCGCAATCGCGCGAGGATTTTTGCGCGGCGCGATCAGCACACGTTGCGGTGCTGGCCCTTGGGCAGGCGCTGGCGCAGCACGATGCGGTGCTTGGCCTTGCCGTGCGTGACCAGCCAGCGCACCTGCGCGGTCGAGAGCATGAATTCCTGATTGCAGAATACCTTGCGCTGCGAATAGGTGCGCTGCAGGCCGGCATTGAGCGCCTTGTGCTCGTCGGCGGAATAGACTCGCACCTTGCTCGGGAAGCCCTTCATCGGCGCCGGGTCGCCCTTGTCGTTGAGCGCCCAGAGATCCGTCACCGCCTGCGCGGGGTCGCTCGTCGCGAAGGCGATCGAGGTGGCGGCGATAATGATGGCGATCAGCTTCAGCATCGTCTTCTCGTTGGCGGTCTTGCGCAGGTCGGGGCGGGAGCGCGCCCGAAGGTTATGCAGCAGTTGGGTTAATTGATGGCAAATTTGCCGTCGGGAGTCAGCCCGGCGAAAAGTACTAACGAATTATGGATAGGCATGCCCGGCGCCCGGCTCGAGGGAGGGGCACAGCCCTGGGAGAGATCGGCTTCGTCGGGCCGCGCGTTCATGCGCATCGCGCCGCGCTTGCCGGAGCTGAGGGTGGTCCACACGGTGCTCATCGACCGGAGGTCGGGCGCCAGCGCGCCCAGGTGCGAGCCGTCGGTGACGTAGTCGCTGCGCGGCACGTCGATACGTTCGAACATCTCGATGCGGCGCGTGGCCGGGTCGATGACGGCGCGCATGCGGAACGGGATCGCGCGGTCCGGCGGCTCGTCCTCGTAGCGCACCAAGCCGGGGCCCTCGGCCTCGACCATGCCGCCGTCGCGCGCCGCGAAGCGATCGAACCTGATCGTCACGTGCTGCTCGCGCGCCTCGCTTTCCCAGCGGAACACGCCGCACCAGGCGCGCGGCACGCGGTCGGCGAAGGCCGACGCGCCGGGTTTCGGCGTATCGGCCATGGCGGCCGGCGGCAGGATCAGCAGCAGAAGGGCGGCGGCGCGCATCATGCGCATGGGCGGGCTCGGGGATACGGCCTTGATACGCGCGGGCGGCGGCGGGTTTCCCTTGCGCCGGTTCAGAAGCGCGGCAGGAACGACATCGGGCGCTTCGGCTTGCGGCCGCTGCTGGCGGCGCGCGCGGCCTCGAGGAAACGGTCCACGTCGGCCGGATCGGTGCTGAACGCGGTCACGAGCCGCGCCGTGTGCCAGTGCGCGTTGCCCCAGTGATAGAACGTGAAGCCGGCCTTCTCGAGCGCGCGCCAGACCGGGTTCGGGAAATTCACGAAGGCAAGGTTCGCGCGCGGCATCGTGTGCAGTTCGATGTCGGGAATGCGCGACAGGCCGCCTGCCAGCCGGCGCATCATCGCGTTGGAATGGCGCGCGAGATCGAGCCACAGGCCCTTGTGGACATAGGCGTCGAGCTGCGCCGAGAGGAAGCGCATCTTCGAAAACGTGTGGCCCGCGCGCTGGCGGCGGTAGGGGAACGAAGCGGCGCGCGCCTTGTCGAACACGACCACGGCCTCTGCGCCGAAGCAGCCGTTCTTGGTGCCGCCGAAGGAGAGGATGTCCACGCCGGCGCGCCAGGTGATGTCGGCGGGCCGGCAGCCGAGCGCCGCTACGGCGTTCGCGAAACGCGCGCCGTCCATGTGCACGGCGAGCTTGTGGCGATGCGCGAGCTTGGCGAGGCGCGCGATCTCGCCCGGCGAATAGATATGCCCCATCTCGCTGATCTGCGTGATGCTCACGGCCGCCGGCTGCACCGTGTGCGTATTGCCGGGGCGGTGCTGCGCGATCGCCTTCGCAAGCTCGGGCGCCAGCAGTTTGCCGTCCACGCCGGGTAGCGGGATCGGCCTTCCGCCGCCGGTGTACATCTCGGTCGCCGTCACCTCGTCGCCATAGATGTGCGAGCTTTCGAGGCAGAACACGCCGCCATAGGTCGGCAAGACGAGCGAAAGGCCGAGCACGTTGGCCGCGGTGCCGGTCGCGACCGGGAACACCGCCACCTCGCGTTCGAACAGGCGCGAGAATTTCGCGGTGAGGCCGCGCGTGAGCGGATCCGCGCCGTAAGGCATCGCATGCACGGTGGAATTGGCGCGCGCGAGCGCGGCCGCGACTTCCGGCGCCGCACCGGTCGTGTTGTCGGAGGCAAAATTCACTTCGAATCCCCTGTGCCGATGGCGATCTTCAGGATGCGCCCCTCGCCCGAAAGCGGGACGACATACACCCACTCGCCCTGCCCCGGAATGGAAAGATGCAGCGCGAGCGTGCGGTCCGACACGCTCATCGATTTCACCTGCGCCTCCGGCACGCCGAGCCTGATCACGGCGGCCTTGGCGAGATCGGGCATCTCGCCGCCCTTGAACGCCTGCTGCGTCTTGCTGAACACGCCATAGACGACGGCGCCCAGGCCCAGCAGGATGAGAATGCCCATCACGATCACGCCGGTCTTGAGCAGTGCGACGCCGGGCGTTTTCGCGGGTTGGCTCATCGGGGGCTCGGGGCGTGGCAGTGAGCGAAAAAGCGGAGCGGCGGTTTCGTGTCGAGGCCAGCGCGGACGACTCCGGCCGCCGTCTCGATCAACTGCTCGCCGCGGCGCTTCCGGATTTGTCGCGCTCGCGTCTGAAAGCGTTGATCCTGGAAGGGCGCGTGTCGTGCGCCGGGGCTGTCATATCCGAGCCCTCGCGGAGGGTCAAACCGGGCGAGCGCTTCGATGTCGCCGTTCCGCCAGCTTCGCCCGCCGTGCCCGAGGCGCAGGAAATTCCGCTCGAGATCCTCTACGAGGACGCGCAGCTCGTCGTGCTCGTGAAGCCGGCCGGGCTCACCGTGCATCCGGCGCCGGGCAATCCCGACAAGACTCTCGTCAACGCGCTGATCGCGCATTGCGGCGCGTCGCTTTCCGGCATCGGCGGCGTGGCGCGGCCCGGCATCGTGCACCGGCTCGACAAGGACACGAGCGGCGTCATGGTCGTGGCCAAGACCGACGCCGCGCACCATTCGCTCACCGCGCAGTTCCAGGGGCGCACGATCGAGCGCGCCTATCTGGCGCTGGTGTGGGGCGTGCCGCGCCCGGCGAGCGGGCGCATCGAGGGCGCCATCGGCCGCAGCACGCGCGACCGCAAGAAGATGGCCGTCGTCTCGCGCGGCGGCAAAGCGGCGGCGACGCGCTATCGGACGCTGCGCAGCTTTGGCCGCGCGGCCAGCCTCGTCGAGTGCCGCCTCGAAACCGGCCGCACCCACCAGATCCGCGTGCACATGACCCATATCGGCCATCCGCTCGTCGGCGACCCCGCGTATGGACGGGCGCGGCACCGGGCCGCGCCGGAGTCGACCCCCGCCGCGCGTATTGTGCTCGACGGTTTCCGGCGCCAGGCGCTGCATGCCGCGGTGCTCGGCTTCGACCACCCCGAGAACGGCCGGCGGCTCCGCTTCGAGGCGCCGATCCCGCCCGATTTTGCCAATCTTCTCAATAGTTTGGAAGAAATCGAAAAAGCGCCGTAATTGGCTGGTGGCTTTGGGCGTTGATTGAAATCAAGGCCCCGAAACACCATATGCGCAAGCGTACGCGCACCACGGGGCCAAAGTAAGGACCGGGTGCCGCGGGACACAGAAGAGGGAACACATGGCTACGACTGCAATATCGGCTCCGGCCCCGGCCATTCCGGTCATCGGGGGCGGCGGCAATCTCTCGTCCTATCTGGCCGAGATCCGGAAATTTCCGATGCTGAAGCCGGACGAGGAGTTCATGCTCGCCAAGCGCTGGCGCGAGCATGGCGATCTCCCCGCCGCACATAGGCTCGTCACCTCCCACCTCCGCCTCGTGGCTAAGATCGCCATGGGCTACCGCGGCTACGGGCTGCCGGTGGCCGAGCTCATCTCCGAGGGCAATGTCGGGATGATGCAGGCGGTGAAGCGCTTCGACCCCGACAAGGGCTTCCGCCTCGCCACCTATGCGATGTGGTGGATCCGCGCCTCGATCCAGGAATACATCCTGCACTCGTGGTCGCTGGTGAAGCTCGGCACCACGGCGGCGCAGAAGAAGCTGTTCTTCAACTTGAGGAAGCTCAAGGCGAAGCTGAAGCATGTGGAAGACGGCGACCTGCCGCCCGAGAAGGTCGCGCACATCTCAAAGCAGCTCAACGTCACCGAAGACGAAGTGGTGCAGATGAACCGGCGCCTCTCCGCGCCCGACCATTCGCTGAACGCGCCCTTGCGCGCCGACGGCGACATGGAGTGGCAGGACTGGCTCGTGGACGAGCGCCCCAACGCCGAGCAGGTGACGGCCGAGGCCGAGCAAACGAAGGTGCGCCGCCAGCTCCTCGAAGAGGCGATGAAGGGCCTCACCAAGCGCGAGCGCCACATCCTCGCCGAGCGCCGCCTGCGCGAAGAGCCGCTCACGCTCGAGGACCTTTCGCAGCAATTCGGCATCAGCCGCGAGCGCGTGCGCCAGATCGAGGTGCGCGCCTTCGAGAAGCTGCAGAAGGCGATCCAGCAGAGGGTCGTCGAGCAGAGGATCGACGCGGCGTAGGCGCTTCTCCGCGCTCGTCCCAATTCGTCATCCCTCCACTTCGCACGGCGCAAGCGCGCCGTGCTTCGGTCGGGATGA
>CAYZSG010000093.1:0-7124 GCA_964481045.1 uncultured Candidatus Odyssella sp. | reverse complement strand
GCGCCGGTGCCCATGCCGCCGATCACGGCCGCGCCGCAGCCGAACAGGACGAGCGCGAACGTGCCGATGAATTCGGCGACGGCTTTCTTCACGGTGTCCCCCTCAAATCTGACCGCGTCCTCATAGCACGAGCGGCCGGCCCGCGCATTGCTTGAGCCGGCCGCTCGATCTCGATCAAGAATATCAGGCTTGGCGGGGAACGTGGCGCCGTCCGCTACTCCGCCGCCTGCGCCATGCGTTCGACGGCGCTGATCACCTTGCGCTCGTCGACGTCGTGCTTCTCGGCCGAGCGCTTGAGCTGATCGGCGAGCGCGCTGCTCACGCGCTTGCCTTGCGAGCCCGCCTCGCGCCACTCGTCCTGACGGATGAGCAGCTTGAACACGTCGGGCCGGCCGTAGTGGCCGACCGTGTCGACGATGGCCGAGATCGCCTTCTTCATCCACGCCTCGAGCTCGGCGTAGATGATCTTGCTGCCGAAGGTGGGCTCGACGATCGGGATGGCGAGCGGCGCGATGATCGAGCTGCCGCCCTGCGCGTAGCCGATGTTCATCGTCTTCTTGTGCGGGAACGCGTCGGAGATGTCGGCGGGGTCCTGGATGCCGCAGGCCGAGAGCACGAACGCGCCGGCCTCGAATGCGTGCGCGCGCACCGAGGAATGGCCCCAGAAGGCACCCGTCGTGTCGAGCTCCTCGAGACGCGGCCCGGTGTGGAGCGCGAAGGCGCCGGGGAACACGGCGATGTGGATTTCCTCGCCCTCGGCGATCATCGCGGCGCGCGCGAGCGTCATCACGTGCTCGCCGCAGATGAGGCCGCCGATGCGGCCGATGTCGGTCTCGAACACCTTGATGTCGTGCCCGTCGCCCATGCCCCAGAACTGGCGCTCGGAGAAGGTGGGCATCAGCTTCCTGTGCTTGCCCATGAGGGCGCCGTCGCGGCCGAAGAACAGCAGCGTGTTGTAGATCGTGCTGCTTTCGGCGCGCTCGTCGATCTCGTTGCAGCCCATCACGACGTAGATGTTGTGCTGGCGCGCGGCGGCGCCGATGCGGTCGGTGTCGTCGCTCGGCACGAGCACGGCGGCATCGCGGAACGCCACGCGGCCGCCGATCCAGGCCGGGATGTTCGAATCCCAGCCTTCGGTCCAATAGGGATAGCCGGCGAGCCACACTTCGGGGAACACGACGAGCTCGGCGCCATTTTTCGCCGCCTCGCCGATGGCGGCAACGGCGCGCGCGATCGAGGCGTCGCGGTCGAGGAACACGGGCGAGATCTGCGCGATAGCGACCTTGACCTTCTCGCGGCCGCCGAGCACGGGCTTACGGGTTTTCGACATGTGGCTCTCCCTGGCCCGCGGCAGATGCGGGCGAGCGGAGAGGGGAGCGCGAAGGGCGGGAAGCGTCTTGCTCGGGGTTCGCCGAAATCTTGTCTGCAATTCACCTCGACCCCGCATGGCGGATGCGGCGGATGGCATGTTTCGTGCTACTCTCATCGCACTGGTTGGGGGCGGCGCATGGCGATCGTGCTTGCCGAGGCGAAACTGCCGGGCCGCGTCGAGCGGCCGGAAGCCGGCGTGCTCGTGCAGCGCCTTTCGACCGACACGGTGACTCCGCGCGATCAATACGCCTACTGGAAAGAGGCGGTCTGCGGTATCTTCGTTGGCCTCGATTGCAGCCGCGCGGCGCGCGGCGCGTTTCACAGCGCGGTGCTGCGGCGCACCTTCGCGCTCGAGGGCGGCGCGAGCGCGAGCTTCATCGACGTAGTGTCGGAAGCGCAGCGCGCCTTGCGCTCGCCGCGCCAGATCGGCCGCGCGACCGACGCGTGCATCATGCTTGCGTTCCAGACGCGCGGACCCGGCCTGCTGCGGCACGGCGACGAGGTCGCGCGGCTCGCGCCGGGCGACATGGTGCTCTACGACAGCACGCGGCCCTACGAATTCGTCTTCGACCAGCCGTTCAGCCAGTTGGTGCTGAAATTTCCGCACGAGCGCTTGGCGCCGCGCCTCCCGCGGGCGCCGGTGTGGCTCGGGCGTCCGGTGGCCGCGTCATCGCCGCTCGGGCATGTGCTGGCCGGCCATCTCTCCGCCGTCTCGAGCACGATCGACCACGTGTCCCCCGATCTTCGGCCCGGCCTCATCGACCGCACGATGGATCTCATCGCGCTGACGTTCACGGGCGCCGCGCGCGATTTCGCCGGCGCGGGCACCACCGTGCAGGCGGCCCTCGTCGCGCGCGCCAAGCGCTGCATCGAGGCGCAGCTCGCCGATCCCGCGCTGTCGGCCGCCGGCGTCGCGGCCGCGCTCGGCGTCTCCGCCGGTTATCTGCATCGCCTGTTCCACGCGGCGGAAACCACCGTCGGCGCCGAGATCCGCGCGCGCCGGCTCGAGCGCTGCCGCGCGGCGCTCGCCGATCCGCTCCACGCCGGCGAGCGCATCACCGAGATCGCGCTGCGCTGGGGCTTCAACGACATGCCCCATTTCAGCCGCGTCTTCCGCGCGGCGTACGGCGTAGGGCCGAGGGATTACCGCGCGTCGGCGCGCGGCAAGTAGGCGCGCTTTTCTTTGGGACCGCGGGCCTCCAGGCCCGCATTTCTCCGCCGGCACGAAGGGCGCGCCTGAAGGCGCGCGGTTCCACAGAACGCCGTGTCTCCGCGTGATATGTTCCGGTTGCCCCGGTATCGCGCTGCGGCTAGGCTGAATTCAATAGCTCTATAGAAAACGCATTCGAGGGAGGATCGCGGTGAAAGACCGCAAGGAAACCACGCGGCGGCGCTGGCTCGAGGTGCTCGCGGAGCACCGGCTCGATTGGGACAAGCCAGGGTCGGAGCACTACTGGTCGCCGCGGCTCGACACGGCGCCGCGCGGCGAGATTCGCCACATCCAGAACACGAAGCTCGCTGCCGCCGTGCCGTTCCTCTACGAGAACAGCCCGTTCTACCGCCGCCGCTTCGAGCGGCTCGGCATGACGCCGGACGACATCAAGTCGGTCGACGACCTGCCGAAATGGCCCGTCGTCGACAAGCGCGAGATGATCGAGGATGCGCTGGCGCACCCGCCCTACGGCACCTACAGCGCGCACGACGACGCGCTCTGGGCCGAGCGCGGCTGGATGATCTTCGGCACTTCGGGCACCACCGGCACGCCGCGCGTCTTCCGCTACAGCCATTTCGACCGCGAGCAGTGGGAATGGGCGAATGCGCGCGCGCTGCATTCGATGGGTTTCCGCAAGGGCGATTGCGCGATGCTGATCTCGGGCTTCGGCCCGCATGTGTGGATCTGGGGTGTCAGCGTCGGCCTTCAGCGCATGGGCATCCCGATGATCCCGGGCGGCGGGCTCGACGCGCGCATGCGCGCGAATTTCCTCGCCCGCTACGGCGCCACGATCCTCGCCTGCACGCCGTCTTACGCGCTCTATCTCGGCCGCACGATGCAGGAGATGGGCCTCGATCCGGCGAAGACGGCGGTGAAGACGATCTTCCTCGGCGGCGAGCCGTGGATGGGCATTCCGGCGACGCGTAAGCGCCTCGAGGAATTGTGGGGCGCGCGCTCGGTCGAGTTCTACGGCTGCACCGAGGCTTCGCCGCATGCCGGCGGCTACTCGTGCCCGGCCGCGATATTGCCGGACGGGCAGGTGGCCACACATCTGATGGAAGACATTGCGGTGTGGGAACTGGTCGATGCGGAGAAGAAGGCGCCGGTGCCGGTGGGCCAGCGCGGCCTCACGGTCACGACCAATCTCAACTCCGAAAGCTCGCCACAGCTTCGCTTCCTGGTCGGCGACTACACGGTGTTCGACGACGCGCCCTGCGCCTGCGGCCGCACGCATGTGCGCGCGATCGGCTCTTTCGTCGGCCGCGCCGACGACATCGTCACGATCCGCGGCATCAAGCTCTATCCGAGCCAGATCGAAGAGGGCGTGCGCGCCGTGCCCGGCATCGGCGACGAATACGAGATCGTGCTGGCGACGCAGGCCGACGGCCTCGACGTCATGACGATCAGAGTCGAGCACGCCGCGCAGCCGGCGGATGCGCCGAAGGTGGCGGAGCAGGTGGCCGGCGAAGTCCGCACGCGCTGCGAGGTTAGGGTCGGTGTCGAGGTCCTGCGCCCCGGCACGCTGCCGCGCACGGAATTCAAGGCGAAGCGGGTGCGGGATACGCGCGCGCGGCGCTAAGGCGTTCACGCGCAAGCGCACGCTGCCGTTCGTCTAAATTTGCCTCGTCAGCGGCACCGAGCACGGTGTCGCGAAGGAATTTCGTTCGCCATCGGCCCGGCGTGAATGCGCGTGGAGCCCGCATTCATATGCGGCAATCCGACAACTCGATCGTGAATTCGGCATATTCGCTCACGGCCCGTTCTAGGTTTGTTGTCTGAAGTGTGCGATGTAGTAGGGGGGCCAGCGAAAACGAATAATCCGTGACAGGCACATGTTTTTTGCAGTAACCGCGCATAGCGAAGACATCGACGGTGAAGGCGTCCTCGCGGAGCTGTTCGAGCAGTGCCGCGGCGAACTCGGCGCGCGTGTTCCGCTAGCCGCCATTCTGTATTGCACCATCGATCTCGATCATGAGCGGATCGTCCAGGGCATCGACGACGCTTGGCCCGGCATAGCGCTCATTGGATGCACGACCGACGGCGAGTTCTCTTCGCGGCTTGGTTATCGGGAAGACTCCACGGTGCTTATCCTGTGGGGATCGGATACCGTCGAGATTACGGCCGGTCTGGGACGAGACGTCAGCAAGGATGTTGGAGCCGCCTGCGCACAGGCGGTTGCACAAGCGACGGCGAAGATCACGAAAGCGCCCGCTCTATGCATCGCGCTGCCCGAGAGCCTGACCACGAGCGGGCAGAGGATCGTCGAAGCGCTGGGCCAGCAACTCGGCGAGCGCGTGCCGGTGGTCGGGGCCACTGCCGGCGACGGCTTCCAACTCAAGGGAACACATCAGTTCTTCGGGCGGGGGAGATATTCGGACTCGGTCCCAATTCTGCTTTTCTCCGGTCCGCTGGTGTGCTCGATCGCCGTCGCGAGCGGCTGGAAGCCAATGGGCGAACCGGGGCTCGTTACCCGTTCCGACGGAACCTTGGTGCACGAAATCGACGGCCGCCCCGCGATGGACTTTTACCGGCGCCGCCTCGGGGAGCAGTCCGTTCCGGGACCGGAAAATCCGCTGGCAATCCTCGACGATGAGGGGAGGGTCGAGTGCTTGCGCGCCACCGCGGAACCTCACGTTCGCGACAGCGGCGCCATCAACTACCTCGGCGATGTCCGCGAAGGCGCCATGGTTCAGATCACCATCGCCGACCGTTCCGGCATTCTCGAAGGCTGCAAGGAATCGGTACACAAGGCCTTCGCCGGCTACCCGCATGGCAAACATCCCGCCGCAGCTTTGTTCTTCTCGTGCGCGGCGCGAAAATTGCTTCTCGGGACTCAAACGGGCGAGGAAATCCGCATCGTGACGTCGATCATCGGCGCGGAGGTGCCCGTTTGCGGATTTTACGGGTACGGTGAAATCGGACCGGTTCGCAGCAATGACGGGAAATCGAAATTCCACAACGAGACGTTCGTATCGGTCATCCTGGGGACATGATGCGGAGTCGCCGCCGGCCGGATCGGCGGCACGGAAAACAGATCGGAACGGGCAGCAACCGCCATGGCCAACATCGACCAGCCGCACGGCGATTCCGCCGCCAGGGCCGCCGCCCTCGAGCGTCAGGTTCGCATTCTCGAAAAGAAGCTTGCCCGATCCGAGCAAAGCCGGATCGCGCTCGAGGATGCCAAGGACCGCTTCGATGCGTTGTATCAGAAGACGATCAACGAGCTCGGCGAACACAGGGAGTTGCTCAACGAGAAGAACGCCAAGCTCGAGAGCCTGTCGTCGAAACTGTCGAAATACCTTGCGCCGCAGATATTCCAGTCGATCTTTTCCAGCGATCAGGCCGTTTCTCT
Source organism: uncultured Candidatus Odyssella sp. (assembly GCA_964481045.1). Lineage (GTDB taxonomy): Bacteria > Pseudomonadota > Alphaproteobacteria > Bin65 > Bin65 > SBBV01. Next base: position 1,188 of record CAYZSG010000093.1, on the reverse strand, counting down.
CGAAACGAAGCGCAAGAAGCTCACCGTCTTCTTCAGCGACATAAAGGACTTCACGCAGATCACCGAGGACCTCCAGGCAGAGGACTTGGCCAGTCTCCTGAACGAATACTTCACCGAGATGTCGCGTATCGCCCTCGAACACGGGGCAACCATCGACAAGTTCATCGGCGACGCCATGCTGATTTTCTTCGGCGATCCCGAAACGAAAGGCGTCGAGGAAGATGCCAAGGCGTGCGTCCGAATGGCCGTGGCCATGCAGCGACGCATGGCCGCTTTGCAAACGATCTGGCGCGACAGGGGATACGAACACCCGTTTCAGATGCGGGTCGGCATCAACACCGGATTCTGCAACGTCGGAAATTTCGGCAGCGCAGAGCGCATGGACTACACGATCATCGGCGGCGAGGTGAATTTGGCCGCGAGACTGGAACACCAGGCCGACCCCGGCGGAATTCTGCTGTCGTACGAAACCTATGCGCTGGTGCGCGATATGGTCGAAGCCGAGGAGCAGCCGTCGATCGAAGCGAAGGGCATCCGGCGGGAAATCCGGCCCTTCGCGCTCCGGAATTTCCTGGTCGCGGCCGGGCAGCAGAGATTCATTCGCTGCGACAGCGATGGCTTCTCGATCCGGATCGATCTCGACCGGCTGAGCGATGACCGCAGGCGCGAGGCCCTGGATCAGCTTTCCGAGGTCATGGCGCGGCTGAAGGGCTAGGCGATGCGGCAATACCCGGCCGCTATTGGCTCAAGCTCATCCCCGCATACTTGTATCCGCCGTCGCCGGCCGCTTGCGCGGTCTTGCCGTTCCACCAGTCTTCGAGGCGATGGGGCACGTCTATGCCCCATTTGTCTCGGATGATCGGCATCACTTCGGCGAAATATTCGGCGCGCATCTCTTCGTTCGTGCGGGTCTTGATGCCCCAGTAGCGGTAGCGCTCGTTGGTGCGCGAGCGGTCGCCGCCGAAGCTCTGCAGGCCGACCGGCAGCCACCGCAGCACCGCGGCCTTCACCTGCGCGCTTCCGTCGGGCGCGTTGTCGAGGATCCACTTCGTGCCTTTCATGCCGAGGCCGACATGGCCGTGTTCCTCGCGGAGGGTGTCTTCGGCGGCCTTGCGGAACGGCGCATAGGGCATCTTCTCGAACTCGACGAACTGGTGCGCGGCGGCGCGGTCCACGAGTGCGAGGAAC
>CAYZSG010000092.1:1329-18584 GCA_964481045.1 uncultured Candidatus Odyssella sp. | reverse complement strand
CGCCTTCTCAAAACCCCACCCCCGCCCCCCCCTCCCCCCCCCCCCCCCCGGGGGGGGGGGGCCCCCCCCCCCCGCCCCCCCCGGGGGGGGGGGGGGGCCAACGGCGGAACTCGGCGCCACCGCGACCAGGGCCTCGCTTGCGGCAGCCGCGTGCCAATGCGTCCACACCCCACCCTAACCCTCCCCCGCCAACCGCGGGGGAGGGAATGACGTCACTTCTTCGACCCCAAATACGCCCGCTGGATCACCTCGTCTTCGGCGATCTGGCCGGGGGCGCCACTGAAGGTCACCTTGCCGAGCTCGAGCAGAAAGAAGTGGTGCGCCACCTGCAGCGCCATATGCGCGTTCTGCTCGACGAGGAAGATCGTGGTGCCGTCCTTGTTCAGGTCGCGGATGATACGGAAGATCTCTTCGACGACGAGCGGCGCCAGACCCACCGAAGGCTCGTCCATCAGCAGCAGCTTGGGTCGCACCATGAGCGCGCGCGCGACCGCGAGCATCTGCTGCTCGCCGCCCGAAAGCGTGCCCGCCGCCTGCGTCGAACGCTCTTTCAGGCGCGGGAAGCGCGCGAACATGCGCTCGATGTCTTGCGCGATGCCGCCGCTGTCGGACCGCGTGAACGCGCCGGCGGCGAGATTCTCGGCCACGGTCATGTTCGGGAACACGAGCCGGTTTTCCGGCACCAGCGCGATGCCGGCTTCGACGATGCGCCGGGGCGCCGCGCCGGCGAGATCGCGGCCCTCGAAGCGCACGCTGCCGCGGCGCGGCTTCAGGATGCCGGCAACCGTCATCATCAGCGTCGTCTTGCCGGCGCCGTTGGGGCCGAGCAGGCACGTGATCTTGCCCGGCTCGACCTTGAGCGAGACGCCTTTGAGCGCCTCGATCTTGCCGTAGGATGTGACGATGTCGGAAACCTCGAGCATCAGATCTTCGCTCCGGTGCCGAGATAGGCTTCGCGCACGGCCTGGTTCGCCTGGATCTCGGCCGGCGTGCCCTCGGCGATCTTTCGTCCGAAATTGAGCACCGCGATGCGCTCGGTGACGCCCATGACGAGCTCCATCACGTGCTCGACGAGCACCACCGTCTTGCCCTGCCCTTTCAGGCTGCGGATGCGGTCGGCGAGCTGGCCCACCTCCTCGCTGTTCATGCCGGCCGCGGGCTCGTCGAGCAGCAGCAGCTCGGGCTCGGCCGCCAGCGCGCGCGCCAGCTCGAGGCGCCGCTGCTCGCCGAACGAAAGATTGCCGGCGAGCTCATCGCGCTTCTTCGCCAGCGCCGAGAATTCGAGGTAGCGCTCGACCGAGCGGCGCGCCTGGCCGCGCCCGCCCACCCAGCGGCCGAGGAAGCCGCGCTCCTTCCGGTGCTTGGCCGAATTCTGCGCGACCCACAGATTCTGCCAGACGCTCAGCTCGTTGAAGAGCCGGATGTTCTGGAAGGTGCGCGCAATGCCGAGCGAGAGGCACTTGTGCGGCGGCGCCTTGGTGATGTCGTGCGCGCCGAACGCGATCGTGCCCGCCGTGACCGGAAACACGCCGCAGATGAGGTTGACGGTCGTGCTCTTGCCCGAGCCGTTCGGGCCGATCAGACCCACAATCTCGCCCTCGCGCACCGAGAAATCGAGCCCATCGACCGCCCGCACGCCGCCGAAATGCTTCGAGAGGCCTTTCAGCTCAAGCATCGCGTGCCCCATCGGCCGGCGACGTGCCCGCGGAAGCGAAGTGAAGTTCACAGGAGGCGGGGAGACGGGGAGAAGTAAGGAAGGTTTCACGACCAGGGCGCCAAGGCCCGAAGCCATCAAGGGGAAGCGATGCGCGCCAAGGGGCGCGCGGGAGAAAGTCCGTCGCGCCGCACTTGCGGCGCGATTCCTGTCTCTTCGTGTCTTGGTGTCTTGGTGCCTTGGTGGTGAGCCTTCCTTCTCCCCGGCTCCCCGGCTCCTGTTCACTTCCCTTTGCCGCCGTGCGGCGGATGCTCGCGATCCTACGCATTGGGCGACCGCACGAAGAGGCCGCGGAGCGTGCGCGCGACGCGGGGATCGATGAGGCCGCGCGGGCGCAGATTCATCGCCAGCAGGATCAGAAGGCCGAACAGCAGATTGCGCAATTCGCCGCCGATCAGGATCGGCAGCCACTGGATCAGGAAGCCCTGGATGAACAGTACCGCGATCAGCGTTCCGAACACGCTCGAGAGGCCGCCCAGAATCGGATAGGCGATCGCGAAGGTCGCCATCAGCACGCCGAACGCGGTGTGCTCCACATGCGTCGTGTAGTGCGCATAGAGCGCGCCGCCGACGCCGGCGATGGCACCGCCGATCGCGAAGGCCGCGACCTTGACGGCGGTGAGGTTGATGCCGACGCTCTGCGCCGCCAGCTCATCTTCGCCCACGGCGCGCAGCACGGCACCGAGACGCGAGCGATCCATCCACCACAGCAGCGCCATGATGCCGATCACGAACATCCAGATGAACATCGCCACTTCCAGCGTCGTCCAGCCGCGTTCGTAGAAATAGCGGATCTGGCGGAAGCCCTCGGCGCCGGCGGGGCCGACTTTCAAGTCGCCCTTGGCGATCTGATAGTCGAAGTTGAAGAAGAACTCGCGCACCGCCTCGCCGAGCGCCATCGTGGCGACGACGAGCATGAGGCCCTTGAAGCGCAGCGCCGGAAAGCCGGCGAGCGCCGCGAGCAGGCCGGCGGCGGCGGCGGCGCACGGAATCGCGAGGAAGATGTTGAGCCCCCAGAGGGTCGTCAGCATCGCCGAGACATAGGCGCCGACGGCGTAGAACGCCGCCTGTGCCATCGTCACCTGCCCGGTCTGGAGCACGACGTAGGCGGAAAGCCCGATGATCGTGTGGACGCCGATCGTCTGCGCGAGGCCGTAGAAATAGTCCATGCCGGCCTCAGTCGCGCACGTTGAGCTTGCCGAAAATGCCGGCGGGCCTGGCCACGAGGAACACGAAGATCAGCAGCATCACGCAGAGGTCGCGCGCGAGCACGCTGTAGGTCTCGACGCCCTTCTCGACCGCGCCGACGAGGAGGCCGGCCACGATGGCGCCCGGAATGCTGCCGAGCCCGCCGATCACCGTGACGATGAGGCCCTTCACCGTGAGTTGGAGCGGCAGCAGGTTCGAGAGCAGCTCGGCCGAAGAGCCGATCATGGCGCCGGCGAGGCCGCCCAAGACGCCCGACATCACGAACGTGGCCGCGTTGGTGCGATCGAGCGAGATGCCGCAGAGCTGTGCCGCCACCGGCTGCTGGGCCACCGCGCGCGTCGCGATGCCGAGCCGCGTGCGATAGAGCAGCGCCAGCAGCAGCAGCATCGCCGCCACGCTGATCGCGAAGACAAGGACGTAGTCGACGCGGATGTCGAGCGGACCCAGCACCCAGCGGTCCTCCGGCAGCATGCCGGGATAGTTCTGCGCTTTGCCGTCGGAGACGTGGGTGACGATCTCCTCGAGGAAGATCAGCATGCCGACGGTGGCCATCAGGGTGGCGAGCGGGCTCTTGAGCGGAATGAAGCGGAAGCAGGTGAGATAGATGACGTAGCCGAGCACGCCCGCCGCCGCCGCCGCCACGAGGAACACGAGCGGCACCGGCAGCTCCTTGAAGTGCTGCCAGACGACGAGGCTCGCGAACGCGCCGGCGATCGACGCCGCGGCGAAGGCGAGGTTGAGCTTGTGCATCACGCCGAAGATCAGCGTGAAGCCGATACCGATCAGGGCATAGGTCGTGCCGACCAGGATGCCGTCGATGATGGCTTGAATTAAGACCACGCGGCGTTCCCCTCGCCTCTCATGCGCGCCTCGCTCCACCTCGCGAGCGCCGAAGAAAGTAACAGGGAGCCGGCGAGCCGGGGAGAAGAAATGGAATGCGCGCAAGGCGCGCAGGAAAAACCACTCCCCGGCTCCCCGGCTCCCTGTTCACTTCTCTTCAGATACGAAGCGGGCGGACCGCGCCCGCGATCCGCCCGCCCCGCATTCACGCGCGTCCTAGTTCGGCTTCGTCGGATCGTAGGTGACGACCCAATTGCCGCCCTTGGCGGTGACGAACACGAACGGCTTGACCGCCTCGCGGTCGTCGGTGCGCTTGGTGACGCCGAGCAGGCCCTGCGTCTCCTTGAGCGCCGCCAGCGCGTCGCGGACTTTCCGGCGGTCGGCGGCGAGCGTCTCGGGCTTGCCGTCGATCTTCGCGGCTTCGATCACGCTCTTGAGGATGATCACGTTCTCCCAGGCCGCGGTCGAGTGGAGATCGGCGCTGCCCTTCTGCTTCGCGATGAGGCCGGCGACGCGCTTCGCCTCCGGGTTCACCGGCGCGAAGGTCGTGGGGATGATCGCCCCTTCCACCTGCCGCGCGCAGCCTTCCATCGTCTCCATGCTCGACGACGAGGTGAGGCCGATGATGAGCTTCGGCTTCACGCCCTGGCGCGCCATCTCCTTGACGACGCCGCAGAGCGTGAACGGATGCGCCGCGATCGCGATCACGTCGGGGTTCTTCGCCTTCATCTCGCGCACCTGCGTGGTGAAGGTCGTGTCGGTGAGCTTCCACTCGACCTCGCCGACGATGTTCATGCCGTATTTCGGCGCCGCGACTTTCATCACCGCGTCCCAGCCGGCCTTGGAATGCGCGAAATCGCCTTCCTTGCCGCCCATGATCGTCTTCAGCTCGGGCCGCTTGGCCTGGAGATACTTGAACAGCGCGTCGTAGAGCAGCGGCTCGTTCGGCGTGTTGCGGAACGCCCACTCCGAGATCTGCGCGAGGCCCGCCTTCACCGCCACGTCGGTGAACACCGGGAAGCGCAGGCCCGAATCCTTGTCGTCCGACACCTTCTTCTGAAGGATGCCGAACAGCGGCTCGGCCACGTTCGAGCAGGTGGGGCCCACCGCGATCAGCACGTCGCTCGACGCGTAGCGGCGCACGAGGTTGATGCCGTCCTCGGCGGTGCAGCGGTCGTCGTCGAACGTGACTTCCACCTTCGCCATCTTGCCGTCGGCGAGCTTGATGCCGCCCTTGGCGTTGATCTCGGCCGCGGCCGCGCGCATCGCGGCCTCCGAGTTCACGCCGAACGAGCGCACCGGCCCGGTCTTGGCGCCGAAGCCCGCGATCTTGATGACGCGCTGCTGCGACGAGGCCGGCGCCGCGGCGAAGCCCGCCAGCGCCAGAACGCACGCACTCAAAAGCAATGCGGATTTCTTCATTGGCCTTCCTCCCATGGCCCGCCTTTGGTCGAAGCACCGGCTTCGCTGGCGACGCCTGAAAATCGTTTCTTTCGCGCGCGAGCCTAAGGCCCCGGCGGGGGCGTCGTCAATCAGCAGGTCATGATGAAGCGAGTCATCGCGTTGCTCGCCCTGTTCATCGAGCTTGCGCCCTGGGAACTTCTCCCGAGGTATTGAACTCGCTTCGGTTGCGCTGCCCTAGCGTCGATTTGAGCGCGCAAAAGAACGCGGTCGGCGCTCCCGCGTTGGGCTGGACCCAAATCCAGGCGACGCATTGCGGGTGACCAATGCAGAGCGCCTGGCATGCCTGCGCGCTCGGTACGCCAGTTTTGTTTTCGAGCGCGGTCCCGCCCCATTGGGTCGTGCCCACCTCGAACGTATTCGTGCGGCTAGGTGTTAGCGCTCTTGGCCGCGCGGGCTGTGCCGGCGCCGCCGGCTGCGCCTTAGGGGCGGCGGACGGCTTCGGCGCCGCAGGCTGCGCAGGCGCCGCGGCCGGTATTGTGCGGATGACGCCCGAGAATACCTTGTCGGCGTATTCGGACTTCGGAGGCGCGGCAAAGAGCCGGCAGAGGCCCTGCAATTGCTGCTTCATCTCGCGAATCGTCGGGTTGACGGTATCCGCGCCGTAGTCCACCGGGTGGTGCGTCCAGGCGGCGCACCGCGTGTCGGCAACGCACATCGCGCTGCATCGCTGAGGCGTTGCCACTCCTCTCCCGCCGCCGAACGCGCGGGCCCCGAGATCGAAAGCGCTGTTTGCGATCAATGTCGACGTCCGTCGGACAAGAGGCGGTTTTGCGGGCTCCGTTTTCTCGGGCTTCTCGGGGACCGGCGGCGTCACCACGGCGGCTTTTTCGAGTTCGGCGATGCGGCGCTTCGCGAGATCGGCGAAAGTGCCACTCGGCCAGCGCGCAAGATAATCCTTGAAGTCGGCGGCGTTCTTGCTGTCCTTGATCGATTGCCAGAACACGATCTCGCCGTCCGCCCCGCGCGGCGGCGGGTCGGTCGCGGCCGGCGGCTTGGTTTCGCCCGGCTTCGTCTCGGCCGGCGCTTTCGTCTCGGGCGCGCCCGCCGCCGCGGCGAAGAAGAAATCCCCGCGCAGCGAGGACGAATCCCACGGCACCTGCTTCTCGCGCGTGGTTGTAATCACGTCATTGCGCACGCGCGTCAGCACCTGGCGGATCTCGAGGCCCGGCGCCTCGATGTGCTTCAAGAGCGCCGCGGTGAACGGGCTGTTCTTCGTATCGCCGTCGAGCGCCACGTTGCCGGGCTGCGTCGCATACACGATGAGCGTGCCGATGCCGGCCTTGGCCTCGCCGAGGCCCCGGCCGATCGAGGCAGAGCGCGTGCCCATCGTGCGCGCGAGGTTGCGCGCCAGCGGATTGTCGCGGCACGCGTCCAGAATCATGATGTTGGTGCGCTGGCTCTGCTCCATCAGACCCTGGATCACGTCGAGCGGCACGGCCTGGAAGACGAGATCGGCCTCGCGGTCGAGCTTGCCGTCCACCGGCACGAGGTAATTGCGCCCGTGCACCTGGAGGCCGTGGCCGGCATAGAAGATAAGCGCCACGTCGGCCGTCTCGAGCTTCAGCGAGAAGGCCTGCAGCAGCCGCTCCATCGCCGGCTTGTCGAGATCGGTGCCCGCCAGCACGTCGAACTTGAGCCGCTTCAGCGCGGCCGCCATGCCCTCGGCGTCGTTCTTGGGATTGGCCAGCGCCGGCGCATGCTTGTAGGCCGCGTTGCCGATGACGAGCGCCACGCGCTTTTCCGCCATAGCCGGGAAGGCGAGGCAGGCGATCACGAAGGGTAGCACCAGCCGTGCGATACAACTCATAAACACGCCTTGTCTGATACCCATAGTCGCTCGCATTTTGGCGATCTCGTGCGGCGCGTACTCAGCGCGCGGTTTTCAAGTTACACGAACATTCGGTCTTGCCCTCGTGATAGCGAATTTGCCACCGTAGAATTGCGCCTTCCGTGCGAAGGTTTTCCGGACTGAAGAAGCCTCTACAGGCAAACTGTCCCTGATCGCCAAACTGGTGTCCGCCGACGAAACGCGCGGTGCCCGGGCGGCACAACTCGTCCGGCCTCCCCGAGATCGGCGTCGCTGGGTGGGTTGGCGCACTGGGCGCAGCGCCGTCAGGCTTGCGCGCCGTCGCGAGTATAGCGCCCGACGTCCAGCCCTCATTTCTGACCCGGCCAGTGATGGTTCTGTTGAGGGTGCACTGGGCTTGTGATTTGAAGTAAGCCCAACCCACGCATCCCGGATGCTGCACGCAGCTGGATGCGCAAATTTCCGCGGTGAAAACCGTTCTGGCGTCACCTATTGCGGCGCCGGCAAGTATGATGCCCACTTCGATCGTTGAACTCCGCGCCGACCCAGGCGCCGCAGGAGGGCGCGCGCGCGCCGCCTCGTACTCGCGCCGCGCGGCGGCGATCTCGGGCGAACCTTCGACGAGTTGCGCGGCTTCGTCGAGGATGCGCTTGGCTTCGTCGAAGCGCGCGGCGTTCACGAGCTGGCGCGCGCGGGCGAGACGGGGGCGTACATAGGCCGCGAGCGCGTCCGCGACGTCCTTCGACAATGTCGCCACGTCGCGCGCGAGCGCTTGAGCATCGGACGAGCCAGCGTCGCCTTTGGTCGCTTGGTCGGAGGCCGTGCTGGCCGCCGCCGCGTGGCGCTTCGCATCGGCATAGCGCTTCGCGGCGAGCGCCGCGCGCGCGTCCTTGATGCTCTGCCGCGCGCTAGCGATTTTCGCCGGGATTTCTTTTTTCGACTCGTCGTCCCTGCGCTTCCGGTCCTCGTCGGCGCGGAGCGCGGCCTTCTCCAATTCGTCGACCTTGATCCTGGCCAGGGCGGCGAACACGCCCTCGGGCCAGCGCGCGAGATAGGCCTTGAAGTGCGCGATGTTGCCGCTGTCCTTGATCGACGACCAGAAAAGGCCCTCATTGTCGGTGGGCGGCGTCGGGGTCGAGGCGGGAGGCGTGTCGGGCTTGGCCGGCGCCGCGGCGAAGAAGAAGTCGCCGCGCAGCGAGGAGGAGTCCCACGGCACCTGCTTGTCGCGCGTGGCGGTGATCACCTCGTTGCGCACGCGCGTCAGCACCTGCCGGATCTCGAGCCCGGGCGCCTCGATGTGTTTCAGCAATGAGGCCGTGAATGGGCTGTTCTTGCCGTCGTCGCCGTCGAGCGCCACGTTGCCGGGCTGCGTCGCATACACGATGAGCGTGCCGACGCCGGCCTTGGCCTCGCCCAAGCCGCGGCCGATCGAAGTGGAACGCGTGCCCATCGTGCGCGCGAGGTTGCGCGCGAGCGGGTTGTCGCGGCACGCGTCCAGAATCATGATGTTCGTGCGCTGGCCCTGCTCCATCAGGCCCTGCACGAGATCGAGCGGCACCGCCTCAAAGGCGAGGTCGGTCTCCTGCTCGAGCTTGCCGTCAATGGGGACGAGATAGTTGCGCCCGTGCACTTGAAGGCCGTGGCCGGCATAGAAGACGAGCGCCACGTCGGCGGTGGCGAGCTTCTGCGCGAACGCGCGGAGCAGCCGCTCCATTGCCGGCTTGTCGAGATCGGTACCGGCGACGACCTCGAACTTCAGCCGCGCCAGCGCCGCCGCCATGCCCTCCGCGTCGTTCTTCGGGTTCGCCAGCGCCGGCGCGTGCTTGTAGGCCGAGTTGCCGATGACGAGCGCCACGCGCTTCTCGGCGAGGGCGGGCGGGGCGAACCACAGTAGCGCAATCAGGAACGCGGCGAGGCGCTTCAAAGGGGCCATCGCGGCTACTCCCGATATCGAGGGTTGCCCGCAGCGCGGTGGGTATCAGCCATGAATCGACCTTTGGTTCACTCGCACTTGCACCCCGGCGAAAAAGACGGATGGTCGGTCTTGCAGAAAGTCACATTGCGCTGGCGGCAATCGGCGGTGGTGTCGCATATCCACTCCACCATCTTGATGCACCTTGACCCTGGCTGGATTCGCAAGCTGGCGTCGCCTCGGGCAACGCCGATCGCGACGATCTGGAAGACGCTGCACCCTGACTGCACCGCATTCGTAAACGTGGCGCCGCGCGGCTGATCGATAAACGCGGTTAAGGAGCTAGCGCCAAGGCTCTGCCACGGCACGCTGGCGCAAAATCCATTCTCCTTCTCGCGCGCAAGCGCCTTTCGCCTGATTTCCGCGATCGGTGAATCCATGCGTGCCGCCGGTTTTGGCGACGCCGGTTGGGCTGGCGCCGCGGCCGGCGTCGCGCGGATCACGCCGGAGATGAACAGGGGATTGGAGACGAACTTGCCGTTGATCCTGCCGAAAAGGTCGCAAATGCCCGTCGTGGTCCCTCCGGGCTTGGCTTGATGTGACCAGCCGACGCACGTCGGGATGGCGAGGCATCGCGCCTGGCACTGGCCGGTCGTTGCCGTTTTCACCCGCAGGGACAAATCCAAAGGTTGGTTGTCGAAATCGTGGTGTGCCCCGGGGACCCAGGACGATGTGCGCTGTGGGGCCGCCGGCTTTGCGGGCTGTTCGGTCTTCTCGGGCACCCGTTTTTCAGGCGGCGGCGGCGGCGTCACCGCCGCCGCTTTCTCGATTTCGGCGAGACGAATTTTCGCCAGCGCGGCGAAGGTGCCGTTCGGATACCTCTCGAGATAGGCCTTGAAATCGGCGGCGCTCTTGCTGTTCTGGATCGATTGCCAGAACACCGTCTCCTGTTCGGGCGCGGGGCCGCGCGGCGCGTCGGTCGCGGCGGGCGGCGTCGACTCGGGCGCCGCCGGCATCGCGGCGAGATAGACTTCGCCGACGAGCGAGGACGAGTCCCACGGCACCTGCTTGCCCTTGGTCGCCGCGATCACGGCTTGGCGCACGCGGCTTACGACGAGGCGCACTTCGAGCCCGGGCGCCTCGATGTGCTTCAGCAGCGCTTCGGTGAACGGGCTGTTCTTCGCCTGCCCGTCGAGCGCCACGTTGCCGGGTTGGGTCGCATAGACGATGAGTGTGCCGACGCCGGCCTGGGCCTGGCCGAGCCCGCGCCCGATGCCGACCGAGCGCGTGCCCATCGAGCGCGCGAGGTTGCGCGCGAGCGGATTGTCGCGGCAGGCGTCGAGCACGATGATGTTGGTGCGCTGGCCCTGCTCCATCAAGCGCTGCAGGAGCTCGAGCGGCACGGCCTCGAAATCGAGATCGCTTTCGCGCTCGAGCTTCGAATCGACCGGCACGAAGTAGTTGCGCCCGTGCACCTGGAGCCCGTGTCCGGCGTAGAAGACGAGTGCCACATCGGCACCCTCGATCCTCTGCGCGAAGTCCCGCAGCAGCCGCTCCAACGCCGGCTTGTCGAGATCGACCCCGGACACGACCTCGAACTTCATGCGCTTGAGTGCCGCCGTCATGCCTTCGGCGTCGTTCTTCGGATTGGCCAGCGCCGGCGCATGCTTGTACGCCCCATTGCCGATCACCAGCGCCACGCGTTTCTCGGCCAACGCGGGCGCGGAAGCTGCCACCAGCGCGGAGAATAGAGCCATCCAAAGAACTCCGGTCAGAAGCACGTATTTCCTCCTTAAGACCCGAGTCACGCGCGACTTGCCGCGGCAATCGAATTCCGGCGCTTACGACCCCTCGCCCTCGTTGACGATCTGCACGCGGCGGTTCACGCCGTCGGCGGGCTTGGCCGAGTCGAGCAGGCGCGTCTTGCCGTAGCCCACGGACTTCAGGCGCTGCAGGTCGATTCCGTAGTGGAACACGAGATAGTCCTGCACCGCCTTGGCGCGGCGCTCGGAGAGCGTCTGGTTGTAGGCGGCGTCGCCGACCGCGTCGGTGTGGCCGGCGATCGTGAAGCGAAACTTGGCGAGGCGCGGGTCCTTGAGCGCCTGGCCGAGATTGCGCAGCACGATCTGCGCATCGGTGCCGAGCTTGTCGGAGTTGAACTCGAAGTTGATGTAGAGGTTGATCGAAGGCGGCCCTTCCGGATTCGGCCCCTCCTCCACCTTCACGCCGCGCGGCTTCAGCGAGCGCGTGCGCGGCTGCGGCTCGAGCTTCTTGATGATCTCCTCGGATCCGGGCGTGCCCTGCGCGGCGGCGGGCGGCGGCGATGCGGCCAGGGCGGCCACGGCGCAAACGATGAGGATTCTGCGCATCGTCATTTCTCCTTGGTCGTGAGCGCAATCCACGCGCCGGAAACCTTGCGCCGCGCCGCGTCGGACGAGGGCCGCACCAGCAGCGCCTTGCGGAACGCGGTCAGGAAATCGCGCTCGGCTTCGGGCGAGGGCCGCCCTTCGTCGAACAGCGGGCTCTCCGAGGCGATCGCGATGATCATCTCGTCGCCGTAGGGGCCGTCGATCGTGAATTTCGGCCCGCCGCCGCTGCCGTCGCCGAGCACGATCGTGCGGCCCGGCGGCTGCGGCGAGGGCGCGGGCGCGCGCGGCTGCACGAGATAGACGACGCCGCCGCTCGCCTGCACGTAGACGAGGTAGAGGTAGTTCGGCGTGGGCGGTGTCGTCACTTCGATGATCAGCGGATCGCCCTTCCGGTAGAGGCGCCTGTCGCCGCGCAGGCGCAGGTCCGGCGCGCCCGGCTCGGCGAACGCCTCCTTGAATGTCAGCAGCGTCTCGCATTGCGGCCACGGACGCACCGCCACCTCGACGCGGACGCCGACGCGCTTGGCCGATTCGAAAAGCTTGCCGAGATCGGCCTCGGTGCCGACGAAGCCGCGCACGACGGTGCCGGTCGCGGCCTGGGCGACCGTCAGCGACGCGCATTGATAGCTCGAAAGCGGCGGATCGAAGGTGATCGCGGGCGGGGCGGGCCGCGGCGACGGGCCGGGCACGGGCGTGAAACTCACCACGCCCGATGTCGCGCGCGAGTCGGGGCCGCGCTTGCGCACGGCGCCGAACAAGCTGCACTGGCGCGCGAACATCGTCTCGGTCTCGTTCCACCAGCGCCACGCCGCGCAGCGCGCTTCGTCGATGCAGCGCGCCTGGCACGCCTGGGCATTGGGCGTCGGGCTGCTCGCGTCGCCGCGCGCCACCAGGTCTCCATGGACCAGGATTCCGACCTCGAAGCTCGAAACGCGCTTCGGCGGCGGCGGCGGGGGTACCGGCGTGAACGGCGCCGGGCGCGGCCCCGCGGCCACGTCCATGACATAGGCCTGGATCACGAACCGCCGGTAGGCGTCGTAGGAGATCCAGCCGAAGCCGCCGTCGCCCCAGCGCGTGCCCCACGAATTGATGAGCTTGAAGGCCTGCCGGCGCTCGTCGTAGCCCACCAGCGTCATCGCGTGGCCGCCGGGCGCCAATACGCCCTCGCCGTTCCAGACCACGTCGCCGCGCAGGTTCGAGAACTCGCGGGTGAGCCGCGAACCGATCACGACCGGATGGCCCTTGGCGAGCGCTCCCTTCGCGTCGTCGATCTGGCCGATCGTGAGCGCGCGCCAGTTGGCAATGCGAAACTGCGAACTCGCGACGCGGTTGGGCGCCGGACACATGCGATCGTTGTAGGGATGCCTCGCAAGGCTTTGGGCACCGGCGCGCGCGAGCAGATCGAGCGCGCGCGGGATTTGCGAGCCCGTGTTGCAGTCGCCTTCCGGCTTGATCGCGCCGTAGATGTAGGACGGGCTCGGGATCTCGCCGATCTGATTGCGCGGCCGCCCTTCGCGGATCACCGCGTAGTAGCTGCGCGCGGCGTAGCCGACCGCCCAGCCGACACACGATCCCTGATCGCCCTGATCGCCCGGCGTGGGGAAACGCGCGGAAAGATCAACCCGCTCGGGCAGGAAGGCGCGATGGCGTTCGAGCTTGGGAAACGCGGTGTAGGCGTCGGGCGGTTCGAAGATCAGGCCCTGAGCGCGGACTTGCGAGATTGCGCCAAGACCGCAGACGAGAAACAGGGCAAAAGTAGCGCCGCCGAAACACAGCGCTACAGCCGCGCGCGCAGAGCGCATTGCTGCCTCCGATCCGTGTTCCCCGCCACGGAGCGCACCGGCTCCGCTACCTCTCGGTTGCGATCTTAGCTGTTTCTTCTCCGCAAGCAATGGCGGGAGATCAACGCGATCCTCTCGCCAGAACATGGCGTTGTGCGGCTTTCTTGCCATGCTAAAGTCGGGCGATGCGCGCCGCGCGGACGAACCGGGCGGCGGCGGGGAGGATTCGGGAATGCTGAAGAACCTGGCGCAAGTCACCTCGGCGGCGGCGGAGCGCTTCGGCAGCAAGCCGGCGCTCGCGTTCGAGGGGCGCTGGTTCAGCTTCGCCGAGATCGACGCCTATGCCTGCCGTCTCGCCAACGCGCTGAAAGGCCTCGGCATCAGGCCCGGCGACCGCGTGACGCTCTATTCCGGCAACAGCTGGGAGTGGATCGTCTCCTACTACGGTATCCTGAAGACCGGCGCGGTCGTCAATCCGTTGAACGTGATGTTCACGCCGACCGAGGTCGCCTATGTCGCGCGCGATTGCGGCGCGCGCGCGATCGTGGCCTCGGCCGACAAGGGCGCGGCGCTCCTCGACGTGCGGAAGGACACGCCGCTCGAGCACGTGATCCTGTTCGGCGGCGAGGCGCCGGCCGGCGCCCGGGCCTTCGAGGATCTCACCGGCAAGGGCAAGGACACGTTCCGCTCGCCCGCCGTCGAGACCGATGCGCTCTCGACGATCTGCTACACCTCGGGCACGACCGGGCATCCCAAGGGTGCCATGCTCTCGCACCGCAACGTGCTGATGAACACGGCGCTCACCGCGATCATGCACCGGCGCACCGAGCACGACACGATCGTGACGGCGCTTCCCTGCGCGCACGTTTACGGCAACGTCGTGATGAACGGCTGCTTCTTCTACGGCGGCACGCTCGCGCTGATCCGCCGCTTCGAGGAGCTCGCCGTGCTCGAGGCGATCCAGGAGCACCGCGCGACGATGTTCGAGGGCGTGCCGACCGCCTACATGATGCTGTTGGCGCACCCCGAGCTTTCGAAATACGACCTGTCCTCGCTCACGCGCTGCACGGTCGGCGGCCAGACCATGCCGATCGCCAAGGGCCAGGAGGTGGAGAAGAAATTCGGTTGCCCGCTGCTCGATCTCTGGGGCATGACCGAGCTCGCCGGGCTCGGCACGACGCACGCGTGGTATGCGGAAAACCGGCTCGGCTCGATCGGCGTCGCCCTCCCCTACGTCTCCGCGAAGATCGCCGACAGCGAGGACGCGAAGAAAACGATGCCCGCCGGCGAAGTCGGCGAACTGATGATCAAGGGCCCGATCGTGATGCAGGGCTATTTCGGCAACGAGAAGGCGACGAAGGAGACGATCGAGCCCGACGGTTGGATGCACACCGGCGATCTCGCGAAGATGGACGCGCAGGGTTACGTCTATATCGTCGATCGCAAGAAGGACATGATCAACACCGCGGGCTTCAAAGTGTTCCCGGCCGAGATCGAGCGCGTGCTTGCGGCGCATCCGGCGGTGGCGATGTCGGCCGTGGGCCGCGTGCCCGACAAGCTCAAGGGCGAGCTCGCGAAGGCCTATGTCGTGCTGAAGCCGGGCGCCGCCGCCAGCGAGAAGGACCTGCTCGATTTCTGCCGCAAGGAACTCGCCGCCTACAAAGTCCCGCGCGCGGTGAGCTTCGTGCCCTCGTTGCCGATGACGAGCACCGGCAAGCTGATGCGCCGCGAGCTGGCGAAGCTCGACAGCGCATGAGCGCGGATATGCGGCGGCGCGATTTCGTCCGCCTGCTCGGCGGCGCCGCATCCGCCGCCGCATCCGCGGGCGCGCCTCGTGCCCAGCCGGCGAACAGGCTTCCCGCGATCGGCTTCCTATCTCCGGCCTCGCCCGCGCTCGGCAGCAACCGCATGTTCCTGCGCGGCCTCGCCGAGCTCGGCTATGCCGATGGCAAGAACATGGCGCTCGTGCCGCGCTACGCTGCGGGCCGCTTCGAGCGCCTGCCTGCGCTCGCCGCCGAACTCGTGGCGCTGCACCCTGACATCATCGCCGCTGGCGTGACACAGGCCTCGCTCGCCGCGCGCGACGCGACGCGCACCATCCCGATCGTGATGCTCGGCGTGTCCGATCCCGTTGGCGCCGGCCTCATCGCGAGCCTCGCGCGGCCCGGCGGCAACGTGACCGGGACATCGTCGATGTCCTCGGGCGTCATCGGAAAGACGCTCGAAGTGCTGAAGGAGGCCGTGCCGGCCGCGGAGCGCGTCGCGATCCTCTGGAACCCCGCCAACGCGGTTTTTCAGGCACAGATGATCCGCGAGGCGCAAGCGGCGGCCGCCGCGCTGCGCGTGCACATGACGGCCCACGGCGCGCGCGGTCCGGACGAATTCGAGGCCGCCTTCGCAGGAATCGTGAAGGCGGAGGCGCAGGCGATGCTGGTCATGCCCGACCCGATGACGACCCAGCACACTGCGCAGATCGTGGCGTTCGCGCGGCGCGCGCGCCTGCCGGCGATCTACGGCACGCGCGAGCAGGCTGAAGCCGGCGGGCTGCTGACCTACGGGCCCGACATCCCCGAGCAGTTCCGCCGCGGCGCCGCCTATGTCGATAAGATTCTGAAGGGCGCGAAGCCGGCCGATCTCCCGGTCGAGCAGGCCGCGAAATTCGAGCTGATCGTCAACCTGAAGACCGCGAAGGCCCTCGGCCTCAACGTCCCGAGCACGCTGCTCGTCCGCGCCGACGAGGTCATAGAATGAACGCTCGGCCAGCGCGCTTCCCGCACGCCGCGTGAACGATCAATCCAGCGCCGCGCGGATTTCCTTGAGCTCGCCCAACAGCGCCGCGAGCTCCTTGCGCGCGGGATCGGCGAGCGGGATCGCCTTCGGCGCGTCTTCGGCCAGTGCCTGGCGGATGCCGCGGCCTTTCAGGCGCTTCTGCGCGCCCTTGATCGTGAGGCCCTCGTCGTAGAGCCAGCCCTTGATCTTCGCGAGCAGGGTCACGTCTTCCGGGCGATAGTAGCGGCGCCCGCCGCCGCGCTTCATCGGCCGCAGCGGCGCGAATTTCGTCTCCCAGAAGCGCAGCACATGCTGCGGCACGTCGAGCTGCGCCGAGACTTCGCTGATCGTGCGATAGGCGGACGGCGCCTTGTCCTCGCCCTCGGCGATCTCGCGCTCCGCGCCGCGCGGTACGCCATTGTCGTTGATCGGCGGCTCGGGCTCGGTCATGACGGTCAGCGCGTCGGTTCGCCGGGGGGCTTGGGCTTGTTGATGTGGGACTTCAAGAGGTTCGACGCGCGGAACACGAGCACGCGGCGCGGCAGGATCGGCACCTCTTGCCCGGTCTTGGGATTGCGCCCGATGCGCTGGCCCTTCTTGCGCACCATGAAGCTGCCGAACGACGAAAGCTTCACCGCCTCGCCGCGGATCAGCGCTTCCACCACCTCGTCGAGCACCTGCTCCACCAGCTTGGCCGATTCGTTCCGCGAGAGGCCCACCGTCTGATACACGGCATCGCCCAAATCAGCCCGGGTGATCGTCTTCTGGCTCATTCCCCGCTCCCCTCTTATGGCGAAGCTTGCCCCCGGTCCGTTCCCGCGTCAACCGGCCCGCTGGTAAATTTTCGTGCGGGTCTAACGAGTTACCGCGTTTTTCGCGACGGGCGTGGCGCAAATGGCACAGGGGCGGCCGCGCGGCCGCCCCTGCTTTCGCACGACGCCAGGCGACCCGGCGCCTTAGAGCTGGAAGTTCCAGTCCTTGAGCTGCGTGAAGTACACGTCGTTGAGAACCGCGATCTCCACCGCTCCGCCCGGCCCGCCGAACCCGTCCGCGTCGAACAGGATCAGCGTGTCGTGGTGGCCATCGGTGTTGATGTCCTGGAGCTGGATGAAGCCCTCGAGCAGGGCCGCGTTGAGATCGTGCACCGGCACCTTGTAGGCCTCGAACAGCTTGGCGAGATCGATTTTGTCGCCGCCCTTGCCGGTTTCGAAGTCGGTGACCGTGTCGGCGATTCCATCGGTCGAGAACCACTTGAACGTGTCGCTGCCGGTCCCGCCGGTCAGCATGTCGTGTTTGTCGCCGCCGACAAGGATATCGTCGTCCCTGCCGCCGTCGAGCGCCCCAACCGTCCCCCGGAGGCCGCCCGGGCCTAGCGTCGCGCCGGGTTATC
>CAYZSG010000092.1:0-1319 GCA_964481045.1 uncultured Candidatus Odyssella sp. | reverse complement strand
GTGTCGTCGCCGTCACCGCCGTGCAGTTCGTCCCGGCCGTCGCCGCCCGCGAGGATGTCGGCGCCGTCCATGCCGAAGATGTGGTCATCGCCGCCGGCGCCTTCGATGAAGTTCATCTCGTTGTCGCCGGTCAGCCAGTCTTCGAACTTGCTGCCGACGAGATGTTCGATGCCGTCGACCCAGTCGCCTTCGGCGTCGCCGCCGAAACCGTTATGGGTGTGGAGATTGACGGACACCCCGGCGTCGGAGTTCTCATAGGTGAGCGTGTCCCAGCCGTCGCCGCCGTCGATGTGGTCGGCACCATGTCCGCCGTCGAGGATGTCGCTGTCGTCGCCGCCGTCGAGCGTGTCGTTCCCCGCGCCGCCGTAGAGCTTGTCGTCGCCGGTGCCGCCGTCGAGCATGTCGTCGTTCGCGCCGCCGTCGAGCGTGTCGTTGTCTTCTTCGCCCCACAGGAAGTCGCGGCCATGGCTGCCGTGGATGATGTCGTTGCCGGTGCCGCCGAACACGGTGTCGAGATCCTTGGTCTCGGCGAATTTGTCTTCGCCCCAGCTGCCGGGCTTGCCGGTCCACACTTCGTCGTCGCCGCCGCCGGCCATGATCATGTCGGAGCCCGAGCCGCCCCAGATGCCGTCGGCGCCGTCGCCGCCCGAGATCAGGTCTTTGCCGGAGCCGCCATACAGCAGATTGCCGGAATGGCCGCCGATGATCGTGTCGCTGCCGGCGCCGCCATGGATGATGCTGCTGCCGGCGCCGCCGAGGATGATGTCGTTGCCTTGGCCGCCGTCGATGAGGTTGCCGGAATCGCCGCCGATGATGTCGTCGTCGGCGCTCGAACCTTGGATGTCGTTCCAGACGCCGTGCTTGCCGATCGCGAGGCCGTCTTTCACGGACATCTGGATGTAATTGTCGTCGGCCTCGGGAATGTGGACGATTTGCGGTATGGGCATGGGAGCCTCCTATTGGGTTGGATTTGCCGCGCGGGTCGGGCGGCAGGCCGTCTGTTGCCCGTAATCTGCCCAGAACGCCGATATATTTCTGTGATGAATCGCACTATCTACAGCAATTATTACTGACTTCATATAATATAATAGTATTTATTGCCGACACGCGATAAAGCCTCCCGATTTCCGTTTCGCCACGGCAAATCCCGCGCTTGGCCGGAAAAATTGCGGGGGCCTCAAGGCGCCGCCGCGCCCACCCATTCAAGCCCGTCATGTTGAGCGCCGCTTGGCGCGGCAGCGAAACATCTCTCGGCGACGTGGCACCGCAGCCTATACGTCCACATTCCCCGCCAAAGGGGCAGCAGCCTTCCTCAGACG
>CAYZSG010000091.1:13225-18640 GCA_964481045.1 uncultured Candidatus Odyssella sp. | reverse complement strand
TCAAGAGTGCGAAGCGGCCGCTGATCATCCTCGGCAAGGGTGCGGCTTATGCGCAGGCCGACGACGCGATCCGCGCCTTCGTCGAGAAGAGCGGCGTGCCGTTCCTTCCGATGAGCATGGCCAAAGGCCTCTTGCCCGACACGCATCCGCAATGCGCCGGCGCGGCGCGCTCGACCGTGCTGAAAGACTCCGACGTCGTCGTGATGATCGGCGCGCGGCTCAACTGGCTGCTCTCGCACGGCAAGGGCAAGCAGTGGGGCGATGCGCCCAAGAAGTTCATCCAGATCGACATCGAGCCCAAGGAGATGGACAGCAATGTCGAGATCGCCGCGCCCGTGGTCGGCGACATCGGCTCCTGCGTGCAGGCCCTCCTCGACGCCATGGGCAAATGGGACGCGCCGCCGGCGGATTGGACCGGCGCCGTCAGGACGAAGCGCGACGAGAACGTGACGAAGATGGCGCCGCGCCTGATGAACAACAACGTGCCGATGGATTATCACGGCGCGCTCGGCGTGCTGCGCACGATCATCAAGGAGCGGCCCGAGACGATCCTCGTCAACGAAGGCGCCAACACGCTCGACCTCGCGCGCGGCGTCATCGACATCTACAAGCCGCGGAAGCGCCTCGACGTCGGCACCTGGGGCGTCATGGGCATCGGCATGGGACAGGCGATCGCCGCCGCGGTCGAGACCGGGCATCCGGTGCTTGCGGTGGAAGGCGACAGCGCGTTCGGCTTCAGCGGCATGGAGGTGGAGACGATCTGCCGCTACGGCCTGCCGGTATGCGTCGTGATCTTCAACAACAACGGCATCTATCGCGGCACCGACGTGAACAAGGCCGGCGCCGACCCGGCGACGACCGTGTTTGTCGCGGGAGCGCGCTACGACAAGATGATGGAGGCGTTCGGCGGCGTCGGCGTCAACGCGACCTCGCCCGACGATTTGAGGCGTGCGGTGAACGCGGCGCTCGATTCGGGGAAGCCGACCTTGATCAACGCGGTGATCGATCCCGCCGCCGGCAGCGAGAGCGGCCGCATCGGCAACCTCAATCCGCAAAGCGCGCTCAAGAAAAAGCAGGCCTAGTCGCCGCAAGGGCGGCTTCGGCCATTCGATCGAGACTGGAGGACAAGGACATGGGCAAAGCCCTCGACGGCGTCAAAATCCTCGACTTCACGCATGTGCAGTCGGGCCCCACCTGTACGCAGCTCCTCGCCTGGTTCGGCGCGGACGTGATCAAGATCGAGAAGCCCGGCACCGGCGACATCACGCGCGGGCAATTGCGCGACATCCCCGACGTGGACAGCCTCTATTTCACGATGCTGAACCACAACAAGCGCTCGATCACGCTCGACACCAAGAACCCCAAGGGGAAAGAGGTGCTCGACGGGCTGATCAAATATTGCGACGTGCTCGTGGAGAATTTCGCGCCCGGCGTCCTCGACCGCATGGGCCTCACCTGGGAGTACATCCACAAGCTCAACCCGCGCATGATCGTGGCGTCGGTCAAGGGCTTCGGCCCCGGCCCCTACGAGGACTGCAAGGTGTACGAGAACGTCGCGCAATGCGCCGGCGGCTCGGCCTCGACGACGGGCTTCCGCGACGGCCCGCCGCTCGTGACCGGCGCCCAGATCGGCGACAGCGGCACCGGGCTTCACTTGGCGCTCGGCATCGTGGCCGCGCTCTACCAGCGCATGACCACGGGCAAGGGCCAGAAGGTGCTGTGCGCGATGCAGGACGGCGTGCTCAACCTCGCGCGCGTCAAGCTGCGCGACCAACAGCGCCTCGCGCACGGGCCGCTCACCGAGTACAGCCAGTACGGCGAAGGCGTACCGTTCGGCGACGCGGTGCCGCGCGCCGGCAATGATTCGGGCGGCGGCCAGCCGGGCTGGATCCTGAAGTGCCGCGGTTGGGAGACCGACCCCAACGCCTACATCTACTTCATCACCCAGGCGCCGGTGTGGGAAGCGATCTGCGACGTGATCGGCGAGCCGGAGTGGAAGACGCACCCGGATTACAGGACGCCCAAGGCGCGCCTGCCGCGCTTGAAGGCGATCTTCGCGCGCATCGAGCAATGGACGATGACGAAGACGAAGTTCGAGGCGATGAACATCCTCAACCAGTACGACATTCCGTGCGGGCCGATCCTCTCGATGAAGGAGATCGCCGAGGACGAATCGCTGCGCAAGACCGGGACCGTCGTCGAGGTCGATCACCCGACGCGGGGCAAGTATCTGACCGTCGGCAACCCGATCAAGATGTCCGACAGCGTCTCGGAAGTGAAGCGCTCGCCGCTGTTGGGCGAGCACACCGAGGAGATCCTCCGCGACGTGCTGAAGCTCGGCGAGAAGCAGATCGCCGAGATCAAGAGCTCCGGCGCGCTCGGCGGCACGGAGCGCATGGCGGCGGAGTAGCTGCGCCAGCGGGCGCGTCGGGGTGCGCAAATGACAGTGCCGGAACGAATCGCCGAATTCCTCAATGCCAACAAAGGCCGTGGTTTCTGCGACAATTGCCTCAAGATCCGGCTGAAGCTGGCGCGGCCGCAGCAAGCGCAACAGGCCACCAGCGCACTCGCGACGACCGGGGGTTTCTTGCGCGCCGACGCCAATTGCGCGGGCTGCGGCGGCATGAAGAAGGTGATTTGGGCGAAGTGGGAGCAAAAACCCGCTTGACTTTGACGTAGCGTAAAGCCGGAGAGTGCCGCGCGTTCGAGCCAACGCGGTGCCCCGTCCCATGTTTCGCATCGGCGAATTTTCCCAGATCGCGCGCGTCTCCGGGCGCTTGCTGCGCTATTACGACAGCCTCGGCCTCCTGAAGCCGCTGCGCATCGATCCCGCGACCGGCTACCGCTACTACAGCGCGGACCAGCTTCCGCGCCTCAACCGCATACTGGCCCTGAAGGAGCTTGGCCTGTCGCTCGACCAGATCGCGAAGATGGTCGACGACCGGATCTCGCCCGGCGAGATCCGCGGCATGCTGATGCTGAAGAAAGCCGAGCTCGAGCAGTCGCTCGCCGCCGAGCAGTCTCGCCTGCGCCACATCGAATCGCGCCTCAGGCAGATCGAGGAGCAGGGCGCCATGGCCGACTACGACGTGGTCGTGAAGCGCGTGCCGGCGCAGCCCTATCTTGCCGTGCGCTCCGAGTTTGCCGGCATGCAGGGCGCGGTCGCGATGCTGAAGGCGGTGCTGACGGCGACGCGCCGCGCCGTGCCGGCCGAGGCGCGCGGCCCGCTGATCGTCGTCGCGCATTCCGATTTCGACGACGAGCGGCTCGATCTCGAGATCGGCATCGGCCTCGCCGAGGAGCGCAAGTCGCGCATTCCGCTGTTCGACAGGCTCGAGATGAAGCCCACGGAGCTTCCGGCGATCGAGATGTCGGCCGCCATCGTGCGCGGCGGGCCCACCTATCAGGCCCATCTCGCCTTCGGCGCGCTCGGCGTGTGGATGGAGGCCAACGGCTTCACGGTCGCCGGCCCGTGCCGCGAGGTGTTCCTGGAGCCCCCGTTCCAGCCGCCGGACGAAGAGCACTCGGTGATCGAAGTCCAGTTCCCGGTGGCCAAGGCGGCCTGAGGCCGCCCCCGCGTCCCTCCCCTTCCCGCCGGCGTTTCCCGGAACCGCGCCCGCGATTCCGCGCCGGCGGAGCCGTGCCTGCCCCCTCACACCCGGAGAAGCGACATGCTGAAGATCCATGGCGTTCCGATTTCCGTCCACACGCGGAAGGTGCTCGTTGCCGCGCACGCGAAGAACGTGCCGTTCGAAAACGTGCCGGTGATTCCGTTCGCGCCGCCGGCGGATTGGGACGCGCTGAGCCCGACAGGCAAGATTCCGGTCGCGGCCGACGGCAATTTCACGCTGCCCGATTCCTCGGTCATCTGCGCCTGGCTCGAGCGTCTGCATCCATCGCCGGCTCTGTACCCCACCGAGCCGCGCGCGCTGGCGCGGGCGCTGTGGCTCGAGGAATACGCCGACGGAACCCTCTTTCCTTCAGTCGTGCACGGGCTCTTCTTCCAGAAGGTGATCCGCCCGAACATCCTGAAGCAGGAGAGCGATCCGTCCGCAATCGCCGCGATCGAAGGCCATGCGATTCCGAAGGCGTTCGGCTATCTCGAGGGCCGCGCGGCCGCGGGCGAGCTCGCCGCCGACCGTCTCGGCATCGGCGAGATCGCCGTCACCTCGAATTTCGTCAACCTCCGCTATCTGGGCTACGCGATCGACGCGCGCCGCTATCCGAAGCTCGCGGCCTTCTTCAGGCGCCAGGTCGCGCTGCCGGCGATGGCGGCGGCACTCGCCGCCGAGCAGCCGGTGGCCGCGCAGATGGGGCTCGACCGGAGCTTCATGAGCGCCGCCGCCGCGGCGGAATGACCGGCGGAAGACGACCACGACAGCCTTCCCCCGCCGCGCGGGGGAAGGCGATCGACGCCTACTGCCGCGCGTATTTCTGCGACCAGGCGGGGGGCAGGCGGAGGGCGTTGCCGCCGCCGACATCCACCACGACGCATTCGCAGTTGGGGCGGCTCATCTGCTGGCAGCCGCGCAGCGAGCGCTCCTGGAGCATCGTGCCGGTGCGCGAGTTCCACATATAGGCGCCGTTGATCGAAACCTTCTCCGGCGTCGTCGCCGCCCAGTTCACGCACACGGCGATGGCCGAGACATCGGCGCCCGAGGCGAGCGCGGCGTCGCCCTCGGTCTTGATGTTGGTGGACATCGCCGCGCCCTTCAGCAGGCGGTACATCATCAGCGTGAGCTCGGCCTGCGAGTAGCGGCGCTCGGTCGTGTCCGGGCGGTCCGTGGTGGGGCGATCGTTGCCCGGGCGATCGACGCCGGGACGATCCGCGCCCGGCCCGCCCTCGAGCGACACCATCACGTAGCGGTGGTCGGCGCCCGCGCCTTGCGCGGCCTGGTGCTGGATGCGGATGTTCTGCGGCGCGATCCCGCGCTGCACGAGCCACGCGCGGATGCCTTCGAGACGGCGCAGGCGCAGGCGCGCACCCTCGAGGCCGCCCGGCTCGCCCGCCTCGCTGAACGCGGCCAGCGTAATGCGCATGCGGCCGGCGCGCGCATCGGCGAGGATCTGCGCGAGCGCCTGCCAGGCCGAGGTTTCGAGCGCCGCGCTGTTGCGCGGGAAATAGATGAGGCCGCGGTTGCGATCGGCCGCATACCACGACGGACGCGCGGCGGCGGTCTTCAGCTCCTCGTCGGCGCGGCGCTTGGCCTCTTCGTCCGCGCGACGTTTCGCTTCCTCGTCGGCGCGGCGCTTGGCGTCGGCGTCCGCGCGGCGCTTCGCCTCGTCGTCGCCGCGGCGCCGGGCTTCCTCGTCGGCGCGACGCTTCGCATCTTCGTCGGCGCGGCGCTTGGCCTCGTCGTCGGCACGGCGTTTCGCGTCTTCGTCCGCGCGGCGCTTGGCTTCTTCATCCGCGCG
>CAYZSG010000091.1:0-13125 GCA_964481045.1 uncultured Candidatus Odyssella sp. | reverse complement strand
TCCGCGCGGCGCTTGGCTTCTTCATCCGCGCGACGCTTCGCGTCGGCATCGGCGCGGCGCTTCGCCTCTTCGTCGGCGCGGCGCTTGGCGTCGGCATCGGCGCGGCGCTTGGCCTCTTCGTCGGCTTTACGCTTCGCCTCCTCCTCTTCGAGGCGGCGCTTCTCTTCGGCATCGGCGCGCGCCTTCTCTTCGTCGGCGCGGCGCTTCGCGTCTTCGATCGCCTTGCGCTTGGCGTCTTCCTCGGCCTTGCGCTGCGCCGCCTCGGTGGGCGAATTGAGCGTGTAGCCGGGAATGTCGATCCCGCCCACGCCGAGATAGGCCGCCGCGGCGCCGCCGCTGAGCAGCAGCGCGAGGATACCGGCATAGATCGGCAGCGCGCGCCGGCGCTTCACCGGCGCGCTGATCGTGCGATGGCTCTCGCCCGTGCCGGCGTTGAACGTGCCGGCCATTTGCGTGCCCGCACGTTGGGTCTCGGGCCGCGTGCCGGCGAGCAGGGTGGGCGCCGCCGCATCCTGGCGGCGCATCGTGGCGCGCGCGCCGGTATCGGCGAGCAAGGCGCGGAAATCGGCGATCGATTGCGGGCGGTCCTCGGCGTTAACCATCAGCGCGCCTTCGATCGCGCGCGCGAGCTGCTTCGAGGCGCGCGCGCGCAGCGTCGCGAAGCCCTGCGCCGCCGGATCGGGCGCGCCCTTGTATTGCGCCGAAAGGCGCTTCGTGGCCGTGGGCGGGCGGTGGCCGACGAGGCAGCGGAACATCACCGCGCCGATCGCGTAGATGTCGGTCCACGGCCCCTGGTCGCCGCCGCGCTCGTATTGCTCGAACGGCGCGTAGCCGTCGGTCACCACCGCGGTCAGCGACTGGCTGTGATGGCCGAGCGCCTGGCGCGCCGAGCCGAAATCGATCAGCACCGGCGTGCCGTCTTTGCGGATGAAGATGTTGTCGGGCTTGATGTCGCGGTGGAGCAGGCCGGATTTGTGCACCGACTCGACGCCGTCGAGCAGCGCATCGAGGAATTCGCGCACCTCGCTCTCCTCGAGCGTCGTTGCGCCGGCCGTGATCTGCGAGAGGGTCTGACCCTCCTGATACTCCATCACGAGATAGGCGGTGCCGTTCGCCTCGAAGTAGTTGAGCGAGGGCACGATGTTCGGATGCCGCATGGAGAGCAGCATGCGCGCCTCCTGGCGGAAGCGCGTGAGGCCCCAATCGTAATCCTGGCGCGACGATTCGCTGACCGGCTGCACCGTCATGCCGTCGCGCTCGCGCACGGCGAGCGAGCTCGGCAGGTATTCCTTGATCGCGACCGCGCGCTCGGTGATCTCCTCCTGCGCGCGATAGGTGATGCCGAAGCCGCCGGCGCCGAGCACCTGCTCCAGAACATAGTTGTGCAGCCGCGTGCCCTCGGGAAGGGCGCTGCGATGTTCCGAGGAACCTCCGGACGACGGGCGCGACATGACCTTTCCTAACTCGGTTCGGGTTGCGCGCCACCCGGGGCCCCGCGGCCCGGACAACGCAAGTCGAGGGATGGTATGGGAAAAGGGGGGCCGGAGTAAGTGACGGTGGTCACGAGCAGAGGAAGAGAAATTCTTAAGTAAATCGCGGTGGTTGCGACGTATATGCGGCTTTCAACGCGCGCAGCCGAACAAGCCGTTTCGCGGCGATATCGTCAAGTATCGGCACTGTAGCGGACGGCGCCCATGAGCAAGCCTCCCCGCCCGGCGGAGACTCTCCTTGTCGTCCCCGCGAAAGCGGGGCCCCATCTCTCCGCATGTCGGATTCACGCAGAAAAGCACCGTGGTTTGCGCAACTGGCGCCGGCAGCGTGCTTCCCGCGAGAAAGCCGGGCGGCGTCGGCACGGGTCCCCGCTTTGGCGGGGACGACAAGCCTGGTGCAAACGCTTTTTCCCGGACAGCCCTGCGCAAGCGGGGGAAGGACAGATCGATGAGCAGCTCGCTACTATGAAGACGCCTTCGGCCGGGTCATCAGCCAGCGGTAGACGCCCAGCAGGTTGATGGCCGTGTAGGCGGCGAACAGGGCCGCGTTGGGCCAGCGGGCGAGTGCCACGGAAACGCCGAACAGCAGCACGGTGAACACCGTCATGATCGGGAACGCCCAGGCGCTCCAGCGCAGGTTGAGCGCCAGCAGCAGCGCGCCGGCCGCGCCGCCGATGGCGCCGACCCACTCGAGCACCACGATCGTGCTCACCGCATCCGCCCCGTCGTGACCATCACGCGCCGGTCGCCCCGCTTGCATCGCGTATCGCGGCCACTGTAGCGCGGCGTCCGCACCGGCGACTAGCCGCGCTCGACCGCGCTTGGCGCCGCGGCCGGTTTGCGCGCCAGCAGGAACCAGGTCGGCATCGCGCCCTTCCCCTTGATGTCGATTTCGCCGCGCGGCTCCAGCACGAAGTCGTCGCGCAGGCGCTCGTAAGCGGCCGCGGAGACCTGGATGCGGCCCTCGGCGCCGGTCGTCTCCATGCGGGCGGCCACGTTCACCGCGTCGCCCCAGACGTCGTAGAAGAACTTCCGCGTTCCGACGACGCCGGCGACGACCGGCCCGCTGCTGATGCCCATGCGGATCGGCACGGCCCGCCCGCGCGGGTCGCGCCATTGCGCCGCGGCCTCGCGCATCTCCAGCGCGAGATCGGCGAGCGCGCGCGCATGATCGGGCCGCGCCGCCGGCACGCCGCTCACCACCATGTAGGCGTCGCCCGTGGTCTTGATCTTCTCGAGGCCGTGCCGCTCCACCAGCCGGTCGAAATCCGAGAACACGCGGTTGAGAAGCTCCACGAGCGCCTCGGGCGTCGTTTCGCTCGCCCGCGCCGTGAATCCCGCGAGATCGGCGAACAGCACCGAAGCCTCGTCGTGGCGGTCGGCGATGACGCGCTCTTTCTCCGCCTTGAGCCGCGCGGCAATGGCGGCCGGCAGGATGTTCGTCAGCAGCTGCTCCGAGCGCTCGAATTCGCGCTCGGCGGCCGTCTCGGCGCGCGCGGCCTGGCCGAGCGCATAGGACACGATCAGCAGCAGGATGCCGCAGCTGACGACGGCATTGGTGAAGAGGCTGGCGACGAACAGCCAGCGCGGGAGCAGCCCGGTGTCGTAGGGCGCCGCCGCCATCACAAGGATGAGCAGGCCCGCCGCGACCGCGCCGGACGCGATCGTGATGTCGATGCGCTCGGAACCGAAATAGACGACGGCGAGCGCCGCGCCAATCAGGATGTAAAGCTGGATGCCGACGCCGGTGCCGAGCAGGAAAACGAAGACGACCATGTTGGCATTGAACAGGACGGTGGCGGCGACCGGCGCGGCAAACCGGTGCGCGCGGTGCAGCAGCGGAACGCCCGTGTAGAGCAGCGCCGAGGTCAGGTTCAGGGCGATGAGCCACCAATACCGCGCGGGATCGAACGAGAGCATGCCGGCATAGGCGGCGTGGGTGGCGGCGGCGGACCAGGCGGCGATGTTGAGCGTGCGCAGCCGCCGCGCCACCTTGTCGGGATAGCGCTCGGTCCCGAAACGGATGTTCGGCAGCAGACGCATCCCCGCAACCCGTTGCCCCGCTCGACGCCCCCGCCCCGGCGCGTTGGCGGCGGGCCGGCTCGGATCGGATGAAAGCGCAGCTTACACCAGTTCGCGCGCCCGCGAGCGGCGGACGAACGGGCGGCGCGGAGGGCGCAGAAGAGGGCTCAGTGTGAGATTCCGTTGGATTCTCAGCCGTCCGAACAATTCCCGCTCTGGCGCGGATTTTTCGTTCCCACGAGCGCCCACAGCTGGAAACAAAGACGCGATCCGGACAACCCGCCAACTTCGCATTTTGGTTGAGGATAGTTTGTCTCAATGTGTCTTCCGCGCAACGTCACACTACGTTCGTGATTCGCCCCGGTTGATTCAAACACCAGTAATACTTCATGTAATAGCGGCATCGATCGAGCTACCAATGCACGATTTCACGCCGGTCACAAAGACAAGCTCACTTGCAGAGGCTTGGAAACGATTTCGCGCCTTCGCTGGCGAGAACAAGGATGCCGTAAGCTTCATAGTATTGGTGCTCGGCGCCCTCGGTGGCGCCTACCTCTTCATGCAGAAGATATTTTAGCTGCAACTAAAAAAAGAGGTGGCGTTGCTGTTGAAAACCCCGGGCGAAGCCGGTGGATATTAGGGCTGGCAGGAAATGCCTTGTGTGACAATCGCCAGAATCGCAATAGTGTCTCCTAACTGGATCTCGGTGCCCCATGCTTTCAACCGATGAGAGCGAAATTCAGAATCCTAGCATTGCTAAATTCGGCGAAGCCGACGTGCGTGGCGAGATAATTGACCCACTACTGCGAAAATTGGGCTATGCGGCTGGCACAGAGAACAATATCGCGCGTGAACATTCCCTCCGATACGCCAAGGCTTACCTTGGCCGAAAGAAGCCGAAGACTGATCCCGATCTACAGGGACGGGCGGACTACGTTTGCGAGGTCCGAGGAGTTGCCCGTTGGGTGGTCGAAGCCAAGCCCGCGAACGCTCCAATCACGATCGACGATGTAGAACAAGCTTGCTCTTACGCCGCTCATCCCGAAGTGCAGGCATTTATTTACGCAATCTGCAACGGACACCGCCTTCAGTTGTACGAGACTTTCAAGGGCGCGCTGGCGAAGCCGTCCGTCGAATTCAGCTACAACGAGCTGGAGGAGAAATGGGCGGTGTTGGAGAATCTGCTAAGCCCAGAGGCAATTTGGCGCCGGCATCTTAAGACGCCGCTCGATGTTGGGAACCCAATCGCGAGAGGAATGGGCTCGCGGGTACGAGTGCTTGGCGGCAACGCACAGTTCGTAGACATGCGCTGCAAATTTCCGGCCCCCGAAGAACTGATGGATCAGCAATTTGCTATCTTGAAAGCGATCAACTCGCCGATCGGCTTTGGTGAATGTTACCGCCTCGCTACTGGGCAAATCGAGGCGCGTGTGCAACTCGAGAGCGTATTCACGCCGATGGCTACCATGTTGAGGCAGTTCGGCTTGAACCACATGATTTTTCGGACAGCATCTTCCGCGATTTCATCAGATCCGACAAATCCAACGGTCTTTGAGGGGCTTTTCCAGGGAGCGTTTCCGGCTGGAACGCTGATGTTTAATGCGGCAACCCTCACGAGTGTTCCACTGCCGATCTCGATGAATTTTGCTAGCTTTGTAGAAGCTCTAGGATGGCTGCGAGAAGGCAAGTTTAGTGGAGATTTTTTTCAGCGGGTCGAGATGTCAGTGCCTATGGTCAAACAGGATTTTGTCGTGGAAATAAGGGGCGCTTTTCAGGTTACTGTTGAATAGTTAGGAGAATTCGGGGTCGGAAAAGATTTCGCGTACGAACACTCACCTGGGCAAAACATGGAATTGCAGGAACTGAGGGCATTGCGCGCGGATTTCACACGGCTGTTGAAAGCAGACCGATGCGCATTCCAAAAGGGTTGCCGGGCCGCCTCGAATTCTCGCGGCATTTACGTGATCTACAAGCGTAGCGGGCGGGTCGCGCACGTCGGCAGCACGCCGCGAGCGAAAAGGGGAATCAGACAGCGGCTCTGCAATCACTTAGCCAATCAGTCGTCCTTCTGTACCCAGTACCTCAATGGCGACGGCCGAAAACTCATCGATGAGAAGTATGAGTTCAGCTTTATCGTCGTTCCTTCGCCGCGTAGACGCGCGCTCCTGGAAGCCTACGCCATTGGGCAGCTTTGCCCGCTCCATATCGGCCATGGCAAGCCAAGAGAAACAATTCGCTCAAGCAAGCGGCGGAGCGAGGACTGACGGCGATTTCAAGAGTCCACATCGACCGCCGCAACCACCCGTATCTCCACCACCGCCCCTTCCCGCCTGAGCCCCGCCACCTCCACCGCCGTCCACGCCGGATACGGCGCCTCCACGAATTCGAGCCGCACCTTGTCGAAGAGCGCGAAGTGCTGGCGCAGGCCGATGTGGTAGCTCGTCATCTCGACGAGCGCGCCGAAGCCGAGGCCCGCTTCGCGCAGCACGGCGCCGATCTTCTCGAACGCGGCGCGGAACTGCGCCTCGGGGTCGGCCGGCATCCGCCCCTCCGCGTCGCTGCCGGTGACGCCGGTGAAGAACACGTGGCCGCCCGAGACGATGGCCGGCGACATCTTCGCGCGCTCGCGCGGAACGCGGGCGGGAAGACGGCGCGGATCGGCATCGGGCGAAACTCCGGCGGAACGGGGAAGCGGATCGCGCGAGTGTGCCGCCTCGGCCGGCCGGGCGGTAGAGCCGGCTACGCCGCTCCAGAGTCAGGCCGCGGCCGCGGTGGGTTCTGCCCGTGTTTCTTCAAGGGGCGGCTTGGGGTTGCTCTCGATCTCCGCGACGATTTCGGCTGCCGCGGATTCGAGGAGCCGCCGGTCGCCGTCGGTGAATTTCCGCGGCGCCATGTCGATGACGGAAAGCGCGCCCAGCACGAAGCCGCCGGAGATCCGCAGCGGCGCGCCGGCGTAGAAGCGTATGCCGCGTTCGCGGAGGAACGGGTTGCTGGCGAAGCGCTGGTCTTTCAGCACGTCTTCGACGACGAGCACCGCCTCCTCCGCAACGACGTGGCCGCAGACGGAAACGGCCCGCGGCGCCTGCCGCGCCTTCGCGAGATCGGGCGATAGGCCCACCTGCGACAACCAGAACTGCCGATCCCGGTCGATGAGTGTAAGCAGCGAGATCGGCGCGCCGATCTCTTTCGCGAGCCGCTTCGTGACGAGATCGAATCGCTCCTCCGGCGGCATGTCGAGCAGATTGAGCCGGCGCAGCTCCGCGAGCCGCGCGTCTTCGTTCCCAGGCACGTCCGGTGTCTTGTAGGCTTTGCCGGTTCCCTGGAGCATCTCGTTTGCGGCGTCGAGGCCCTCTTCGATGGAGCGCACGAGGCGTGCGGGTTTGACCGAATCCGCCAGCGCATCGGCATTCGGCACTGTCAGCTCGTGCGGCAGGATGGCCACGGCGAGCGCCCGCCCTTTCGCGTAGCGGCGAAGCCGCCGCAGCAGGTGGCGCGCATGCGCCGAGTTCGCGAAGCCGACATAGCACAGGAAAATCCCATCCGCGCCGGCCGGATCCAGGCTGGCAACGCCCTCGAGGCTGAGCGCCTCGGCCGGCAATGGCCGCGCCGTGTAGCCGCGTTTTCGCAGGAGCTGCGCCAACATGGCCGCCGCCGCGAAATCGAATCCGGTGCGCGCGGCGAAGCACATGAAGTTGCCCGGCTCGGGGAGGCCGGCTTCCGGCGCCTCTTCCGTTTTTTTCCCGGTCTTCCCCGCCGCTTCCACGTCCTCGTCGCTCAAATCGTCGATCACCTCGAGAACCGACTGCGTGATGCTCGCGCGGCGCTCGGGTCCAAGGGCGCCCCGCTGGCGGTCGCGCGCGGCGAGGCCCAAGGCCGGCAACGCCACTTCCTCGTAGAATTCGAGCACCGGTTTCTCTTTGGTATAGGCCTCGGCGATCTGCGTGCCTTCCACCGGATCGCCCGCGAGCATGCGCTGGTAGAACTGCTCGACCGGCGACAGCACCGGCGTCTTGCCCAGCAGGATGTCGAAGAAGTGCAATCCCGGAACATGCCGCCCCATGACGGCGAGGCAGACGGTGAGCGGCGTCGAGAGGAAGAGACCGACGGGACCCCACAGCGCGGTCCAGAAGATCGCGGCCATGATGATGGCGACTTCGGAAATGCCGGTGCCGGCACCATAGACCCTCGGCTCGATGACATTATTGGTGATGGCCTCCATCGCCACATACATGCCCAGGGTCCACAGCAGCATGCCCCAGCCGGGATCGACCGCGGCCGCGACCGTGGCCGGCATCGCGGCGGCGATGAGCGGGCCGATGTAGGGAATGAAGCGCAGCACCGCGGCCAGCACCGCCCAGAGCGCGGCGTTCGGCAGGCCGATGAAATAGAGCGCCACGCCGAACGGGATGCTGGTGCCGACATTGATCATGAGCTGCAGCAGCAGATAGCGCGAGACGCGCTCCGCCGCCTCGTCCATGGCCTCGGTCGTGGTGGTGAGATCGCCGCCCATGAGGCGGATCGCACGATTGCGCAGGTCTTCGCGTCCGAGCAGGAAGAAGATCACGAACACGATGACGAGGCCCGACATTGCCAGCGGGCTGAGCAGCGGCAGCGCCCAGGCGCCGAGCTGGGAGACCGTGGACGTCTCCTTTTGCACACGCACTTCCGGCGCCTCGCCGCGCGCGTCGGTTCCGGGTGTCTTGGCGCGATCGCCTTCGAGCTCGCGCTCCAGATCGCGAATCGCTTCGGCGGCGCGCTGGAACATGCCGCCGCCGGGCGCGCTCTCGCGCAGCGACCGGATTTTCGCGGCGATGTTCTGCTTGTAGGTGGGGAGATTCTCGATCAGGTCCACGGCCTGGCCGGCGACGACGAGGCCGATGCCGCCGGCCACGGTGAAAGCGAGAAACACCGCGGCGATGATCGCCGGCACGCGCGGGAGTCCGCGGCGGCGCAGCCAGGACACCAGCGGCATCAGAATGAACGTGAGGAGAACCGACAGCGCGATCGGGATCAGAATCTCGCGGCCGAAATGGAGCGCCGCGATGACGGCAGCGCCGATCACCACAGCATTGAGCGATTGCCCGCTGGTCCTTCCCGTCTGTGACGATTCTGGCATGTGTGCGGGCTTGCACTCCGCAGCCTGTGCCGCGCTGCACACTATTGACTGTTCGCGACGGCAGAAGTTCCCGCGCGCAGGGCGAAGCGCGTCTCCGCCTCGCGCAATGTCCTCTAATTGCTCTTGAAATCGCCGATGGCCCTCGCAGGCTAGCCGCGCGGGATAACGGCCAACACTGATCCAACCCGCTCGGATTTCTCCCTAGACTGCGCGTCACCGGCGGCAATCGTGCCGCCGCGAAACCGGGATGCCGTGATGGCGACGCGCGCCGAAGCATTGGATTCCCGTAGCGCCGCGCCGCGCTTCGGCCTCGGGATTTCGCTCGTGCTGTTCGGCATCCCGGCGCTGATGCTGTATGGCGCCACCTATGGCCTCATTCCCGTGCTCGCCGCGCGGGGCATGGGGCCGCTGCCGGCCTGGTTCCTGGCCGGCGGCGTTTGCGTGTTCCTCCCGCTGCTGATCGCGGCGCTGATCGGCGCGCGGCGCGCGCAGCCCGGGTGGCGCGCGATGGCGGCGGCGCTCCGGCTCCGGCGCATGAGCCGGCGCGACTGGCTCGTGGCCGGCGGCGCGCTGCTGTTCGCGTTCGCGGCCACCGGCGCGATGCAGCAGATCGCGCTCGCGCTCTGGCCCGGCTTCGCGCCGCATCCGCCGTTTCTTTCCATTCAGCCGCTCACGCCCGGGCAATATTGGATCTTCCTCGCATGGCTGCCGTTCTTCTTCGTCAACATCGTCGGCGAGGAGCTGTGGTGGCGCGGCTACATCCAGACGCGCCAGGAGCCGGTGTTCGGCCGCTGGACGTGGCTCGTGCAGGCCGCGCTGCATGGCGCGTTCCATGCCAGCTTCGGCGCCGGTCTTTTCTTCATCCTGTGGCCGGCGCTGCTGGCGATGCCCTGGGCCGTGCAGCGCACGCGAAACACGACGGCGGCGATCGTCGTGCACGGCGCCTACAACGGAACCGGCTTCCTCGCCGTGACGCTCGGCCTGCTGCCGGGCTGAGGCGCGCGATGGCGGAAGAGGAATGACGCCCGAAAGCATCGTAGGGGCGGATCCCCGACCCGCCCGCGCCGACTTGCGACGCGCGCCGCCAAGCGCGCACTGCGATCACGAGCCAACATGGGTCGGCGCTCCACGGGCGGAAGCGCTGGCGGGTCGGGGACCCGCCCCTACGAACCCGATGCCGATACTTCAAACCGAGACCGTCCCCGCTCTTGACTATGTTCCCTAAATGTTCTTTGCTAGCCGATGGCCCGGATTGGGCCGGCGGGCGGCTTTGCCGCGCGGCTGTTTGGAGATGTGAATCCCGAAGCGGAACGCGCGGCGGCGTGCGCGAAGGGCTGCGCGCGTGGCGAATGCGTGCGCTGCCCGACGCTTGCCCGGCTTTGCCCGCGAATGACTACAAAAGCCTACGTTTGACTACACGGAACGGGGGCCCTCCCCCGGCCCCGATCGCGGGCAATGCCGCCCACGCATCGCACCCGACTCGCCCTGTCATCCCCGCGAAAGCGGGGACCCATCTCTCCGCGCGGCGAACCGGCGCGGGATATCGCGATGGAGTATTCGTGGTCAGAGTGAGATTTAGCGTCGCTTCTCGCCCCCTCACTCGATCACCAGATCCGCGCGCACGAGGATCGAGCTTGGGATCTTGAGGCCGAGCGCCAGCGCTGACCGGATGTTGAGCACGGTCTCGAACTTGGTGGCCTGCTCCACCGGAATTTCGGCGGGCCGGGCGCCTTTCAGGATCTTGTCGACGAACATCGCGGCGCGCCGGCACATGTCGAGGAAATCCACGCCGTAGCCCAGGAGAGCGCCCATCTCGGCGAATTCGCTGGGGCCCGCGAAGGGCATCGACTGCCGCGCCGCGAGTTCGGCGATCAGCCTTGCGTTGCCGAGGAAGACCGCGTCTTCCTGGATCACCATCGCCTCGATGCGCCGCCGCGCCATCGCGGCGAAGGCGGCTTCGAAATCGCCGGGGCTGTGCGCGTCGAACTGATGCAGCTCGATCTTCAGCGACGCGGCGGCGCTCTCGATGACCGGCAGCGTGGATCTGAACAGCGGATTGTCGGGCTTCACGAGGATGGCCGCGCGCGCGAGGTGCGGCATCGCCTCCTTCAAGAGCTCGAGCCGCTTCGCGATGAGCTGCGGCAGGTAATAGGTGGTGCCGGTGATGTTGCCGCCCGGCCGCGACAGGCTCGCGACCAGCCCGGCGGCCACGGCATCGCCGATGTAGAGGAAGACGATCGGGATCTCCGCCGTCGCGCGCTTGGCCGCGAGCGTGCCCGGCGTGCCGTAAGTGAGGATGACGTCGACCTTCTGCCGAACCAGCTCGGCGGCCAGGGCCGGAAGCCGGTCGTATTGCTCGTCGGCCCAGCGTGGTTCGATGACGAAGTTCGTGCCTTCGACGTAGCGAAGGTCCTGGAGGCCGGACTTGAAGGCGCCGAGCCGGCTCGCCCAGCTCGCGGCGAATGTCGCGCCCAGGAATCCCATCCGCGCGATCTTCGGCGCTGGCTGCGCGCGCGCCGCGAGCGGCCACGCCGCCGCCGCGCCGGCGAGCAGCATCACGACCTCGCGCCGTCCCAGCCGATCGAAGCGCATCGGATCCCCCGAACCGCGTCTGCGGCCGACACTATAGGCAGCCGGCGGCGTTTCGTCAGCGTGTGCCCACCGCGCGCTCAGCCGGCCGCATCGACCACCTCAATCACCCGTATCTCCACCACCGCTCCTTCCCACCTGAGCCCCGCGACCTCCACCGCCGTCCACGCCGGATACGGGGCCTCGACGTAGTCGAGCCGCACCTTGTCGAAGAGCGCGAAGTGTTGGCGGAGGCCGGTGTGGTAGCCCGCGGTCGAATCGAGGCGCGCGGCGGCGGAAGAGGAACGACGACCGAAAGCGTCGTAGGGGCGGATCCGATGCGGCGCGAACATTCCGTTCAGCGTTGGACTTCTGCGAAATCGGGGTCAGCGCCGGATACGTTTCGCGCGAACCGCGCATATCCGATTCCGACCCCGATGATCTCGCGGCGACCTAGCTGCGCGGGCAGATTTCTTGCCATTTGCCGTTGATGGCGACTTGCTTGCAGCCGCGGTGATCGCGGACCTTGGCGCCATTCGGGCACCACCACTGCATCTTGCCGTTGATGTAGATGCGCTTGCACATGGCGCCCCAGGCTTCGACGACCTGCGGCTGGCCGGGCGCCGAATAGTCGAGCGAGGGCTGTGCCTGCGCGGCGATCGGCATGAGCAATGCGATCGCGGCGGCGATGACCTTCAGCGATTTCATGGTGTGGCGTCCTGTCCTGTCGGGTTGCGGCACGGTGGTGCCGTTCATGGGCAAGACTATGCGCGGGTTCCCCTCCCGAGGCAGTGACGGCCGTCGCTTCGGAAGAAAAATTTCCTCTCTCCACCGGCGCGGAATCGAAGCCGGCGCAGCATTCCGTCGCCCGCACGGAGGTTCGGAATCGCGGCCGAGTCGTCGCGCGGCCGCCGCGTCCGCCCACGCTCGGCCCAATGGCGCGCTTGGGCACTGCCTCAGTCTGAATTCTTCTTGCAGGGGCCGCGTGGGCCGGGCTTCGGCGCGGCATCGTCGGCGGGACGGCGCTGGAAAAAAGGAGCCAAAGAAAAGGCCCGCCCCTCTCGTAGGGCGGGCCTCCTCAAAACTGCGGATCGCTATTTCAGTCGCAGCAGGGACCGCCATCACAGCAGGGCTGGACCGGCTCGCAGCAAGGCTGCGCCGCCGACGCGGTTCCGACCGCGAACAAAGACAATAGCGCCGCAAGAATGAGCCGTTTCATGGTCACCTCCTTTCGTGAAATGTCAGCGCATAGTGACCCAAAGCGGGCGGCCGACAAATGATAAATGCGTGACCGGACGCCCCGCGGGGGGCTCCCAAATTTCAAACTGAGGCAGTGCCGAATGTTGACGTTTGTTGACATTCTGCACCCCCCTCCCCGCACCGCGCGGGTTGCGGCGGGCGGAGGAGCGGGCATCGCCCGGCCGCCCCTGCCGCGCTCGCGGCGGGCGGGCGCCCGTGTTAACCTCCGGGCGCTGCCGGAGCACGCGACATGGACAAGCCCGAGACCGTATCTCCGACCGGGGGCCGACCCGCGGTGAACACGCTCGAGCCGTATTGGATGCCGTTCACCGGCAACCGGCACTTCAAGGCGAACCCGCGCCTGCTCGCCGCCGCCTCGGGCATGTATTACACGTCCGACGACGGGCGGAAGATATTGGACGGCTGCGCCGGGCTCTGGTGCGTGAACGCCGGCCACGGCCGCGCCGAGATCACCGAGGCGATCCGCCGCCAGGCCGGCGAGATGGATTACGCGCCCTCGTTTCAGATGGGCCATCCGATCGCGTTCGAGCTCGCCTCGCGGCTCACCGCGAACCTGCCCGGCGATCTCGACCACGTGTTCTACTGCAACTCGGGCT
Source organism: uncultured Candidatus Odyssella sp. (assembly GCA_964481045.1). Lineage (GTDB taxonomy): Bacteria > Pseudomonadota > Alphaproteobacteria > Bin65 > Bin65 > SBBV01. The sequence goes on along the minus strand of CAYZSG010000091.1, from coordinate 73 downwards.
CCGAGGCGGTGGATACGGCGCTCAAGATCGCGCTCGCCTATCACCAGGCCAAGGGCGATTTCCGGCGCACGCG
>CAYZSG010000090.1:18488-18752 GCA_964481045.1 uncultured Candidatus Odyssella sp. | reverse complement strand
ATGACGTGGATGAAGCTCGGAGAGGTGGAGATAGGCCGCATCGTCGAGAGCAACAACGCGCACCGGCTTTGGACCTATCGCCGGCTTGTCGAACTGTTCGGCGACAGGCTCGGCCGGATGAAGATCGCCGTGCTCGGGCTCGCCTACAAGGCCGGCACGAGCGCGCTGCGCCGCTCGCAGGCGCTTGAGCTGATCCGGCGCCTCACGCCGCACGGCGCCGCGATTGCCGCGTTCGACCCGCAGGTGCGCGCGCTCGACGGCGCC
>CAYZSG010000090.1:18110-18478 GCA_964481045.1 uncultured Candidatus Odyssella sp. | reverse complement strand
GTTTGCCCCGATCTCGACGCCGCCCTCGAAGGCGCCGATGCGCTTGCGGTGATGACCGACTGGACCGAGTTCAAGACACTCGACGCGGCGCGCGTGAAGCGCCTCATGCGCAACCCCTGCGTCATCGACGCGTTCGGGATGCTGGAGGCCGGCATGCGCTCGGTGCCCTATTACGCGGTAGGGCTCGCGCGATGAAACTGGCGGACAAACGCGCGATCGTCACCGGCGCGGGCTCTGGCCTCGGCGCCGCGATCGCGCACCGATTCGCCGCCGAGGGCGCGGCACTCGTGCTCGCCGGCCGGCGCCGCGATGCGCTGGAGGCCGTGGCCGCCGAGATCAGCGCGGCGGGTGCGAAGTCGCCCACAGCC
>CAYZSG010000090.1:0-18100 GCA_964481045.1 uncultured Candidatus Odyssella sp. | reverse complement strand
CGTCGCCGCCGCGGGCGGCGAGGTGCACAAGCTCCCGCTCGACGTCGCCGACCGCAAGCAGGTGGCGCACGCCGGGAAGGAGCTTCTCGATCGCTTCGGCCGCCTCGACATCCTCGTCAACAGCGCCGGCGTCAACGGGCCGTTCGGCACGGTCGACGAAGTGGATTGGCCGGCCTGGCGCGCGGCGTTCGAGGTGAATTTCTTCGGCGCCGTGAATCTCTGCCGGCTCGCATTGCCGCATCTCCGGAAGACCGCGCGCGGCAAGATCGTCCTGATCTCGGGCGGCGGGGCCACGGCGCCGCTGCCGAAGATCACGGCCTACGGCGCCGCAAAGGCGGCGCTCGTGCGCTATGCCGAATCGCTGGCGCTCGAGCTGGGCGCCGCCATCGACGTGAACTGCATCGCGCCGGGTGCGATGAAGACGCAGCTCACCGACGAGTATCTCGAGAAAGGGAAAGGCGTGCTGCCCGCCGATTTCCTCGCGCGCATCGAGAAGCTGCTCGCCGACGGCGGCACGCCGCCCGAACGCGCGGCCGATCTTGCCGTCTGGCTCGCCTCGTCCGGCAGCGACGGGCTCAGCGGCAAATTGATTTCGGCGGTGTGGGATCCCTGGCCGTTCGACGAGGGCAGGCGCAGGGCGCTGATGGCCGGCGACGCCTACACGCTGCGCCGCGTCGTGCCGAAGGACTGACATGGCGCGCGCGCCGAAGCTGCTCGTCACCGGCGCCGCGAGCGGGCTCGGCGCCGCCGTGCACCGCGCGCTCGGCGGCGCGGCGATGACGCGCGCGACGCCATGGGCCGAGATCGCGGCCGGCGCGCCCTACGACGCGATCATCCATTGCGCGTTCGGCGCGCAGAAGCTGGTGACGCCGGCGACCGCCTTTGCCTATCTCGACGACAACCTTCTGCTGACCGAACGGCTGGCGGCTCTGCCACACCGCAAGTTCATCTTCATCTCGTCGATCGACATCTATCCCGTGCCGCGGCAGGGAACGAAGGAAGACGACGACTACGACCTCGCGCGCCTTTCCGGCCCCTACCCGTTCGCGAAGCTCTTTTCCGATGCGCTCGTGCGCGCGCGCTGCCCCGATCACCTCATTCTCCGGCCCGCGAGCCTGCTCGGCCCCGCGATGCGCCCGAGCACGACCTTGCGCGTGCTGACCGAGCGCGCGCCGCGCGTGTTCCTGCATCCCGATTCGCGCTTCAACTTCGTGCTGCACGACGACATCGCGGCGTTCATCGCGCGCGCGCGCGCCGAAGATATGCGCGGCGTCTTCAACGTCGCCTCCACGGGCTCGGTCCGCCTCGGCGACATGGCCGCCCGGCTCGGCCTCGCCGCCTCATTCGGCGAGCACGTTTACGACGCCGGCGACGCGTCGAACGCGAAGATCGCGGCGATCGAGCCCGCGTTCCGCCGCACGAGCGCGGAGGCGCTGAACCGCTTCATCGATCAGCTCGGCGCGCGGTTCGTCGGCAAGGGCCGGATGTGACGCCGCTCAGGCGTCGGGCTCGAACAGCACGATGCGCGAGCCCGAGCGCTCGAAGCGGAACGGGATCTGCAGGTAGCCAGCGAGCGCTGCCGAGACCTGGGCACGCCGCGCCGGCTCGACGAACAGCAGCATGAAGCCGCCGCCGCCCGCGCCGAGGAGCTTGCCGCCGATGGCGCCGGCGGCCCGTGCGCGCTCGTAGATCTCGTCCACGGCCGCGGTGGTCACCGCGTCGGAGAGCGAGCGCTTCAGCTGCCAGCTCTCGTCGAGTAAATCGCCGAAGGCGCGCAGATCGCAGCCGTTCCCGAGCAGCTCGAGGCCCTCGTCGACCAGCGCCTGCATGCGGCGGACCACGGATTCCTTCTCGGGCAGCGCGTCGATCTGCTTCTTCGCGATCACCGAGGCGTGGCGCGCGATGCCGGTGAAGAGCAGAATCATGTGCTCCTCAAAATCGCGCTTCCGCGCCTCGCTCATCAGCACGGGCTGCACGGCATAATCGCCGTTCTGGCCGATGTCGACGCGGTTCAGGCCGCCGAACGCCGCCGCGATCTGGTCCTGGATGCCGACATTCTCCTTGAGCAAGTCCTGCTCGAGATGAATGGCCTCGTCGGCGAGGCGGCGTTTGCTGACGATCTCGCCGCGCAGGCTGAACAGCGCATGCAAGAGGCCCACCGCGAAGGACGAGCTCGAGCCGAGGCCGGTGCGCGCCGGCAGGTCGCCGAAATGGTGCACCTCGAGCCCTTCGGTGAAGCCGAGATAGCGCATGGCCTCGCGCACGGCCGGATGCTCGATGCTCTCGGCGTCTTTCGTCATCTCGATGCGCGACCACACCACGCGGTTCTTGTATTCGAAGAACGGCGGAAGGTTGCGGCACTGGAGATAGCAATACTTGTTGATCGTCACCGACAGCACCGCGCCGCCGTTGCGCCTGAACCAGGCCGGGTAGTCGGTGCCGCCGCCCAGGAACGAGATGCGGAACGGAGTCGCGGTGATGATCAATTCGTTCTCCGGTCTCAGCGCGTGAGGAAGGCGGCGCCCTTGCGCGCCACCTCCTCGCGCCAGTAGGCGAGCAGATCGCGCATCGTCTCGGCGAACGGAATCTCGGGTCGCCAGCCGGTGTGCGCGGTGAATTTCGCCGTGTTGGGCACCTGGAGATCGGCGTCGATCGGGCGCAGGCGCGCGGGATCGATCTCGATGCGGATCGCGTCCTTCTTCGGCGAGAGCGCCAGCAACGCATCGAGGATGTCGCCGACCGTGCAGCTATGGCTGCCGCCGATGTTGTAATAGGCGCCGGCGATCGGCCGCACCGTCACCAACATGAAATAGGCGCGCACCGCGTCACGCACGTCGGCGACCGTGCGCAGCGATTCGAGATTGCCGACCTTCACGACCGGCGGGATCAGTTCGGCCTCGATCAGCGCGATCTGCTTCGCGAAGGTGGATTCGGCGAACACGTCGCCGCGGCGCGGGCCGGTGTGCGTGAACATGCGCGTCGTCAGCACATTCATGCCGTAGGCCTCGGCATAGAAGCGGCCGAGCAGGTCGGTGCCGACCTTCGAAATCGCATAGGGCGAGGCCGGATGGAACGTGCACTCCTCGTCGATCGGGATTTTCTCCTTCGGCACGCGGCCGAACACTTCCGACGACGAGCAGACATGCACGACGGCCTTGGGCGCCCAGCGCTTCACCGCGTCGAGCACGCGCGCGGTGCCCTGCACGTTGGTTTCGAGCGTATCGAGCGGCGCATCGAAGCTGGTGCGTGGAAAGCTCTGCGCGGCCAGGTGGAACACATAATCGGGCGCCGCGTGCCGCACCGCCTCGCTGATCGAAAGCTCGTCGCGCAGATCGCCATAGACGAGGCTAATGCGCTCGCCGCGGTTGATGCGCGGCACGAGGGCCCGGAGATTGTCGAGCGGGCTGCGCCAGCGGCAGAGGCCGATGATGTCCCAATCCGTCTTCGCGATCAGATAGTCGGCGAGATGCGAGCCGACCATGCCGGTGATGCCGGTGATGAACGCTCTTTTGGCCGCCATGGCCTTTTCCACGTCTCCCGCGCCCGTTCAGCCGCGTTCGTTCACGAACTTCGCGACGTGCTCGACGACATAGGCGCGCGCGGCGTCGTCGATCGCCTGATGATTCCCGAACGAGAACCCGCGCTGCATCACGGCGGTCGAGTGCCCGAGATCGCCGACGGTGCGGTGCGCATAGTGCTTGAGCGCCGGCTGGCGCGCAATGTTGCCGGCGATGATCGGCCGCGTCTCGATGTTCGCGCGCCCGAGCGCCGCCATGAGATCGCGCGCACCGAACGCAGCACCCTCGCGCACGATGAGGCTGAAGCCGAACCAGGAATGGCGGCCCTTGGGCGTTTCTTCCTGGAACGCGAAATGATTGCCGAAACGCTGGAGCGCGCTCCGATAGGCGGCGGCCGAGGCGCGGCGCATCTCGACGAAGCGATCGAGCTTCTTCAACTGCACCGAGCCCATGGCGCCCTGCGGCTCGGTGGCGCGGAGGTTGTAGCCGACATTGACGAACAGGAATTTCGGATCGATGTCGGGATATTGCGAAAGCCAGCGCTGCTTGTCTTCCACCTCGCGCACCCACCCATGCGCGCGCAGGATGCGCATCGTCTCGGCCAACTCGTCGTCGTCGGTGACGCAGATGCCGCCCTCGAGCGTCGTGATGTGGTGCGAATAGTAGAAGCTGAACGTCGCGACGCGGCCGAACTTGCCGACCGGCCTGCCGCCATAGCTCGCGCCGAGCGCCTCACAGCTATCCTCGATCAGCACGAGGTTGCGCCGCCGGCAGATGTCCACGATCGCATCCATGTCGCACGGATTGCCGTAGACCGGGACGATCATGACTCCGCGCGTCTTCGGCCCGATCGCGCGCTCGATCTCGTTGGGATCGATGTTCAGCGTCTTGGGATCGAGATCGGCGATCACCGGCACGAGGCCCAACTGGATCAGCGGCCACACGGTCGTGGACCACGAAAGCGCCGGCACGATCACTTCGTCGCCGGGCTTCAACGCGTCTCTGGTCTGCGAATTGGCGATGGCGGCGACGGCCAGGAGATTGGCGGACGATCCCGAGTTCACCATCACGCCGTGGCGCCAGCCGTGCTTGTCGGCGAATTCGCGCTCGAACGCCTTCACCTTCGGACCCATCGTGACGTGGGTGGTGAGCATGCATTCGAGCGCCGCAGTGATCTCATCGGCGCCGAAGGTGGGCTCGTGCAGCCGCACGATGGGCTTCGCGGGATCGAATGCGTAATTCTGGGTTCCGGCGCAATACGCCTCGACACTCGCGCGCACCGCGCGGATGAGATTCTCGTGCTGGCTCGTCAACGTTTTCCCCCGCTCCGCCCGGCCCTCAGAACGGCCCCCGGAATTCCGCGATCTCGCGCGCGAAGATCTCGCGCGCCTGCCACTCGCCCGGCGCGCGGCCGGCGAGCGCGGCCACCTTGGTGGCGATGCTCTTGGCGCTCGGATAGAACACGTCCTCGAGCGGCCGCGTCGTGGGGCACGGCGTCGGCTCGTAGCCGAGGCGCAGCGCGCTGAACGCGCGCTGGCCCTGGAGCCGCTCGTGCGCCGCCGCCACGATCTCGGCGCCCGCGCCGCACGCGGCCCAGCTCGTATCGACGACGGCGAGGCGGCCGGTCTTCGCGACAGAATCCGCGATCGCTTCCATGTCGAGCGGCGCGAGGCTGACCGGATCGATGATCTCGGCGGAAACGCCGATCTCCTCGAGCAGGTGCCGCGCGCGCAGTGCTTCGACCACCATGTGGCTGATGGCCACGATCGTGACGTCGTCCCCCTCGGCGAGCACGCGCGCCTTGCCGAACGGCACGGCATAGGCGGCTTCGGGCACGATGCCGGCGTTGCCGTAGAGCATCCGGTGCTCCATGACGATCACCGGGTTGTCGTCGCGGATCGCGGCGATCATGCAGCCCTTGGCGTCGTGCGGCGTCGACGGCGCCAGCACCTTGAGGCCGGGCACGTGCATGAAATAGGAGTGGAACGCCTGGCTGTGCTGGGCGCCCTGCCCCCAGCTTCGCCCGATGATCGCGCGCACGACGAACGGCACATGCACCGCGCCGTTGCTAATTAAGCTCTGCTTCGCCGCCATGTTGACGAGCTGGTTCATGCACAGCATCAGGAAATCCATGCGCTGGTGCACGTGGATCGGGCGCATGCCGGCGATGGCGGCGCCGATGCCGAAGCCCGTCATCGCGTCCTCGGCCAAGGGCGTGTCGAAGCAGCGGTCGGCGCCGAAGTCGCGGTGGAGATCGAGCGTCGTGCCATACATGCCCTTCGGGTCGTCGACGCCGAGGCCATAGACGAACACGCCGGGGTCGCGCTCCATCTCCTGGCGGATCGCCTCGCCGATCGCCTGCGCGTAGCTGATCTCGCGCCCGCTGCGCCTATTTGAAGACATGGGCATACATCGCTTCGGCGGCGGGGAACGGGCTCTTCTCGGCGAAGGCGATCGCGCGCTCGAGCTCGGCCTCGACCTCGCCGTCGATGCGATTCTTCGCGGCTTCGCCGAGTAGCGCGCCGAGCCGCGCGTTCTGGTCGTTGTCCATCCAGACTTTCAGGCTGGCCGCGGTGCGGTAGCCGATGTGCAGGTCATCGCCGGGGCCGACATGGTCGCGCCAGCGATGGGTTTCGCATTCGAGGAAGCGCGGTCCGCCGCCCGCGCGCACCGCGGCGATCGCCTCGGCCGCCGCCTCGTGGATCTCGAAGATGTCGCCGCCCGCGATGCGCCGCGCCGGAATGCGATAGGCCTCGGCGCGCTCGCAGAGGTTCACCGCGGGCATGCGGTCCTTCACGTGCGAGTAGATGGCGTAGTGGTTGTTCTCGCACACGAACAGGATCGGCAGATTCTTGAGCGCGGCGAAGTTCGCCGTCTCGTGGAACACGCCCTCGTCCATCGCGCCCTCGCCGAAGAAGACGCAGACGATGGAATTCGATTTGCGCTGCTTCAGCGCGAAGGCGTGGCCGAGCGAGAGCGGCAGCGTGGTGCCGACGATGGCGCTCGTTCCGATCATGCCGGCGCCGACATCGCCCAGATGCATCGAGCCGGCCTTGCCGCCCGCGAGCCCGTCGTCCTTGCCGTAGAGCTCGGCCATCATGCGGTCGAGATCGCCGCCCTTCGCGAGGTAGATCGCGTGGCCGCGATAAGTGCCGTAGAGGATGTCGGACGGCCGGAGATGGTCGCAAACGCCGACCGCCACCGCTTCCTGACCGATCGAGAGATGCACCGGGCTCTTGATCTTGTCGGTGGGATAGACGCGGATGATCTCCTCCTCCACGCGGCGAATTCGGTGGAGCTGGCGATAGAGCCGCTCGATCGTTTCGAGGTCCTGCGTCATGCGCGGTCGGGCCGGAGGGAGGCGGGTGCTGCGGGGCCCATTGGCAGCGGCGGACACAGCGGCGTCAAGGGGTGTCGAGCGCCGCCTCGACGAGCCCCGCGAGGTCGCTCGACGGCGCCGCGCGGAACACCGCAAGGTAAGGCGGAGTCTGCGGCACGATGTGCGGGGCGCTCGTGATGAGCACGCTGCCGGACTCCGCGATCGGCCATTCCGCGCGCGCCGCATCCAGCAGCGCTTCGAACGCGAATTTGGATCGGGCGGCGTAGAGCGCATCGATGTTCGCGCCGTCGCCGGCAAGCGCGGCATTGAGGCGGCGGCGGAGCGCCGCGCCTTGCGCCACGCCGGGCGCCAGCACGATCGTGTAGCAGCCCGCGTCGTTGAGGCGGCGCAACGCGGCGGCCGCGCCCTTGCGCCAGCGCAGGCGGACCCCGGCGCCGGAGGCGGCGAGCGCGCCGAGCTCGATGAAGGCGCCGGGCCGGCGGTGCCATTCGGGAAAGAGGCCGCGCGCCGCGGCGAGCGATTCGGGCAGGCCGATATCGATGAAGCGCCCTTCGTATTTCACCGCGCACAGCGCGCGCCCGGCGGCAAGCGCCGGCAGAACGTCGCGCTCGAGCGAACAGGGCGGCCGCGCAATGCGCTGCAGCAGGCGATTGCGATCGAAGAGATAGACGCCGGCATTGACGAGGCCAGGGCCGCCCTCGCCCTTTTCGCGGAAAGCCACGATGCGATCGCCTGCGCACTCGATGCGGCCATAGCGCGCCGCGTCGGGCACCGCGAGTGCCGCGACCGTGCCCGCAAGCGCGCCGTCTTCCGCCATCGGCGCCGCGAGGCAAAGCAGATTCGCATCGAGGATCGAATCGCCGTTCAGCAGGAAGAAGCGCGGCGCAAGGCGCTTGCGCGCATACCAGAGCGCGCCCGCCGTGCCGGCCGGCTTGGGCTCGGAGATCAGCACGAGCCGCGGTCCCGCGCGGCGCGCGGGGCGCAGCGCGCGCGTGAACGCCGAACGATGCGGCCCAACGAGCAGCAGCACTTCCTCGATGCCGATGCGGCCGAGCTCGAACAGCAGATGCTCGACTAACGGGCGGCCGCCGACGTCGAGCAGCGGCTTCGGTGTTTCGGCGGCGATCGCACCGAGACGCGAGCCGCGCCCGCCCGCCACGATCACGGCCTGCCGCACCGGCGCCGCCTTGCCGCGCTTGCTCGCTGATCCGCTCAAGGCGCCCCTGTCCGCCATCCCCGGTCGCCAGTCTGGGCCGGCGGCAAGCGGCCGACAAGCCGCGAAGCGTGCCTGATGACGGCCGCTAGCCCCGCATCTCGCGCAAATACGCGGCCAGATCCGCCAGGCCTTCGTGCGACCCGATCTCGTAGAAACGTTCGGGAACCTCGCAGGCGGCGAGTCGGCCGCGCGCGAGCAGGCGCTGGAACACCGCGCTGAGATCGAATTCCGCACCTTCGGCGAAGCCGGCGAAAGCCGCGCGCGTCAGGATGTTCAGTCCGTAGTCGATGTGGCGCATCGCGGGGTCGCGGTCGGCCTTGTCGTATTTCACGATGCGGTCGTTCTCGAAGCGGAGGTTGCTGGCGCCCCAGCGGCCTTCGTTTCGGAACGCGGTCATCAGCCCCTCGGCGCCCGGCACGCTTTCAAAACGGAGCGCGACCGCGCGGTAGTCGCAGGTGAGATAGGAATCGCCGTAGAGCACGAAGAAGGGACTGCCGAGCATCGGCAGCGCTTTCATCACCGCGCCGCCGGTGCCGAGCCGCGCGGGGCCGTCGTGGCTATAGCGCACCGCGATGCCGAAGCGCGCCCCGTCGCCGATCGCCGCCTCGATCGCCTCGGCCAGGTGCCCGACTGCGAGCACCGCGCGGCGGATGCCGTTGCGCTTCAGGAGATCGAGTTGCAGGCGGACGAACGGCACGCCCTCGACCTCGATCAGCGATTTCGGCCGACCGGCGGTGAGCGGGCCGAGCCGCGTGGCGAGGCCGCCCGCGAGGATCAGCGCCTCTTCGATCATGTCTCGAGAATGCGCGTGCCCGACCGGTCGAAGCCGAAGCGCAGTTCGCGCAGGCCCTTGCCTTCCATCGCGCGGCGCAGGCGGTTCGGCTCGGGCGCATAGAACAGCAGGAAACCGCCGCCGCCGGCGCCGACGAGCTTGCCGCCGGCCGCGCCGTTGGCGCGCGCATATTCGTAGATCTCGGCGATGCGCGGATTGGCCATGGACTTGGAGCGCTCCTGCTTCCGCACCCAGTGGCGGTGCATGAGCTCGCCATAGGACGCGAAGTCGCCGGCCTCGAGTGCCGCGCCGATCTCCTGGCCGATCGTTTTCACCTCGTCGAGATTGGCGAGCATCGCGGCGTCGGCGGCCTCGGTGCGCGCTTTCTGCTCGGCCAGGATGTCGCCGGCCGCGCGCGTCTTGCCGGTGAAGAACAGCAGCAGCGAATCCTCGAGCTGCGCCAGCTTCTCGCGCGCGATCCTGAGCTCCCGGATCGTGACCGAATCGTCGGGATTGAACACGTAGCGCCTGAGGCCGCCGAACGTGGCGGCGTATTGGTCCTGCTTGCCGATCGGCGCCCCGAGACGGTCGATCTCGATCGCGCAGGCCAGCTCGGCCAATTGCTGGCGGTCGAGAAAGCGGTGCCAGTGCGCGGAGAGCGCCTGCAGCAGCGCGCAAGTGAAGCTCGACGACGAGCCGAGGCCGGTGCCGGCCGGAACGTCGGCGAGCGTCGTGATCTCGATCGCCGGCGCCTCGCCGTTCGGCAGGAACTCGCCGAGCGCCTCGCGCAGGATGTTGTGCTGCACGTCTTCGACGCGCTCGACCTTCTCGAGCGCGGAATACTTCAGATAGATGCCGGGGAAGAACGGCTCGGTGACGGTGACGTAGATGTATTTGTCGATCGCCACCGCGATGAGATCGCCGCCATTGCGCCGGTAATACGACGGCAGATCGGTGCCGCCGCCGCCGATCGAGATGCGCAACGGGCTACAGGCTATGATCATAGTTGCTCTTGGCGCGGATGGATTGGGCGATGGTGAGGGCGGCGGCGGCGTCGGCAGGTCCGGGATCGGGCGCGCGGCCGCGCCGAATATCCTCGGCGAAGGCAGAGAGTTCCACATCCCACGAGAGATCGGGGCCGGGAAACTCCCAGCTTTCGATGTCGGGCGGGCCCATTTCGGGCTTCATCTTGTAGAACGTCAACCGCTCCGTGCCGTAGCTGCCGCCGAGCCCGTCGATCGCGAGCTTGGCCGTGCGCCCGAAGATCTCGAACGAGAAGAGATTCTTCCACTCGGTCCAGCTCGCATGAAGCTGCGCGACCTGGCCTTGCGCGGTGCGCAGCAGGAAGAACGCGTTGTCTTCCACCTCGCCGGGCCAGAAGAACGAGGCCGCATGGCCCTCGATCTCGGCGAAATCGCCGAGGAACCAGCGCGCAAGATCGACGAGGTGCGTGCCCTGGTCGATCGCTTCGCCGCCGCCCGAGATTTCCGGCTGGAAGCGCCACTCGTTCTCGTAGCCGAGGCGGCCGCCATGGCCGTAGCGGCCGCGGATGTAGAGAAGGTCTCCGGACGCGCCGCCTGTGACGAGCGCGTGCGCTTTCTGCAGCGCCGGATGAAAACGATGATTGAAGCCGACTCGCACCAGTATGCCCCTCGCCTGCGCGGCCTTCGCGAGCGGCGCAAGCTCGCGCGCATGGCGCGCGCCGGGCTTCTCGATGAGCACGTGCTTGCCGGCATCGATCATGCGGGCGGCGAGGCCGGCGAGCGCATCGTGCGGCGTCGCTATGATGACGAGATCGAACGGCAGCGCGGCCAGCGCGGCGGGATCGGCACAAACCTGCGCATGGTGCGCTTCGGCCAGCGCCGCGGCACGCGAGGAGTCGGGGTCGGAAACGGCCGCGACCGCGTGGCCCAGCCGGCGCGCGGCCTCCGCGCGCTTCTTGCCGATCAGGCCGCAGCCGATGATGCCGATGCGCAGCGGTTGCATGTTTCCCGAGGTGACCTGGCGTCGACGGGCTGGCTTGCCAGCCGCAGCCGCGTAGCGGCGAAGGCTGGTTGGGGCGGTAGGGATCGAACCTACGAATGCCGGAATCAAAATCCGGTGCCTTACCGCTTGGCGACGCCCCAGCTTTGCCGCGCCGTTGCTCTAACGCCTTCGCGACCGCCCGGCAACCGGGCGGCGCGCCGCGGGCCGGCCCCGAGAAGCGCGTTATTCGTGATTCATTCGGGGGGCGGAATGTAATATAGTTCACGCGGAGTCGGCGTCAGGTTCCGCCAGGGGCCGGAATGAACGAAATCAAGTCGTCTTGGAGCTTCGTCGAGATTTCGCCCGAAGCGCGCGAAGCGGCCGAGCGCGCCGCGTCCGCGGCGGGCATGGATCTCGACGCGTGGCTGGCGCAGCTCGTCAAGTACACGAGCGCGATGGAGCTGAAGGCTGCGCCGGCGCCAGCCGAGGTGGCCCGGCCGGCGCCGCCCTCGCGGCCGCTGACGCCGCCGCCGCTTCCGCCGCTGCCCGCCGCGCCGGGCTATCTTTCGATCGCGCCGGCCGCCGCGCCGCCCGCAACAGCCCGTGCTCCGGGAGACGCGCTGCCTGCGGGCGGGCGCGCCGACCGGCTTGCGGCCGAAAAGCCCGCGCCGGATCGCGGCCAGCCTCCCGCCGTTCCGCCATTCTCGCTGCCCCAGCCCCCGCCCCGCCCGACCGTGCTGATGCCGCAGCGCCCGGGCGGCCCGACGCTCGGCCTCTCGCTGCGCCCCGCCACCGCGGAGCAGCTTGCTCCGGCGCCCACAATGGCGACCGCCCTGGCGCCGGCCGTCGCGGCGCCGCGCGTCGCGCTGCGCACGGCGGCGAGAGCCGAGCCGGAACGGGCGCCCGAAACCGCCAGGGCCGAGCCCGTGCCCGACTCCGCCCCTGTTGCGTCTCTTGCCGCGGCGCCGGCGGCCGATGCCCGGCGCGAACCGGCCAGGGATCAACCCGCCGCCGCCGAGGTGCCGCGGCTCGTGGCGACCGACATGCTGCAGCCTTCGCGCTTCGCGGCGCTCGCGAGCCCCAAGGAAGACGACATCCAGGCCGCGCTCGACAAATGGCGCGCGTCCGGCATGCTCGAGCCGCTGCTGGTGCGCGCCAAGGCCGGCACGCAGGGGCTGTTCGAGATCATCAGCGGCATCGACCGCTGGCACGCCGCGCGCCGCGCCTATGTGCGCCAGATACCGGTGATCGTGCGCGAGGCCTCCGACCAGGAGGCGCTCGAGCAAGGGCTCGTCGATCAGCTCGGCCGCGGGCCGGTTTCGCCGCTGGCCGAGGCCAACATCTATCTCCGCCTGCTCAACGACGCGGGGCTCGACACCGAGCGCGCGGCGAAGCTCGCCGGCAAGCCCGCCGCGCACGTCGCCACGATGGTGCGCATTCTCAATCTCCCGAAATCCGTGCGCGCGATGCTCGAGAAGGGCGAGATCACCGTGATGCACGCGCGCGCGCTGCTCGACGCGCCCAACCCCGAGGCGATCGCGCGCGACATCGTCGAGAAGCGGCTCGACATCTATCAGACCGAGCAGCTCGTGCGCATCTCCGGCCGCGGCGCCGAGATGGTGGACGCAAGCGTGCTGATGGACGCGCCGACCGACGATTCGATCGAGGCGCTCGGCACCGCGCCGTTCGCGCGCGACGGTCGCGCCGCGGCGGCGCCGGTCGAGCGGCGCCTGCAACCGGTCGAGGGCCAGGCCGAGCCGCCGCCTGCCGAGGAAGCCCGGCCGTCCGCGCCCACCGCGCGCCGCCCGAGCGAGCAGCGCGCCCCGCGCGAAACCGACGTGATCTCCACCGAGCTTCTGGAGCGCAACATCGCAAACGCGCTCGGCGTCCGTTGTGCGATCAGCGAGCGCAACGGGGTCGGCGTCATTACGCTGCATTATACGAGTCGTGAGGAATTGGGCCGTATCTTGGCCCGTATCAATGGTGGCGGAACGGGCGGCTGATACCCGCGCCACCACAAAGGCTTGTGTTTCTTCGATTCTTCCCTACAATGACAGGATGTAGGGCCCTCCAAGGTCAAGGTCGATACGCGGATAGGCCATGAACGAAGCCCTGCCGCCCGAGGGGCGGCGCGTGAGCTACAAATCGCTGGATTCCGAGGCCATGGCCGCGGCGCGCCGCGCCGCCGAGGCGGCCGGCATTTCGCTGCAGGAATGGCTTTCGCGCACGATTCTCGAGAATGCGCGCCGCTCCGGCCTCGTGCCCGACAACCCTTCGCGTGAGGTCGTAACCGGCACGACCGGCCAGCCCAACGCCGAAGAGGCTGTGCAAGCAATCGCGCGCCACCTCGAGCGCGCCAAGGCCGCGGCCGATCAGCAGGGCCTCTCGCTCGCCGAGTGGCTGAGCCGCGCCATCCTCACCAACACGGGCACCGGCGAAACCAGTGTTTCCCGCCGCGCGTCCTCCTCGCCGCCCGCCGCGACACCGGCTGCCGAGCTGCCGGCAACGCAGCGCAACAGCCCGGCTGCGTCGCGCACCGACCCGCCTTCTGCCGTGCCGCGCCTGCGCGCCCGCACCGGCACGCCACCGGCGCCCGAAGCGCCGCTACCCGAGGCGAGTTCCGTGCGCGACGTGCTTTCGCGCGCCGGCAAATCCGAAAAGACGTCGGCGGCGGCCGAATCGGCGGAGCCCGCCGCGGCCATTGCCGTGCGGAAGCGCCGGCGCAGCACCGCTCCACTGTGGGCGGCGCTCGCGATCTTGACGTTGGTCGCGGCCGGCATCTGGGCGCTGCCGGAAATTCAGAAGCGACTGGGCGGCGGCACCGAAACGGCGGCGCCCGCGGCCGAGCCGCCCAAGGCCGAAACCGCCGCGCTGCCCGATTCCCCTCCGCCCAAGCCGCCGGAACCGGCGAAGCCCGAGGCCGCCCCGCCGGCCAAGCCCGAAACAGCCAAGGCGCCCGAACCGGCCAAGCCGCCGGAAGCGGCAAAGGCGCCCGAAGCCGCGAAACCGCCCGCGCCGCCGGCAAAACCGGCCGAGAAGGCCGATTCGCTGCCCGCCCCCGCGCCGGCCAAGCCACCGGAAGCGAAACCCGCGGAGAAGGCGGCGCTGCCCGATACACCGCCCGAAGCCGATCTTTCCCGCGTGCCGGCGAAAGACATGCCGAAGCCGCCCTCGGCGCATATCGACTGGTACAAGAAGGCCGCCGAAGCCGACAACGCCGAGGCGCAATACGCGCTGGGCGAGCTTTATCTCAAGGGCGACGGTGTGCCGCGCAGCTTCCCGGCCGCCGCGCAGATGTTCCGTCGCGCCGCCGAGAAGGGCAATCTTGCGCGCGCCCAGTATGCGCTCGGCCTGCTCTATCAGCGCGGGCTCGGCGTGCCGAAGAACGAGGTCGAGGCGGTGCTGTGGTGGCAGCGGGCCGCCGACCAGAATTTCTCGGCCGCGATCACCTATGTCGGCATCGCGCTGCTCGACGGGAAAGGCATCCAGAAGGACGAGGAAGCCGCGCGCAAGATGCTGGAGCGCGCCGCCGATCTCGACGAGCCGAACGCGCAATACACGCTCTGCCGCGTCTACGAGCGCGGCATCGGCACCAAGAAGGACCAGGTGCTGGCGATGAAGTGGTGCATCCTCGCCGCCGAGCAGGCGCATCCGCAGGCGACGCAGAAGGTCGAGGAGTTCTCGACCACGATGCCGCGCGACCTGCAGGAACGCGCGACCGAACGCGTCTCCGAGCACTATCGCAACAACCGCAAGCGGCGCTGAGGCGCCGCCGCGGCGCGCGGCTCAATCGAGGCTCGGCGCCAGCGTCGACGCATCGCCGACGAGTTCGCTCGGCGCCACCCACCAGCCCGGCTTGGACGCGCGCAGCGCGGCGGCGGCGGCCCCAGCCTCGCCGTCCTCCGCGAACAGCGCGAAGCAGGTGGCGCCGCTGCCCGACATGCGCGCGAGCAGGCAGCCGGGCTGCGCCTCGAGCGCCGCGAGGATGTCCTTGATCGCGGGAACGAGGCCGAGCGCGGCATTCGTGAGATCGTTGCGGCGCGCCGCGAGCGCCTCGGCGAGATCGCGCGCGTCGCGTGGCGCGGACGCGAGCGGCGCCGGCTTCGAGAACGGGCCGCTGCGTGCCTTGAACACCGAAGGCGTCGGCAGCGGCACGAGCGGGTTGACGAGCACCAGCGGCGTGCGCGGCAGCGGCGGCGCCGGATCGACCTTCTCGCCGATGCCGCCGAGTTGCGCCGCGCGGCCTTCGAGGCAGACCGGAACGTCGGCGCCGAGCTTCAGCGCGAGCCGGGCGAGCGCTCCGGGCTTGTGCGTGATGCGCCAAAGCTCGCCCGCGGCCAGCAGGGCCGCCGCGGCATCGGCCGAGCCGCCGCCGATGCCGGACGCCACCGGCAGGCGCTTGACGAGGCGCAGCGCCGCCCACGGGCGCACGCCCGCCGCATCGGCCAGCGCCCGCGCCGCGCGCAGCACGAGATTGTCGGCCTCGGCGCTCAGCGCCGCCGCGAACGGCCCCTCGACCGTGAGCGTGAGCGCATTCGCCTTTTCCGCCACGATCGTGTCGTGCACGCCGGCGAACGCGACGAGGCTGTCGAGCAGGTGATAGCCGTCGGGGCGTCGCCCGACGACATGCAGATAGAGATTGAGTTTTGCGGGCGCCGCGCGCCGCACCGCCTCCGCGCTCAAGGCTTCGCGCCGGGCGCGGGCAGGCCCTTCTCCAGCTTCTCCTTGATCTTCGCAACGTCCTCGGGCTCCGGATTGAGCGAGAGCGCGCGGTTCCACTGGAAGCGCGCTTCGGCGCGGCGGCCGACGCGCCAATAGACATCGCCCAGGTGATCGTTGATCGCCGAATCCTCCGGCGTGATCTCGATCGCCTTCTCGAGATACTCGAGCGCCTTGTCCATGTTCCCGAGGCGGTAATAGGCCCAGCCGACCGAATCGACAATGGCGCCGTCTTCGGGCTTCTGGCGCACCGCCTCTTCGAGCATGCGCATCGCTTCGACGAGATGCTCGCCGCGGTCCACCCAGGTGTAGGCGAGGTAGTTGAGCACGTAGGGCTCGTTGGGCTTGAGCTCCAGCGCTTTCTTGAAATCGGCTTCGGCGCGCGGCCAGTTCTTCGCACGCTCGTTCGCGATGCCGCGCACGTAGAGCAAGTTCCAGTGGCGCTCCTCGAGCTTCGGGATGCGCGCGATCGCGCGGTCGTAGGCCTCGACCGACTTCGCGTATTGCTTCTCCGAACGCCAGAGATTGCCGAGCAGCAGCAGCGCATCCCAGCGCTCACGGCGCTCGCCGGCCATTTCCTCGAGCAGCTTGGCGGCGTCGTCGACCTTCTTGAGCTGCGCGAGATTGGCGGCGGCCGCGCGCCGCGCGGACCACGAGAGATCGGAATCGCGCGGGATGCGGCTGTAGAGCGCCACCGCAGCCTCGTTCCGATCGTCGCTTTCGAGCAGCCCGGCGATCAGGTTGAGCGTGTCGGGATCGTCGGGGCGGAGATAGTCGGCGAGGCGGGAATAGACGAGCGCCGGAAGCGTCGCGTTGTCTTGCTGCAGCGCGCCGGCGAGGTTCAGCAGCAGCTCGGCCATGCCTTCGGGCGCCCTGCCCGCGATGCGGCGCGGCGGCTTTCCCTCGGAAAGCCTCTGCCGCGCGACATCGGCGACGGAGCTGTCGGGGCTGGCCGCGAGATATTTGTCCCACAGCGCGATCGCGTCGGCGCGCCGGTTGTTGCGCGCGAGGAAGCTCGCATAGGCCTGGGTCACGCGCAGCGGCGCGGAATCGCCGTTGCCCGCCGCCGAGCGATAGAAGCGGTCGGCATCGGCCACCTTGCCGCCCGCGTCGTAGATCAGCGCGAGATGCAGCTCGAGGAAGACGCGCAGACCCTCGATGCCCGAGAGCGCCCGCAGCGCCTCCGCGGCGCCGGCCTGATCGTTTTGCCCGAACGCGATCCAGGCGAGGAAGCCCGGCTTCAGCAGTCGGTTGGCGCCGGCCTCGGGCAGCGCCTGCACGTGTTGCCGCGCGGCGGCGAAATCGCCCTTCTTCACCGCGGCCGCGGCCAGCACGGCGCGCGCGATGCCCGACGAATCGGCGTCGCGCCGGAGCCCGTCGGCGAGCTTCAAGGCCTCGTCCATGCGGCCGGCCGCGAGATGGGCCTGGAACGCGTGGCGGCGCAGATCGGCATCCTCGGGATCGGCCTCGAGCGCGTGCGCGTAGTAGCGCGAGGCCGCCTCCATGTCGCGCTCGGCCGCCGCGACGCGCCCGGCGAGATAGGCGCCGAGCCGCGAGGAATACCCGTCTTGCGCCACGGCAGCGCAAGGCAGGGCCGCCGCGATCAGCAGGGCGGGCAGCGCGCGGCGGGCGAGACGGAGCGGCGATGTCACGGATTGGGCCTCGTCACATGTTCGGGTAATTGGGTCCACCGCCCCCTTCGGGGACGACCCAGACGATATTCTGCTTCGGATCCTTGATGTCGCAGGTTTTGCAGTGGACGCAGTTCTGCGCATTGATCTGGAGCCGCGGATTGGCGCCGGCATCGTCGCGCACGATCTCGTAGACGCCGGCCGGGCAGTAGCGCTGCTCGGGCGCGGCGTAGAGCGCGAGATTGTGCTCGACCGGAATCGTGGCGTCCTTGAGGCGAAGATGGGCGGGCTGGTTCTCCTCGTGGTTCGTGTTCGAGATGAACACGGAGGAGAGCTTGTCGAACGCGATCTTCCCGTCTGGCTTCGGATACTCGATCTTCGCGCATTCGGCCGCGGGCTTCAGCGTTTCGTTATCACGGTGCGCGTGCTTCAACGTCCATGGCGCCCGTCCGCGGAAAATCTTCTGGTCGATGCCGGCATAGAGCGTGCCGCCGATCAGGCCCCACCGGAAGGCGGGCCGCACGTTGCGCGCCTTGTAGAGATCGTCGCGCACCACCCAGCTCGCATGCAGCGAGTCCGCGTATTCCTCGAGCGCGTCGTGCGAGCGCCCGGCACCAAGCGCCGCGAACGCCGCCTCCGCCGCGAGCATGCCCGACTTCATCGCCGTGTGCGTGCCCTTGATCTTGATCATGTTGAGCGTGCCGGCCTCGCAGCCGATCAGCACGCCGCCGGCGAAGGCGAGAGTCGGCAGGCTCTGGAGCCCGCCTTCGTTGAGCGCCCGCGCGCCATAGGAGATCCGCCGGCCGCCCTCGAAGAATGGGCGGATCGCCGGATGAGTCTTGAAGCGCTGGAACTCGTCGTACGGCGAAAGCCACGGATTCTCGTAATCAAGTCCGATCACGAATCCGACAGATACCTGGTTGTTCTCGAGGTGGTAGA
>CAYZSG010000089.1:15362-18901 GCA_964481045.1 uncultured Candidatus Odyssella sp. | reverse complement strand
AGCTCGATGTGCTGCATCGTGGCGCTGAATGCCGGCGTCTGCTGGAAGGGCTTGCCGACGATGACGCGCGCGATGTGAACGGTGTGCCCCTTGTCCACCACCTTGAGGTCGTTGTCGGCAATGTTGAGATAAACGTAGCGGTCGCCGAGATAGGGCGCGAGCCAGCGCCGCCGCTCGAGATTGATGACCAATTGCTCGATGCGCGCCTGCACCGGCACGTTCATCTCGGCCAGCGTTTCAGCGCCGACGCCGCCATCGGGCTTGAGCCCGTGGCGCGCCTGGAAATGCCTGACGGCCGCGGCGAGGTTCTCGTCGAACGCCTCGGCGTCGCCAGGCGTGCGAAGATCGCCGGTAACGGCGAGCCGGCGCTTGACTTGGGCGACGCGCGGTCCCCGCATGCCGGGCTTGAGCGGCGGGCCCGGATCGATCCGCGGCCAGCCGCCGGCCCGCTCGATCTGGCGATAGGCCGCGAGCGCGGCCTTCAGCGCGTCGTAGCGACGGAGATCGGGCGGCAGCCGGGCCAGGAATGCCGCCGGATCGGACGCGTTCGCCATGCCGTCGAGCAATTGTTCCGGCGGCGTGCGCTTGACGTCGCGGAACATCCCGCCGAGGCGGCGCGGATTGTCGATGGCGCCCGAACCGACATCGGCCGCGTAGGCGAGATAGGCGCGGGTCAGGGCAAACTCGGCATCGGCCGCGCCGTCGCCCGCTGCGCCGCGGACGCTATCCGCCAATCGCGGCATGCCGTAGAGCGCTGGATTGAGGCCGTGTTCCTCCGCTCGGGCCAAGGCCGCGAGCAGCGCCGCCGCGCGCGGCGCGAGCCGGGAATCGACGAACCAGAGCGGCCGGTAAGCGCGCTTGGCGTAAAAATCCTTGAGCGCCTGGGCGAGCGCGGGGCTGGTTGCGACCGGCCCGGTTCCGCCCGGAACCAGCCGCTCGACGCGCGCTTGCAACTCGGCGGGCGTGAGCGCTGGTGCGGCGGCGGCCGCCAGAATCCAGGAGATCGCCAGAGCGCCCGCCAGGACCGGCGAGCCGATGTGTCGCTTCATTCTTCCGCACCGATTGGACGCTGATCGGACGGCGCCAAAATTGGCGCCGTCCCATGTCAGCATGCAATCACGGAACCGGCCCCGGCGTATTGAGCCAGATCAAGCGGGCCGGTATCTACCGCGCGCCGGCCACCGAGGTCGCGATCTTGTTCATCGCGACCTTCAGCGTGTTGTCGCGCTTGTAGGCGTCCTTGCGGAAGTGGATCGTGCCGTCGAGCTCGGCCCAGGCGGTGAGATAGGTGATGTGGACCGGGATCGGGTTCTTCAGATTCACGCGGGTCTGGTCGCGCGTCTCGATCAGATCGCGGATCCGCTTCTCGTTCCACGGCGCGCCGTCATTGCCCTGCAGCAGGAACAGCGCGAGCCGCCACGGGTTTTCCACGCGCACGCAGCCATGGCTGAAATAGCGGTCCTCGAGGTTGAAGATCGAGCGGATCGGCGTGTCGTGGATGAACACGTTGTGCTGGTTCGGGAACATGAACAGCGTCGTGCCGAGCGCGTTGCGCGGGCCGGGCTTCTGGCGGATCTGGAACGGGAAGTTGCCCGGACCATAGCTCGCCCAGTTCACCGAGCCCGGATCGATCGCGCTATTGTTGTCGCCCATGCGCGTCAACAGCAGATATTCGTTCGACTGCAGATAGCCGGGCACCTTCTTGATGACCGGCAGCAGTTCCTGCGTCGCGATGCTGTACGGGACGTTCCAGTACGGGTTCAGTTCGACATACTGCATCGTGCTGCTGAACACCGGCGTCTCGTGATAGGGCCGGCCGACCACGACGCGCGACGTGTAGACGGTCTTGCCCTTCTCCACGATCTTCAGGTCGTGGTCCGCGATGTTCACGTAGATGTAGCGGTCCCCGAGATAACCGGCGAGCCAGCGGCGGCGCTCGAGATTGATCACGATCTGATCGACGCGATCCTTGGCCGTGACGTTCATCTCGGCGATCGTGCCGGCGCCGATATTGCCGTCGTCGAGCAGGCCGTGGCGGAGTTGGAACTTCTTGACCGCGAGAAGCAACGCGCCGTCGAACGTATCCGGATCGCCCTGGATGGATGCAAGCTCCCCGGTCACGAGCAGGCGACGCTTCACCTGGCCGATGCGCGGATTCTTCATGCCGATCTTGAGCGTCGGGCCGGCGTCAACACGCGGCCAGCCGCCCTTCTTCTCGTACTCGCGGTACTTCGCCAATGCCTGCTGAACCTGCTTGTAGCGGCGCAGATCGGGTGGCAGCTCGTCGAGGAACTTGGCCATGTCCGGTGTGGCCGCGGCGTCGTCGAGCAGCTTTTTCGCCTCCGGCCGCTTCGTATCGCGGAACGTGCCGCCGACGCGGCGCGGATTCGAAACCGTGCCGGCAACGATGTCGCCGGCATAGCCGAGGAACGCAATCGTCAGCTCGATCTCCAGCTCCTCGCGCTCCTTGGCGTTGGCCTTGGCGGCGCGCTCACCGAGCCTCGGCATGCCGTAGGTGGCGGGGCTGATCCCGTGCTCGTCGGACTTGGCGAGTGCCGACAGCAGGGCCTTGCCCTGCGACGAGAGGCCGTTGCCGTCGAACCACAGCGGCTTGAACTCGCGCTTCGCGTAGAAATCCTTGATCGCGTCGTTGAGCGCGCGCTCGCCAGCGGTGTGCTTGGCATCGCGCTGGGCCTGTGCCTTGGGTTCGAACTTGTCCTTGAGGTTGCCCTCCTGGGCCTGCGCGGGCAGGCCGAATGCGAGGGCGGCGCTGACGGACAGCGCGGCC
Source organism: uncultured Candidatus Odyssella sp. (assembly GCA_964481045.1). Classification (GTDB taxonomy): domain Bacteria; phylum Pseudomonadota; class Alphaproteobacteria; order Bin65; family Bin65; genus SBBV01. The sequence goes on along the minus strand of CAYZSG010000089.1, from coordinate 16,113 downwards.
GCCCAGGAGAGCGGCCGGAGTGTTGCTTGAATGGGCATGGTCCTTCGTGTGTTCTGTGAATCCGGCGGACGGAACGTCGGGTACGCCCACAGTATACGGAATCGGAGCGTGAATTTCACCCTAATACGATTACGGACCGTCGTTCATGGCGCGGTGTAGGCCGTTTTCACCGTCGTGTAGAACTCAACCGCGTAGCGGCCCTGCTCGCGCGAGCCGTAGCTCGATCCCTTCCGGCCGCCAAACGGCACATGATAATCGACGCCGGCCGTCGGCAGGTTAACCATCACCATGCCCGCCTCCGCGTTGCGCTTGAAATGGCTCGCGAATTTGAGCGAGGTCGTGCAGATGCCGGATGAGAGGCCGAACTCGGTGTCGTTGGCGATGGCCAAGGCCTCGTCGTAGTCCTTCGCCCTGATGACGCTCGCGACCGGGCCGAACACCTCTTCCCGGTTGATACGCATCTTGTTGTCGGTTTCCGTAATCAGGGCCGGCTCGAGGTAGTAGCCCTTGTGCTTGCGCTCGAGCAGCCGACCGCCAAAGGCGAGCTTGCCACCCTCTTGCTGGCCGAGCTCGATGTAGCGGATATCCTGGTCGAGCTGCGATTGATCGACCACCGGGCCGATATCGGTGCCGGCGGCGAGCGCGTCGTCGATCTTGAGCTTGCCAAGCGCTTCGACCATGGCCTTCACGAACCTGTCGTGGATGCCCTGGGTCACGATCAGCCGCGACGAGGCCGTGCAGCGCTGCCCAG
>CAYZSG010000089.1:0-15352 GCA_964481045.1 uncultured Candidatus Odyssella sp. | reverse complement strand
AAATAGCCGCCCTGGACCGCGCAGTTCACGGCCACACCCAGATCGGCATCGTCGAGCACGACCAGCGGGTTTTTGCCGCCCATCTCGAGCTGAACCTTCGCGAGACGCGCGGCTGCGCGCGCGGCCACGTGCCGCCCGGTCGAGGCCGAGCCGGTGAACGAAATCGCGGCGACGTCCGGATGGTTGATCAGCGTCTCGCCCACCACCGAGCCGCGGCCCATGACGAGGTTGAACACGCCTTTCGGGATGCCCGACTTCGCGATGATCTCGGCCAGCGCCCAGCCGCAGCCGGGCACGAGATCGGCCGGCTTGAACACGACGCAATTTCCGTATGCCAGCGCCGGCGCGATCTTCCAGGCCGGGATCGCGATCGGGAAGTTCCACGGCGTAATGATGCCGACGACGCCCACCGGCTCGCGCGTGATCTCGACGAAGACGTTGGGGCGGACCGAATCGATGCGCTCGCCGGGCGTCCGCAGCGCTTCGCCGGCCATGAACTTGAAGATGGCGCCGGCCCGGGCCGCCTCGCCGATACCTTCGGGCTTGGTCTTGCCCTCCTCCCGCGAGAGCAGCGTGCCCAGTTCCTCTTTCCGCGCGAGGATCGCGTTGCCGACCGCGTCAAGGATGTCGAAGCGCTGCTGCGGCGTGCTGCGTGCCCAAGCCGGCGCCGCCGCCTTGGCGGCCGCGATGGCGGCCTCGGCCTGATGCTTGTCGGCCTTCGCGTAATGGCCGATCACGTCGTCCACGTTTGACGGATTGACGTTCGGGCCGGCATCCGTGCCCTTGGTCCACTCGCCGGCGATGAAATTGCCGTAGTCGCTCATCGTTTCCTCCCGTTCTTGGCGGAGAGATAAGGCCCTGCGCTGCGGAGGCGCAAGCCCCGGAGACTGAGATGCGCCTCCTATGCTCGTATGCTCGGCACCAGTTTGCTTGCCGCATACTTTCCGCTTAGATGCGCGCCGTCAGCGGCGAGGCAATGATGAACGTCCAGAAGCCCGGCACCAATCTGCGCACCGGCGGCCAGGTGCTGATCGACCAGCTCCGCATTCATGGCGTCGATCTGGCGTTCTGCGTGCCTGGCGAAAGTTATCTCGCGGCGCTCGATGCGCTGCATGACGCGCCGGAGATCCAGCTCGTCGTCTGCCGCCAGGAAGGTGGCGCGGCGATGATGGCCGACGCTTACGGCAAGCTCACCGGCCGGCCGGGCATCTGCTTCGTCACGCGCGGGCCCGGCGCCACCAACGCCAGCGCCGGCCTGCACATCTCGTTCCAGGATTCGACCCCGGTCATCCTGTTCATCGGCCAGGTCGGGCGCGGCACGCGCGACCGCGAGGCGTTCCAGGAGATCGACTACCGCCGCATGTTCGGCCAGATGGCCAAGTGGGTGGCCGAGATCGACGATGCTGCGCGCATTCCCGAATACGTCGCCCGCGCTTTTGCCACGGCGACGCAGGGACGGCCCGGCCCCGTCGTGCTGGCGCTGCCCGAGGACATGCTGACGGACCGCGTCGCCTGCGCCGATGCGCGGCGCTATCGCCCGGCGCAGCCAGCGCCGCCCCCGGAGGCAATGGCAGAGCTGGCCGAGCGGCTCGCCAGGGCTCAACGTCCGCTGGCCATCGTCGGCGGCGGCGATTGGGACGCGCAGGCGGTCGATAACTTCCAACGCTTCGCGGCGGCGTGGGACCTGCCGGTCGGCACCTCGTTCCGCTGCCAGAGCCATTTCGACAACACGCACGACCAGTTCGTGGGCGACGTCGGCATCGGCCTTATCCCCCGCCTCGCCGAGCGGGTGAAGACCTGCGACCTGCTGCTCGTCGCTGGCGCGCGGCTCGGCGAGATGACAACGAGCGGATATACGCTCGTCGATATCCCGGTGCCCAAACAGGCGCTCGTCCACGTCTATCCCGACCCCGAGGAGCTCGGGCAGGTCTATCAGGCGGCACTGCCGATCAATGCCGGCATGAAGGCCTTCGCCGCGGCGGCCGCGCAGATGAAACCGAAAGGCGCGGTCGCGTGGAGCGCGTGGCGCAAGGAGGCGCGCGCCGATTATCTCGACTGGCTGAAGCCGCTACCCAATCCCGGCAAGGTGCAGATGGCCGAGATCATGACCTGGCTGCGCGAGCGGCTGCCGGCCGATGCGTTCATCGTCAACGGCGCCGGCAACTACTCGGGCTGGATCCACAAATACTACCAGTTCCGGCGCTATCGCACGCAGGTGGGCCCGACCTCGGGTTCGATGGGCTACGGCACGCCGGCCGCGATCGCGGTGAAGCTGATGCATCCGGAGCGCATCGTCGTGAACTTCGCCGGCGACGGCTGCTTCCTGATGCACGGCCAGGAACTCGCGACCGCGTCGCTCTACAACGCGCCGGTCGTGAACATCGTCGTGAACAATGGCATCTACGGCACGATCCGCATGCATCAGGAGCGCGAATTTCCGAAGCGCGTGATTGCGACCCAGCTCCGCAATCCGGATTTCGCCGCCCTCGCCCGCGCCTACGGCCTGCACGGCGAGACCGTGACTGAGACGGCGCAATTCGCGCCCGCATTCGAGCGCTGCCTCGCCGCCGGCAAGCCGGCCCTGATCGACCTCGTGATCGACCCCGAGGCGATCACGACGCGTACGACCATCACCAAGATCCGCGAGGCGGCGATCGCCGCCGGCCGCTGATATCAGAGGGAGAAGAACAATGATCGTCGAAGAACGAATCTACACGCTCAAGATCGCCGGCGCGGCCGAGTGGTTCAAGGCATACGAGGCCGAAGGGATGAAGATCCAGCTCGGTCACCTCGGCAACATGGTGGGCTACTACACGACCGAGGTCGGCGATCTGAACCTCATCGTCCACATGTGGGCCTATGAGAGCTTCGAGGACCGCCTGAAGCGCCGCGCGGCGCTCGGCGCCGATCCGGCCTGGCGCGCCTACCTCGGCAAGGTCGCGCATCTCGTGCTGAACCAGAAAAACCGCATCATGAATCCAGCGCCCTTCTTCGCGCCGCGGCTCAAGGTGATGCTCGACGCGGCACGGAAGATGTAGCGCGCCGGCGGAAGAAGGCGACCTCAGGCCGCCTTCTTCCGCGCCTTGCGAAGCACGTCCCACACGCGGTGCGGGCTCGCCGGCATGTCGATCCACTGGATGCCGAGCGGGGACAGAGCGTCGAGGATCGCGCTCTGCACGCAGGGCATCGCGCCGACCGTCCCGGCCTCGCCCGCGCCCTTGATGCCGAGCGGATTGGTCGGCGTCGGTACCGCGTGCGTCTCGACGGCGAAATTCGGCACGTCGTCGGCGCGCGGTAAGGCGTAATCCATCAGCGAGCCAGTAAGCACCTGGCCCGACTGGGGGTCGAACTGCATGTTCTCGAGCAGGATCTGACCCAGGCCCTGCACGACGCCGCCGTGGATCTGGCCCTTCAGTAGCAGCGGGTTCATCACCGTGCCGACGTCGTCGACGATCGTATAGCGGTCGATGCGGATGACGCCGGTGTCGGGATCGATCTCCAACTCGCAGATGTGGCAACCGTTCGGAAACGTCGGCGCGGGCGGCGTGAATCCCGCCGTTGCCCCCAGCCCCGCCTCCATGCCCGGCGGCAACATGCGCGGCGCATAGGCGAGCTTCGCCACTTCCTTCCAGGCGATCGCCTTGTCGGTGCCGGCGACGGCGAAGCGGCCGTTCTTAAACTCGATGTCGTCCGCCGCGGCCTCGAGACGGTGCGCGGCGATCTGCTTTGCTTTCTCGATGATGCGCTCGGATGCAAGCTTGATCACGGCGCCGCCCAGGCCGGACGAGCGCGAGCCGAAGGTTCCGTGGCCGTGCGCGACGATGTCGCTGTCGCCCTGGACGATGCGGATATCTTCGAATTCGAGGCCCAATCGGTCGGAAAGCAATTGGCGGAACACCGTCTCGTGCCCCTGCCCGTGCGAATGCGTGCCGATCAGCAGCGTGGCGCTGCCGCCGGCCTCGACGCGCAGTTCGCAGGCCTCGTCGAATCCGCCGGCCGATTGCTCGATCGTGTACGAAACGCCGAGCCCGCGCAGCTTGCCGCGCTTTTCGGATTCGCGCTTGCGCGCCGCGAAGCCCTTCCAGTCGGCGTTGGACAGCGTCTTGTCGAGCACGGTCTCGAACTCGCCGGAATCGTAAATGTAGGTGAGCGGCGTCTTCCACGGATACTTGCCGGTCGGAATCAGATTCTTCCGGCGCAGCTCGATGCGATCCATGCCGAGCTTGCGCGCGGCGAGATCGATCGCGATCTCGATGGAGAAACTCGCCTCGGGCCGGCCGGCGCCGCGATAGGGTCCGATCGTCGGCGTGTTGGTGACGGTGCCGAGCACCTCGGTGAAAATCGCGGGCGTGCGATAGACTCCGGCCAGGCCGCCCGCATTCGCGAAGCTGGGCCACGGTCCGAACACCGACATGTAGGCGCCGACCGTCGCGATCGTCTTGACGCGGAGACCGAGGAACATGCCCTCGGCGTCGAGCGCCAGCTCCACCTTGTTCCAGGTGTCGCGGCCCTGATCGTCGGAGAGAAAGGCCTCGCTGCGCTCCTGGTTCCACTTGACCGGCCGGCCGAGCTGCTTCGACGCCCACAGCACCAGCGCCATCTCGGGATAGGAGTTGCTGCGCCCACCGAAGCCGCCGCCCATATCCGGGCTGATCACGCGCAGCTTGTTGTCCGGTATCTTGAGGATGTTCTGCGTGATGAAATTGCGCGTGTCGTGCGCGCCCTGCGTGCCCGAGATCAGCGTGTAGCGGTCCTCATAGGAGTCGTAGACGCCGAGCGCCGCGCGCGGCTCCATCCAATGCTGCGAGACGCGCGTGTTGCGCCACTCGTAGGAAACGGTGTGCGCGGCCTTCGCGAACGCCGCATCGACGGCGGCGCCATCGCCGAGCCGCTGCACATAGGCGATGTTGTCCGGGCACTCGCTCCACACTTTAGGCGCGCCGGCTTTCGCTGCCGCGGCCGGATCGGTGACGGAGGGCAGCTCTTCGTAGTCGATCTCGATCGCCTCGGCGGCGTCCTTGGCCTGGTTGACCGTCTCGGCCACGACCATGGCCACGATATCGCCGACATGCTTCGCCGTGTGCTCGACGATGGCCTTGCGCGGCGGATGGAACACCGGCGAGCCGTCCATGCGCTTGAGCGGAAACATCTCGACGACGCGGCACGGCAGATTGCCGAGCGCCGCCGTGTCCTTTCCGGTGTAGACCGCGAACACGCCGGGCATCTTCAATGCGGGCTTCACGTCGATCGAGCGGATGCGCGCATGGGCATGCGGCGAGCGCAGGAAGTAGGCGCGCACCATGTTCGGCACGGCGTGATCGTCGGTGAAGCGCCCGCCGCCGGTGATCAGCCGCGGATCTTCCCACCGGGGAATCGCCTGCCCCATGCCGAATTTCATCGTATCGCCTCCTCCGTGTGTGGCGGCACATTAGCGGCGACGCGGCGCGCGCGCGAGAGGCGCCGCGCCGGCGCGGCGGCAACGCCGCTATGCGCGTCCCATCGCCTGCCCGCCGAGGAACTCGAGCACAGCGCGATCGAACGCGGCCGGGTTCTCGAGGCAGCAGAGATGCCCCGCATCGGGAATGATCCGGTGCACGGCGCCCGGGATCCGGCCGGCGGTGTATCGGCCCGATTCGAGCGAGACATCCGTGGTCCCGTTGACGACGAGCGTGGGAATGGCCACCTCGCCCAGCCGCGCGCGCAGATCGACGGCTGTGCGCGCGCGGAAGATTTGGGCAATCGCCTTACCCGAAAGTTCCGGCGTCGTCTCGAGCGCCGTTTCCAGCAGATACCGCCCGAGCGCGCCGCGCGCGAAGCCCGCGTCCGCGATCATCTGCATGTGCGCGCGGCGCTGTTCTGCGAGCGGCCGCACGGCGTAGTCCTCGGCCAGACTGGCAAAGACCGGCGGGTTGCCGGCCTCTCCGCCGACCAGCACGAGCGCACGCACCAGAGCCGGATGATCGAGCGCGATCGAAAGCGCCAGAGTCGCGCCGATGCTCACGCCGGCGAGCGCGATCTGTGTATGCCCACGGTCGCGGATTACGCCGAGAACGTCGTCGGCCATGTCGGCGAACGTGAACGGCGTCTCCGGCTTGTCCGAACGACCATATCCGCGCAGGTCCGGCGCCACGACCGTGTAGCGGCGCGAGAAATGCGCGAGCTGATAGAGCCACATCGTGTGGTCGAACGGATTGGCGTGCAGCAGCACGAGCGGCGGTCCCTCGCCCGCCACTTCGTAGAAGATGTTCATTCCGCTGGAGCGACTCCAGGGCATCGGCGTGCGCGCAGCCGCTTCGGTGACCGCATTCGCGGTCCCCGAAGCGCCGGTCGCGCTGCGTGCTACTTCGGCAGGAAGCTCAGATCGACGAATTCCGCCGGATCGACCTTGTTCTTCTGCTGCCCCTTGGCGATCGCGGCATCCTGCGCCTTCTTGAGCGCCTCGATGTCGATGCGCGCGGTCGGGTTGCGGTAGTTGTCGTTCATGTTGAGATAGAGGGCCTCGGGCACGCGCACCATCTTGGCGTCGATGAGCGCCTTCCGGGCCTCCTTCGGCTTCTCGACGTAGAACTTCGTCGCCGCGACGAAATCGGCCATGAACGCGCGCAGTATGTCCGCGCGCTTCGTGGCGAAGTCGGGCGTCACCAGCACCAGCATCAGCTCCTCGTCGAACGGCATGCCCTCCTTGGAGGTGAACAGCGTGCGCACGCCGCCCTTGGCCATCTCCGCGGCAGCGAACGGCTGCGGCAAAGCGGCCACGTCGATCTTCTTCGAGCGCAGCGCCTCGCCCTGGGCCGGGAACGGGATGATCGCCCATTGCACATCGCGATTCGGATTGAGCCCGTGCTTTTCGAGCGCCAACTGCGCCCAGAGCTCGATCGAGGAGCGCGCCGAATTGTTGCCGAGCGTCTTGCCCTTCAGATCGGCGATCGTCTTGATCGGCGAATCCGCGAGCACGACGTATTGCGTGACGAAGCCCTTGCTGCTCTCCATCGAGATCGTGGCCACGGCCTTGAACCGGAGCCCCTGCGAATAGGCGATCGTCGACGTCGCGCCGCTGGCGGTGAACACGTCGAGCTCGCCCGCCTCCACCGCCTTGAAGCGCTGGTCGGTGCCGCGGAAGAGCTGATAGTCGAGCGTGTACACCTTGCCCTGGTTCGGCGTGATCGAGGGCATGGCCTTCATCAGCCAGAGCTGCTCCTCGACCGCGGCGCCATGGCCGACGCGAATCTTGTAGGGCTCCGCCGCGGCTGTGCCGGCAACGGCGAAGACGGCCGCGGCAAGCGCCGCGGCCCGATATGCGAATCGTATCATGCCTCTCTCCCTCGTTGACGGGCGGACGCACGGGCATCGCGCGCGCCGGCCGTCGCTGCGATGATGGCCGGGGCGCGCGCGCCGGGCAAGACGAACATCCACTTACGCCGGGCATTCCGCCTGTGTGTGGCGAATGGAATCGCGCCCGCTCAAGCGGTTAAGCGCTTGCTCGCGGCTGGACCGGGGTCTAAGAGTGCCCGGCTTTCGCGAAAGGCGCGCCGCTTTGGCTCCACGCAACTGGCTCGATGCGCAGATCGTCCCGGTGATCATGGCCGGCGGGTCCGGCACGCGCTTGTGGCCACTCTCGCGGCCGGATCGTCCCAAGCAGTTCCTCCCGCTCCTCGACGAACGCTCGCTGTTCCAGAACACGGCGCTGCGCCTCGCCGGACAGCCGCAATTCGCGCCGTCGCTCGTCGTCTGCAACGCCGAGCACCGGTTCATCGCCGCCGAGCAGCTTCGTGCCGTGGGAATCGAGCCGCGCGGCTTCATCGTCGAGCCCGACGGCCGCAACACCGCGCCGGCCGCGGCTCTCGCCGCGCTCGCCATCGCCGGCACCGACGACGGCACCATGCTGCTGCTGCCCGCCGATCACGTGATCGCCGATGCCGACGCGTTCCGCGACGCGATCGCGCGCGGCGAGGGCGCGGCGCGGCTCGGCAATCTCGTCACCTTCGGCATCGTGCCCGACCGGCCGGAGACGGGCTACGGTTATGTGCGCGGCGGCAGCGAGCTCGACGGACTCTCGGGCTGCTTCGCCGTCGAGCGCTTCGTCGAGAAACCGGACCGGGCCACGGCCAAGGGCTATCTCGCCGACGGGCGCTACTACTGGAACAGCGGCATTTTCCTCGCGGGCGTGCGTCCGTTCCTCGACGAACTGGCGCGCCACCGCCCCGACATCGCCGAAGGCTGCGGCGCCGCGCTCGCGCAGGCGCGCGCGGACGGGCAGTTTCTCTGGCCCGCGCGCGAGCCGTTTTGCGCGATCGCCGGCGAGTCGATCGACTATGCGGTGATGGAGCGCACGCGACGCGCGGTCGTCGTTCCGGTCGATATGGGCTGGAGCGACGTGGGTTCGTGGTCGGCGCTGGCCGCCGTGCTCGGGGGCGAAGGCAACGTCACTTCGGGCGACGTGCGCGCGCTCGACGTGCGCAATTCCTATCTGCGGTCCGAGTCGCGCCTGGTCGCGGCGATCGGCGTCGACGATATGGTGGTGATCGAGACGGCCGACGCGGTGCTCGTGGCCGCGAAGAACCGCGTCGAGGACGTGAAGCAGCTCGTGGCCGGCCTGAAGAGCGAGAGCCGGCGCGAGATCGAGACGCACCTGCTCACCGAGCGGCCCTGGGGCTGGTTCCGGACCTTGGCGGCGAGCCCCGGTTTCCAGGTGAAGGAAATCCTGGTGCGGCCCGGCGCCAAACTTTCGCTGCAGCGCCACGCCCGGCGCGCGGAGCAATGGATCGTCGCCAGCGGCGAGGCGCTGGTGACGGTCGGACGTCGCCAAACTCGTCTTTCGGCGCGCGGTTACATCGACATCCCGGTCGGCGAAGTTCATCGCCTCGAGAATCCGGCTGGCGAGCCGCTGCGCGTGATCGAGGTTCAACTCGGCGACTATCTCGGTGAGGACGACATCGAGCGGCTGGCCGACGATTATGGCCGCGCCGACGAAGCCACGAGCGCCGCCGCGCCGCGCAGCGCGCGCAAGACACGATGACCCCCGGACGCCGATGCGCCGCTGGATTCTCCTCACGCTGAAGCTCGGCATCTCCGCCGGCCTGCTCTACTGGGCGTTCGCCAGCGTCGATATCGGCGCGGTGGGCGGGCATCTCGCGCGTCTCGACGCATTCTGGATTGCCACCGCGCTGGCGGCGCTGCTCTTGCAGGTCGCGGTGGCCGCCCAGCGCTGGGCGTGGATCGCAAGCGCGCTCGGCGCCGCGCTGCCGGCCAGCCGCGCGATCCGCTTCACATTGGTGGGCATGTTCTTCAATCAGGCCTTGCCGTCGACCGTCGGCGGCGACGCCATGCGCATCTGGCTGCTCGGGCGAAGTGACCGGCAATGGAAGCGCGCGGCGTACTCGGTCGTCGTCGACCGCGCGGCGGGCGTGGGATTCCTCGCGGTCGTCGTCGCCGCGTGCCTGCCGTGGAGCCTCGCGCTGATCTCCGCGCATGAGGGGCGCGCGGCGGTGATGCTGATCGGGCTCGGCGCCGTCGCCGGGCTCGTCGCCGGCCTCGCGCTCGGCTTCGTCAAACCCGGCCCGCGCCTCGCCGCGTGGCGCGCAACCCGGCTGCTGTTCGAGCTCGCGGGCGCAGCGCGGACCGCCCTGCTCGACCGTACGCGCGGCTTCGGCATCGCCGCGCTTTCGATCTTCATCCACATCCTCACCGTGATCGCGGCATGGTGCCTGGCGCGCTCGATCGCGCTTTCGCCCAACACGCTCAACCTGCTGATCCTGGTTCCGCCGGTGATCCTGATCTCGATGATCCCGATCTCGATCGGCGGCTGGGGCATCCGCGAGGGCGCTATGGTCGTGGCGTTCGGCTATGCCGGCATCGAGTCGAGCCATGCGCTCACCGTTTCGGTTTTGCTCGGCGCCACGTCACTGGCCATCGGCATCGTGGGCGGCATCATCTGGCTCGCCGGGCGCAATCCGGCGCGCGCGGCGGCAAGCGCACAGCCCCATGGCTGAGCCGTCGCCGACACTTGCCGCGGAGATCCGCGCCGAGGGCCGGGCCCCGTCGTGGCGCAAGCGGCGCATCTACGAGCAGTCCGAGAAACTCGCCGGCGCGCGCGGCCGCTGGATCCGTCGGCACGGCTACTTCTACGAGGAGGATTGGCGCTACATGCGCTTCCTCGTGCCGGCGGGGAAGCGTGTCCTCGAGCTCGGCTCCGGCACCGGCGAAATGCTCGCGCGGCTTTCACCCGGCGAAGGCGTGGGTGTCGACTTCAGCCCGGCGATGACCGAGGCGGCGCGCGCCAAGCATCCGCAGATGCGCTTCATCACCGCCGACGTCGAGAAGCTCGCGCAATCGGCCACGCCCGCCGGGCCATTCGACGTTATCGTGATGGCCGACACGGTGGGATCGCTCGACGACTGCCTCGAGACGTTCCGGAGCCTGCACCGCTTCTGCAAACCGGAAACACGTCTTGTCGTCACCTACTACTCGCGGCTCTGGGAGCCGCTGTTCCGGCTGGGGGGCGCGCTGCGCCTGAAGCAGGCCAGCCTGCCGCAGAACTGGCTCTCGACGCGCGATATCGCGAACCTGCTGCAGCTCGCCGATTTCGAGGTGATCAAGCGCGAATGGCGCGTCCTCGTGCCGTACCGGCTGCTCGGCCTCGGGCGCCTCGTCAACCGCTACGTCGCGACCTTGCCGGTGATCCGCAAGCTCTGCCTGCGCAACTACATCGTGGCGCGGCCGCGCCCGAAGCCCGCCACCGAGCCGCTTTCGGTCTCGATCATCATTCCGTGCCGGAACGAGCGCGGCAACATCGAGCCCGCCGTGCTGCGCACGCCGCGCTTCGGCCGCTCGATCGAGATGATCTTCGTCGAGGGCGGCAGCAGCGACGGGACGTGGGACGAGATCCAGCGCGTCATCGCGGCGCACCCCGGAATGGACATCAAGGCCATCAAGCAGACCGGCAAGGGCAAGGGCGACGCGGTCCGTGCGGGCTTCGCCGCGGCGACTGGCGACGTCCTGATGATCCTCGACGCAGATCTCACGATGCCGCCTGAGGATCTGCCGAAGTATTACGACGCACTCGCGGAGGGCAAAGGCGAATTCGTCAACGGATCGCGCCTCGTCTATCCAATGGAAAAGCAGGCGATGCGGTTCCTGAACCTGCTCGCCAATCATTTCTTCTCGGCGCTCTTCAGCTATCTGCTGAACCAGCGCTACACCGACACTCTTTGCGGCACGAAGGCACTCTTGCGCCGTGACTACGAGGACATCGCGCGGAACCGAGGCTATTTCGGGGAATTCGACCCGTTCGGGGACTACGACCTGATCTTCGGCGCCAGCAAGCTCAACCTGAAGACAGCCGAGATCCCGATCCGCTATGCGGCGCGCGAATACGGCGAGACGCAGATCTCGCGGTTCCGCCACGGCTGGCTGCTGCTGCGCATGGTGTTCTTCGCCTTCCGCAAGCTCAAAGCGCTCTGAGAGCGAAAGGGCGCGATGCATCCGCTCGCGCAGCGCACGATGCTCGGAGTCGATGTCTTGTTCCTGCCGGCGGGAAATTGCGCCAAAGTCGAATGATGAGCGGGCTCGAACGGTATCGCGAGATCTGGCGGCAAAAGCCGGCGCTCCGCGCGGTCTATGGCGATATCTATCGCCGGATCGGCGCGCATCGGCGGCCGGGCCGAACGCTCGAGATCGGCGGCGGCAGCGGCAACCTCAAGGATCACGCGCCCGACGTCGTCAGCACCGACATTCTTCCGGCACCCTGGCTCGACGCCGTGTGCGACGCGCAGCGCCTTCCCTTTGCCGGCGGCAGCTTCGCGAACGTCGTGCTCGTGGACGTGCTTCACCACCTCGAGCGTCCGGTACGGTTTTTCGCCGAGGCGGAGCGCGTTCTCGAGCCCGGCGGGCGGCTGATCTTCTGCGAGCCGGCGATCACGCCGCTCGGCGGACTCGTCTACCGCTTCTTGCACCACGAGCCGGTGGACATGCGCGCCGATCCCCTGGCCGAAGGACCCATCACGCCCGGCCGCGACCCCTACGATTCGAACCAGGCGATCCCCACGCTGTTGACCGGCCGCTTCCGCGCCGCACTGGCGCGGAAGGTCCCCGGCCTCGCCCTCGCCGCGCTCGAGCGCTTCTCGTTCGCGGCCTATCTGCTTTCGGGCGGCTTCCGCTCGTGGTCGCTGCTGCCGCGCTTCGCGGCGAATCCGCTGTTGCGCCTCGAATGGTCTCTGCGCCGCGTGTTCGGACCCCTCGCGGCGCTCCGCCTCATCGCCGTCTACGAGAAGCGCGCGGCGGCACGGCGCGTGGAAAGCGACGCATGAACGGCGACGGCGACCATCGGCCCTCCGCGCGCGCGCTGATCATTTTATTCACTTTCGCGCTGTCGCTGCGGGTCTTCTACGCCGTCGCGATGCATGCGTTCGCCGGCGCGGATGCGCTCAAAGGCCCCGACTCGCACGCCTATCTCACTCTCGCACGCGGATTCTCCGAGGCGATCGCCGCCGGAAAGGTCGGCGGCTGGGCCTGGCTTGGCTCCGATCTGTCGCTGATGCCGCTCATCTCCTGGGCATTGACGCTTGCGGTCGCAGCCGCTGGCGACGATGCGGCGCTCGTCTTCGTCCTCGGCCAGAGCGTGTTCGACGCCGGCACGTGCCTGCTCGTCGCCGGTATTGCGCGCATGATCGTGCCGCGCGCGGCGCTCCTGGCGGGCTACGCGGCCGCGTGCACGCCGACCTTCATCGTGCTCAGCGGGCTCGTCTACACAGACACGCTGTTCGTCTTCGGCGCGACCGCAAGCCTTTATGCCGCGCTGCGATGGCTCGAGAGGCCCGCTCCGCGTTGGGCGCTGATCATGGGGGCGTCGCTCGGCGTGGCCGCGCTCGTACGCGTGGCGATCGCACCCTGGGGCATCGCGCTGTTCGCGTTTCTCGCACTTGTCGTGCTTCTCCGCCGCCGGGGTCTGGCGCCGCTCGGTCATCTGGCCGCGGCCGGCGCCGTCGCCGCCGCCTGCCTCGCGCCGCTCGTGGCGCGCAACGCGGCCGAGCATGGTGCATGGTCGCTGACGCCGCAGGGCGGCCACCACCTCGCCTATTGGGTTCTTCCGCTGGTCAAGGAATTCGCCGACGGCACGCCGCGGGAGACCACAACGAAAGAGGTTTCCGCCCGTATCGCCGCGCGCTTCGGCCAGATGCCGACCGGAAGGCCGTTCGAGGATTCCGCCCGCTACGGCGCGTTCGCGCGCGAAGAACTGTCAAAGCTTGGCCTCGGCGCGGTTGCGCGCGCCTGGATGTTCGGCGCCGCGATCAACCTCGCCTCGCCGGCCGTCGTCCACATGCCGCCGGTCTCGGCGATGCCGCGGCGCGGCTTCTACGACACGCCGGGCGCCAATTTCTGGGCAAAACTGCAGGCGTTCCTGTTCGGCTCCGGCAACACACTTTATGCGTGGCTGCTGATGCTCGGCGTTCTCGGCGTGGCCGCGTTCCGGATCGTGCAGCTCGTCGGCTTCGTCTCGCTGCTGCGGCGCGGCGCCAACTGGGCCGGACTGCTGCTGCTCGCCGGTTGGGTCGCCTACATCCTGCTGCTCAACGGCCCCGTGGCATCGCCGAAATACCGCCTGCCGTTCGAGCCCGCGCTCGCGGTGCTGACCGGCGCCGGGCTCGCGGCGTTCGGCCGCCGCCGCTCAGCGCAAAGCTAGGCCGCGCGCGCGGAAATCCTGCTCGACCATTTCGCGCACGAGCTCGTCGAAGCCGATGCGATGCTTCCAGCGGAGCTTCTTGCGCGCCTTGGTCGCGTCGCCGCACAGCGCGTCCACCTCGGTCGGGCGGAAGTAGACGGGATCGATCGCGACGAGCACGTCGCCGCTCTTGGCGCACCGTCCCGTCTCGGCGAGGCCCTTGCCCTTCCAGACGATCTTCCGGCCGCCGCACGCGAACGCCCGCTCGACGAACGCACGCACCGAATGCGTCTCGCCCGTGGCGAGCACGTAGTCGTCGGGCTTCTTCTGCTGGACGATGCGCCACATCCCGTCGACATAGTCGCGCGCGTGTCCCCAATCGCGCATCGCGTCGAGATTGCCGAGATAGAGGCGATCCTGTTTGCCCGCTGCGATCGCGGCGACCGCGCGCGTGATCTTGCGCGTGACGAAGGTCTCGCCGCGCAGAGGACTCTCGTGGTTGAACAGGATGCCATTGGACGCGTGGAGGCCATAGGCCTCGCGGTAGTTCACGACCATCCAATAGGCGTAGAGCTTCGCCGCAGCGTAGGGGCTGCGCGGGCGGAACGGCGTCGTCTCGTTCTGCGGCGGTGGCGAATCGCCGTAAAGCTCGGAGGTCGAGGCCTGATAGAAGCGCGTCTTCTTCTCGAGGTTGAGCAGGCGGATTGCCTCGAGCAGGCGCAACGTGCCGAGCGCGTCGGCGTTGGCCGTGTATTCCGGGGTCTCGAAGCTCACCTGCACATGGCTCTGTGCCGCGAGATTGTAGATCTCGTCCGGCTGCGTCTGCTGCACGAGGCGCACGAGATTCGTGGCGTCGGTCATGTCGCCGTAGTGCAGATGGAACGGCGCGCCCTTCTCGTGCGGATCGTGATAGAGATGGTCCACGCGCTCGGTGTTGAACGACGAGGAGCGCCGCTTGATGCCGTGCACCTCGTAGCCCTTGCCGAGGAGCAATTCGGCGAGATAGGCGCCGTCCTGGCCGGTGACGCCGGTGATAAGCGCGACTTTGCGCGGCATGCGAGCGGTGCGCCGGCTCACGATGCCGCCGCGGCGGCGTGATTCGCAGCATACCAGCGGTAGGTCGCGGCGAGGCCCTCGTCGAGCGAGGTGGAGGCGCGCCAGCCGAGCGCGGTCAGCCGCGCGACGTCGACGAGCTTGCGCGGCGTGCCGTCCGGCTTGCTGCGATCATAGACGAAGCGGCCCTGATAGCCGGCGACGCGCGCGATGGTCTCCGCCAGCTCGGAGATCGTGAGATCGGTGCCAGTCCCGACATTGACGTGCTCTTCGCCCGAATAGCGCTCCATCAGGAACACGAGCGCGTCGGCGAGGTCGTCGACATAGAGGAACTCGCGCCGCGGCGTGCCCGTGCCCCAGATCGGCACGGTCGGCTGCTTCGCGATTTTCGCGGCGTGGATCTTCGCCATCAGCGCCGGGATCACGTGGCTCTGCAAAAGGTTGAAGCTGTCGTTGATGCCGTAAAGATTGGTCGGCATCGCCGCGATGAAGTCGCATCCGTATTGCCGGCGAAAGGCCTGGCAGAGCTTGATCCCGGCGATCTTGGCGATCGCGTACCACTCGTTGGTCGGCTCGAGCGGACCGGTGAGGAGCGCCGATTCCGGCATCGGCTGCGGCGCGAGGCGCGGGTAGATGCAGGTC
>CAYZSG010000088.1:0-18983 GCA_964481045.1 uncultured Candidatus Odyssella sp. | reverse complement strand
GGACTGAAAATCCGCGTGTCGGCGGTGCAAATCCGTCCCTGGGCACCATTCCTTCAGCCACCTCTCAAAGCGCTCAGCCGATGGCTTGCCACACGGATGGCGCGGAACGCAGCCTACCGGCTCCTCTTATGCCGTGATGCTGCGAAACCCGCGTTCAGCCCTTGTAGCCGAAGACGCGCGGCAGATAGAGGACGAGGTCCGGCAGCAGCGTGATCAGCGCGAGCGCGCCGATCATCGCCAGCAGGAACGGCAGCGATTCGCGGATGATGGCCTTGAGCGGCACGCCGGTGATGCCGTTCATCACGAACAGCAGCAGGCCGTAAGGCGGCGTGATGAGGCCGATCATGATGTTGACGACCGCGAGAACGCCGAAATGCACCGGATCGACGCCGACGGCCTGCGCGGTCGGCAGCAGCACCGGCACGACGATCAGCAGGATCGTGGTGCCTTCGAGCAGGCAGCCCAAGATCAGCAGCAGGACGTTGACCGCGAGCAGAAAGGTCAGCGGCGTGAATTCATAGACGCGCAGCATCGCGGCCAGCGTCTTCGGTACGTTCTCGATCGTCACCACGTAGTTGAACACGATCGCGCCGGCGATCAGCATGCCGATGGCGGCCGTCGTGCGCGCGCTGTTGAGCAGCGAGTTATAGAGGTCGCGGCGCGAGATGCTGCGGTAGAGCAGCGCGGAGACGAGCAGCGCATAGGCCGCGGCCACCGCCGCCGCTTCCGTCGGCGTGGTGGCGCCGCCGTAGATTCCGCCGAGCAGCACGATCGGCATCAGCAGCGCCGGGAGCGCACGCAGCGTGAGAGCCGGAATTTCGCGGGCGGGAACCGGCTGCTCCACGGGAAAATTCCGGCGCCGGGCGGCGACGGCGACGATGCCCATCTGCGCCAGGCCCATGATCAGGCCCGGGATCACGCCGCCCAGGAACAGGAAGCCGATCGAGGTGTCCGACACCAGCGCGTAGATGACCATCGGTATGGAGGGCGGGATGATCGGCCCGATCACCGCCGTTACGGCGGTGAGCGCGGCCGCGAAGCTCGCCGGATATTTCCCGTCCTGCGTCATCATCCGCTGCATCATCTTGCCGGTGCCGACCGCGTCGGCGATCGCCGAGCCTGACATGCCGGCGAAGATGATGCTCTGCACGACGTTCACCTGCGCGAGGCCGCCGCGGAAGCGGCCGACGATCGCGTTGCAGAAGCGCAAGAGGCGGTCGGTGATGCTGCCGGTGTTCATGAATTCGGCGGCGAGGATGAACAGCGGCACGGCGAGCAGCACCTGGCTCGCATACATGCCGTTGAGCAATTGCTCCGCCGCGGTGCCGAGGTCGAGCCCGGCGAGAGAGAGATAGAGGATCGAACCGCCGATCATCGCGTGCCCGATCGGCAGGCCGAGCAGGCTCAGGAACACGATCGCGCCGACCGCGAGCGCGAAGGGGCTCGCCAGGTTCACAGGCCGGAACCGGGCGCGCCCGCGTCGCCGCCATCCGGGCCGCCGCGCAGCGCCCGCCAGAGGATCCAGAGATAGCGCGCGATGATCGCGACGGCGAAGATCACGAAGATCGAATAGAGGTGATCGTAGCGGATCTTGAGATAGGTGGTGGATTGCACCTTCATGAACGCGACGTAATCCACCGAAGCCGGCAGCGAGAAGCCGTAGAGGCCGATGAGCGCCAGCGCCGTCACGATCGCGAAGCCGCGCCGCGTGCGGCGGCCGACCGCGCTGTAGATGAGATCGAAGCGAATCTCCTCGCGCTCGCGCAGAACGAAGGCAGCGCCCCAGAGGACGATCCAGAGCCAGGCGATGACGGTAAGCTCCGACGTCCAGCCGATCGGGAAGTTGAGCAGGTAGCGGAACGCGATCTGGATGACGAACGCCGCGAACATGACCGCGAGCAGCGCCGCGGCCACGTTCTCGGCCCGGCGCCGCAGCCAAGGGCCGGCGGTCTGCACCAGATCCATCATCCCAATTCGGCGGGAGCGGCGCGGCCGGCCGCGATCATGCCGGCCGCGCCTCCCGTTCGTCAGAGCGCGTTGATCCGGTCGATCATGCCCTTCGGCCAGGATTTGGCCAGGTCCGAAGCCAGATACATCTTCTGCGCATGGTCGCGGAACGCCTTCACGTCCGGCGTGTTGATCTCGAGGCCCTGCTTCTTCAGGAAATCCACGAGCTCGGCTTCGCGCTTCAGGTGCTCGGCGGCGCTCCAGTTGATCGCCTTGTCGGCGGCGGCCTGGAACTTCTGCTGCTGCGCGGCCGGCATGCCGCTCCACACCTTCGAGGAAACGGTCAGGAGATCGAAGCCGACGAGGTGCGAGGTCAGCACGATCTGCGACATCACCTCGTAGAACTTCTGGTTCTGCACGTTGGGCAGCGGGTTGTCCTGGCCGTCGATCGCGCCGGTCTGCAGGCCCGTGTAAACCTCGGCATAGGCCATCGGCGTGGGGTTGGCGCCGAGCGCGCGGCCGAGGAACTGCCAAGCCTCGCCCGGCGGCATGCGCAGCTTGATGCCGGCCATGTCGGCGGGCGTGGTGATCTTCTTCTTGGGCTTCAGGCCCACCTGCCGCGTGCCGAAGAAAGTGGGGCCGAGGATGCGGACCTTGAGCTGGTCCTCCGCCATCTTCTTCATCTCGGCGCCGACGGCGCTCGCGAAGAACGTGTTGAGATGGTTGGCGTCGCGGAAGAGGTAGGCCGAGGTGAGGATCGACCACGCCGGAATCTGGTTGGCGATGTCCTGCGGCGCGATGTTGCCCATTTCGAGGTTGTTGCGCTGGAGCGCCACGAGCTCGGTGCCCTGCTTGAACAAGGAGCCGTTCAGGAACGGCTCCACCGTGAAATCGGCTTCCACCTCCTTCGCGAACATCTGGATCATGCTCGCGCGGATGTCGCGGTCCGAGAAGACGGCGGCGAAGCGCAAGGTCGGCTTCTGCTGCGCCAGCGCGGGAACGGCCGAGGCGGCGGCGATCGCCGCGCTTCCGGCGAGAACGGAACGGCGGCTGATGAGGGACTTCATGGCACTCCTCCCGGGAATTGCTGTTGTCGTTGCGGCGGCGGCTGGCCGAAGCGGCGGCGCTTGCATTCGTCGCCGCCCCGCTGTACTTCAGTACCTCAGTATTTCAGTACCCCACCCGTACAATAGAGGTCGCCGACGTGTCAATGCAGGATCGCGCTGAGACGGGCGAGCGGGGCGCGCAGACGCTCGGGATCATCGCCGCGCGCCGCGCGCCGGCCCTCGCCAGCCTCGTCGAGGACAGGCTGCGCGACGCGATCATGTTTGGCGCGCTCGGACTCGGCGAGGCGATCTCCGAGGATCGCCTGGCCACGATGCTCGGCGTCAGCCGCACGCCGGTGCGCGAAGCGCTCACCGCGCTGCAGCTTCAGGGGCTCGTCGTCATCCAGCCGCAGCGCGGAAGCTTCGTCTTCGAGCCGACGGCACAGGAGCTCGCCGAGATCTGCGAATACCGCATGATCGTCGAAAGCCAGGCGATGTCGCTCGCCGGCAAGCGCGCGGGCCGCGAGACCATCGCGACCCTGCGCGCGGCGCAGGCGGAAATGGACGCGGCAGAGGCGGCCGGCGACCTCGCGGCGGCCGCGCGCGCCGATGCCGCGTTCCACAACGCGTTTCTCGAGCATTGCGGCAACCGCCTGCTGGTGCAGGCCTACACGATCGTGTCCGGCCGCGTCGGCGCCATTCGCTTCCTCGCGCGCCGCTCGAGCGGCACCAAGAGCCATGCGAGCCGTCAGCACCGCGCGATCATCGCCGCGCTCAGGGCGGGCGACATGGCGGAGGCCGGCAGCGTGCTATCCGTGCACATCATGAACATGCAGGTCCACTTCGCCGAGGCCAGCGCGGCATCGAGCAAGTCTTTGGCGTCGGCGTAAGCGCGAACGCGGGGCAATGTTCAGCGTCGTTCGAAGCCCGGGCCGCGCGACGAGGATGACGTCATGAAGCGCGCGCTCGTCGGCCTCATCGGCGCAAACATCCAGAAATCGCTGTCGCCGGCGCTGCACGAGGATGCATTCGCGGCGGCCGGCATCCGCGGCCACTATCATCTGATGGATCTCGATCGGCTTTCCGGCCGCACGCTCGCCGAGCTGCTCGGCGCCGCGCGCTCGGCCGGCTTTTCCGGCGTGAACATCACCTATCCCTGCAAGGAAGCGGTGCTGCCGCTGCTCGACGCGATTTCGCCCGAAGCGCGCCAGATCGGCGCGGTGAACACCGTGACGTTCGACGCGCAGGGGCGGGCGACCGGGCACAACACCGACCGCTTCGGATTTCGGGCGAGCTTCGGGGAAAGCCTCGGCCGGGCCGCGATCGCCGGAAAGAACGTCGTGCTCATCGGCGCCGGCGGGGCCGGGCGCGCGGTGGCGTTCGCGCTGTCCGATCTCGGCGCCGCCGCCGTGCTCGTTCACGATCAGGATGGGCGCCGCGCCGCGGCGCTCGCCCGCGATCTCGCCGCGACGTTCGGCGCCGGCCGCGGCCGCGCGATCGACGCGCTGGCGCCGGCATTGGCCGAGGCCGCCGGCGCCGTCAACGCCACGCCGGTCGGCATGCTCGGCTTTCCCGGAATGCCGCTGCCGGCCGAGGCGATCGAGCCCCGGCATTTCGTGGCCGACGTCGTCTATACGCCGCTCGAAACCGCGCTGATCCGCGCCGCTCGGGCGCGCGGCGCGCGCGTGCTCACCGGTGGCGGCATGTGCGTGTTCCAGGCCGCCGAGGCCTTCCGCCTTTTCACCGGCATGGCCCCCGACACGGCCCGCATGCACAGGCTGTTCGACGATGTCGTGGCCGCGCGCGACGCCGCGCTGGGTGAATTCGCGACCGCCACCTGAGCGGGGAGGGATGCCGTGCAGACCGCCATCGCCACCGTTTGCCTGAGCGGCGCGCTCGACGAGAAGCTCGAGGCGATCGCGGCCGCGGGCTTCCGGCGCGTCGAGATCTTCGAAAACGATCTGCTGTCGTTCTCCGGCACCGTGGCCGATGCGCGCCGCATGATCGGCGATCTCGGCCTCGAGATCATCACGTTCCAGCCGTTCCGCGACTTCGAGGGCATGCCCGAGGAACGCCGCGCGCGGGTGTTCGAGCGCGCCGAGCGCAAATTCGACCTGATGCAGGAGCTCGGCTGCGATCTGCTTCTCGTCTGCTCCAACGTCTCGCCCGAGAGCCTCGGCGGGATCGACCGCGCTGCCGACGACCTGCGCGAGCTCGGCGAGAGAGCGGCGCGCCGCGGCCTTCGCGTGGGTTTCGAGGCGCTGGCCTGGGGCCGGCACATCAGTGACTATCGCGATTCCTGGGAGGCGGTGCGCCGCGCCGATTATCCTTCCGTGGGCCTGGTGCTCGACACGTTCCACATCCTCGCGCGCAAGACCGATCTGAAGGCGATCCGCGCGATCCCGCGCGAGCGCATCGTACTCGTCCAGATCGCCGACGCGCCGATGCTGGAGATGGATTACCTCTCCTGGAGCCGGCACTTCCGCAATTTTCCGGGGCAGGGCGATCTGCCGCTGCTCGACTTCATGGAGGCGCTCGGCGCCACCGGCTACGAGGGCCTGCTCTCGCTCGAGATCTTCAACGACCAGTTCCGCGGCGGCTCGGCCCGCGGCGTCGCCATCGACGGGCAGCGCTCGCTGATCGCGCTGTTCGACCGGCTCCGCGAGCGCACGGGCCGCCTGCCGCGCGGCGCGGCTGCCCTGCCGCCGCGCGCCGTCTGCCAGGGCACCGAGTTCATCGAGTTCGCGGTCGACGAAGCGGCGGCACCATCCTTCGCGGCCGTGCTGAAGGGACTCGGCTTTCGCCATGCGGGTCAGCACGTCTCGAAATCGGTCGCGCGCTGGAACCAGGGCGCGATCAACATCGTCGTGAACAGCGAGAAGGAAGGCTTCGCGCATTCGTACAACATCACGCACGGCACCTCGGTCTGCGCAATCGCGCTCAAGGTGGACGACGCCGGCGCCGCGCTCGATCGCGCGGAGCGCCTGCTCGATCAGCCGTTCCGCCAGGCGGTGGGGCCCGGCGAGCTCGAGATCCCGTGCGTGCGCGGGCTTGGCGGCAGCCTCCTCTATTTCGTCGACGCGAAGCACGGCCTCGACCGGCTGTGGGACGTGGATTTCGCGAAGGTGGACGCACCGCGCGCGCCGGATGCCGGCCTTATCGCGGTCGATCACATCTCGCAGTCGATGCAATACGAAGAGATGCTGAGCTGGCTGCTGTTCTACACCGCGCTGCTCGATCTCTCGAAAACGCCACAGCAGGACGTGATCGATCCGGGCGGTCTCGTGAAGAGCCAGGTCGTGCAGTCGGCCAACGGCTCGCTGCGCATCGCGCTCAACGCGTCGCAATCGACCCGCACGCTGTCGTCACGCTTCCTCTCCGAGGCGTTCGGCTCGGGCGTGCAGCACATTGCGTTCGCGACGAGCGACATCCTCGCCACGGCGCGACGTCTCGCCGAAAACGGCGTGAAGCTGCTGCCGATCCCGCCCAACTACTACGACGATCTCGAGGCGAAGACCGGCCTTCCGCCCGCCATCATCGCGGAGCTTCAGCACCACAACATCCTCTACGACAATGAGGGTGGCGCGGAATATCTGCAGGCCTACACCCGCACCTTCGACGACCGTTTCTTTTTCGAGATCGTGGAGCGGCGCGGCTATCGGGGATTCGGCGCGGCGAACGCGCCGATCCGCCTCGCGGCGCAGTCGCGGCTGGCCGGCAGCCCGATCCGGGTGCTCGGCTAGGCGGGGGCTACGATTGCGGCGCCCGGAAGTTCCTGCGGCGCAGGCGCGGAATATCGGCGTTGAAGATGCATAACCGGCGGGATTGCTTCGTTGAATCCTCGGGCAGAGGGGAGCGGAGGAGCCTGCAATGAGCATTCCCATCGTCAATGCCGATCACGTCATCGTCGGCTGGACCGACGTCGATCCCGTCGTCGTGCGCAACCGCCTGCGCCACCGCAAGGCCGAGCGGATGCTCGGCGGGCCCATCCACTGCGTCGAGATCGTGCTCACCGACCGGCGCCAGATGGCGCAGGCCGGCGCGCCGCCGGGCTGGCGCAGCACCTGGCGCTGCCTCGCCCTGTGCAGCGACGAGCGCATCGGCTCGCTCGAGCAGATCGGGCGCTTCCTGGGCGAACCCAGCGAACCGCGCGCCTGAAACGAAAGCGCCGCCGGCCCGAAGGCACGGCGGCGCACGTCGCTTGGCTCGGCGGAAGCCTAGTTGTAGAGGCGTTCCCACTCGCGCACTTCCTCCTCGGCCTTCTCCTTGGCAACGCCGTAGCGCTCCTGGATGCGGCCGACGAGCTGATCGCGCTTGCCGGCGATGACCTGAACGTCGTCGTCGGTGAGCTTGCCCCACTTCTCGCGCACCTTGCCGGTCGCCTGCTTCCAGTTGCCGGCGATCTGATCCCAGTTCATGCAGTTCTCCTTTCGATGATGTTCGTGAGTTGGAAAAACGCGCGGCGCCCGCGCGCGTTCCGGCGGCGCGGCAATCGGCGCGTCGCCGCTCAGCGCGACGTCAGCATCTCGCGCAGGTGAAGATGCTGCGGCGCGCCCGGCAGGATGCCCGCGAGCGTGAGGCCGAACAGATTCGTCGCCAGCGGCGGGTCCGCGTCGCGCGCTTCCAGAAGCTGGATCTCCATGCCGCAGGTCGGCTTCGCCGGCGCGCTCACGGCGAGCTGCTGCTTGAGCTCGGAGATCTGCATCGCGGCGCTGCCGTGGCCGATCAGCCAGCCCGAGAAAGCTGCGACGGCGATGACGGCCCACAGCACCGCCACCGCGCCGATCTTGAACCGCATCGTCCTGCTCATCGCCGACCTCGCTTTCCCGGCGCTGCAACCGATCGGTGCGGCGGCGCGGGCTCTGCGGAATCAAACGCCGCTCGGGCGGTGCCGGTTCCGTTTCGCGCGCGCGTCCTTTCGCGGAACTCCGGCATCGGGCGGGCGTATTAGCCGGAGCCCCTTGGGATGCCGTTTGAACCGGGTCCCGCACATGGAGCAGGGCCCCGCAGGTTTCACCCCTGCGGGGCAGCGCTCCGCGCGAAGCGCGGCCCGCGCGCACGAAACCCACGACCCTTCACGACAACGTTGCCGCCGCGAACCGGAAGCCCCCGCGGCGCGTTATTGCCGCGAACAAGCCGGTTTCATGCCATGAGCCGTATCCTGTTTGCCGCCGCCGGCACCGCCGCCCTGCTCGCGCCGCAGCTCGCCGAGGCCAAGCTCTCGTGCTATCCGCTTGCGCAGATCGAGCGCGCGCTCGACAGCGAATACGGCGAAATGCGCAGCTTCGCCGGCAAGGAGACGACCGGCATCGAGTATCGGCTCTATGTGAACGCCAAGACCGGGAGCTGGAGCTGGATCGGCATCCCGGCCGGCGCCGAGATCGGCTGCCTCATCTTCGCCGGCCGGACGAACGAGGCGCCTCCCACGACCCCGCCCACGGAGCCGCCGCAAGCCCAGTTCTGAGCCGCCGCCCCGCCTTCCCATAGACGTGTACGCACGGCCCTGTTCCCCCCGCCGGATTCGCGATACATATGCAATCGGGTGGAGGGTGACCATGCGTGCGGCGTTCCTCGCTCTGCTCTTTGCGGTGCTGGCGTTCGCGCCGGCGCGGGCGGACAGTCCGGAAGCGGTCGATCTCGAGCTGATCCTCGCGATCGACGTGTCCGGCAGCGTCGACGAGGAAGAGGCCGCGCTCCAGCGCCGCGGCTACCTCGCGGCCCTCGTGCATCCCCTGGTGCTCCAGGCCATCTCGGGCGGCGAAAAGCGCAAGATCGGCATCACCTACATGGAATGGGCCGGCTACCACTATCAGCGCGTGGTGGTCGATTGGGCGGTGATCTCCGACAAGGCCAGCGCCGAGCGTTTCATCTCGCGCATCGCGGAGGTCCCGATCTCGACCGAGCGCTGGACCTCGATCAGCGGCGCGATCGAGTTCGCGATGAAGCGCTTCGACGCCAGCCCCTATCGCGGCGCGCGCCGCGTGATCGACATCTCCGGCGACGGGCGCAACAACAACGGGCGCGACCTCTCCGAGGTGCGCCGCGAGGCGCTCGAGCGCGGCATCGTCATCAACGGCCTGCCGATCGTCAACGACCGCCCGACGCGCTGGGGCACGCCGCCCGAGCGCGATCTCGATCTCTACTACCGCGATCACGTCATCGGCGGGCCGGGCTCGTTCTACATCGTCGCCGACGGCTTCCACGCCTTCGCCAACGCGATCCGCACCAAGCTGGTGCGCGAGATCTCCGGCGCGCCCGGCGACGGGGTCGTGCGCGTCAAGGCGCCCCGGGCCAACTAGCCGCTCGCCGGTTGCGGCGCGCGCGCGAAGGCGCTAACCCGTCCGCCATGATCGATTCGCCGTTCCGCGCGCGGTGATGCGCCCGCGCCTTCTCCTGATCCGCGCCATCCAGGCGCTCGAAGCGGCGCCGATCTGGGCCGCGCTCGGCCTGTTCAAGATCCTGCCGCGCCGCGCCGCGGCTTCGTTCGGCGCGGCCATGGCGCGCGGGATCGGGCCGCTGCTGCCGATGACGCGCGCGGCCCGCCGCAATCTCGAGCTCTGCTTCCCCGAAAAGAGCGCCGCCGAGCGCGCGGCTCTCGTGCGCGCGATGTGGGACAATCTCGGCCGCATCGCCGGCGAGTTCACGCACCGCCGCGCGCTCTGGGATCCGAGCCTGATGACCGTGGCCGAGCGCTACGGCTTCGACCGCCTGCGCGCGGCGGCGGCGGCCGGCGAGCGCGTGACCCTCGACGCCGAGCACATCCAGATCGTGGGCGCCGAGCAGTTCCGCATGATGCTCGATTCGAAGCGCCCCGCGCTCATGTTCACCGCCCACATGGGCAATTGGGAGGTGATGCCGTGGACGGCGGCGCGCATGGGCCTGAAATTTGCCGTCATCTACCGGCGCCCGAACAACCCGCTGATCGCGCGCCTGATCGAGGGGCGCCGCGGCGGCCTGGTCGAATTCCTGCCCAAGGGCATGCAGGGTGCCTTCGGCGCGGCGCGCGTCATGGAAAAGGGCGGGCACCTTGCGATGCTCGTCGACGTGAAGGAGAACAAGGGCATTCCGCTGCCGTTCTTCGGCCGCCCGGCGATGACCGGCACCGCGATCGCCACGCTCGCGCTGCGCTACAATGCGCTGCTCGTCGGCGTCTACACCGAGCGCCTCGGCCCGCACCGCATGCGCATCACGATGGAGCCGCCGCTCGACGTGCCGCGCACCGGCGACGCGGAGGCCGATACGCGCGCGATCATGGCGGCGATCAACGCACGCGTCGAAACCTGGGTGCGCGCGCGCCCCGACCAATGGCTCTGGCTGCACAAGCGCTGGCCGAAAGAGACGTATCGCGGTTAGAGCGTGTACTCATTCGATCTGCATGTTGGAGGCCTGCTTCCGGTGGAAAAGCGGATATCGCTTGCTCAAAAAGGCGGCTTCCGCTTTTGACCCAACTCGGACATCGACCAGACTCACAAACGGATGGCGGATTGTAAACTCGCTCTAATTTCAGATCAGGGTGAGCATCAAAGTGGCGCCCCAGCCGATCAGCGCGGCGCCGGCCATCTTTCCCAACCAGCGCCCGGCGGGAATGGCTTTCTCGATCAGCACGAACATGGCGAGGCCGGCGATCCAGTAGACGTTCATCACGCCGCCATAAAACAGAAGCAGCATGAGAACCCAACAGCAGCCGACACAGTAAATCCCATGCGTGATTCCCATGCGCAACGCGCCGCGCGCGCCGGGCCGCCAGTGCTGCGCCAGAAACTGGATTGGGGATCGGCATTTCCTGAGGCAGGAATCTTTCGCACCGGTGAATTGCCAAATGCCCGCGCCTACGAGGAGCGTGGCACCCACCGCAACGCTCGATGTAACCATCTCCGGCGACAGCAGGGCGACGCGATCGAGCGCCCACTGCAGTGCCACCGCGCCAACACCGAAAAGGCCCCATACGAGCAGATAGCCGATGCAGAACGCCGCGACGGGGCCGGCGTCTGTCCCGCTCCTTTGCCGTTCGCGCGATACCGCCGCGAACAACAGGATCATCGGGGCGGCCGACGGGAGCATCATGCCAACCATCATTAGCCACCACATTACGAGCATGAGTGCGGCGTAGCCTTCGCTCCACACCGCCGGCGCCATGAACGGCATAGCCCCCGCGGCCGTTGGCACGCCGCTCATGCGGAGCGCCGGCATGCCCGTTCCCGCGCCGGCCAAGATGTAACCCCAGGCCAAAACGGTGGCGCCTGCAATCGAGATCGCGACCAGCGCGCGATCGCGCTTCAGCACCGATTCCAGCAACACAAGCGAGAGTCTCATCGGATAAGGTAAGTTCCGCCAGGTTCGCCTCGCAGGTGCGCGACGCCGGGAGCAGTGCGCGGCGATCGAAGCGCTTCGCTAGGGCCGCGGGCCGGCTGAAGTCATGGCGTTGTGAACGAGGTGTGCGTGTTTGCCGGCGAAATCGAGCGGCACCGCGCCGGTAGCTTTCGTCGTGCCACTCGCTACCTCAGCGACGTGGAACTCCTTCCCCATCGGAAGGTCGATGCGCGCCCGGTGCTCGGCTCCGGTCACGGGATTCTTTATCGGCTCGACGGTCGTCTCGATTAGTCCTGGGACCCTCAGTTTAGCCGTGCGCTTTTCGAAATTTGCCACGAGTTCGATTGGCTTGAATAGAGGCTCGTGAACCTTCGTGCACATCGCACGATAGATCTGCAACATGATCGTCGCGGGTGCAGCGCCCTCGCCCTGCAATATCGCGATTAGCGCTTTGCGCTGTTCGGGTGTGGCTCGCTCCTCGATGATCGACTGCATCTCGCCATTGCCCTGATGCACCGCTCCCGGCCAAGCATATGTATTGACGGCGCGGAGGCCGTCGAGCTTCACCGATCCATGATGGCCCTGATCGATCTGCCACGCCACGACCGCCCGGCAATCCTTGGTCGTAGGAAGCGCATTGTACTGGCACGGACAACCGTAGTCGCAATTGCAGTTTACGAAGTGCGTGCCGCGGATACTCCATTGCACGTCTGGCATCGCATTCTCCCCACTTGGCCGACATTCCTCAGATGAACTCTGGAACGGCGTAAACGATAGTATACGGCCGGGTTCCCCAGAAGCCATAGGCGGGTTTCGCAGTGCTCACGGCATTCCAGTCGTCCCGAACGGCATCCGATCTGCCGATCTGGCCACTTTCCTCGTCATTGTACGCACTCCTCCCGTGCCGCCGAGAAGGGTGATGAATCGCCGTCGGCGCATGCACACCCTCCCCGGGCTGAGGCTCATCTTTTAATGTTCGAACGATAGCACGCTAGGAGGTCCCGGGATACGGGAGGACGTTTTGACCGCCGGATGATTTCCGGTTGTGACACGAAACAGACAAAGCGGTGTGACAGCGAGGCGTCCGCTTTGACTCTTGCAAGCGGACAATCGGGCTAAGGAGACCGAAATCGGCTAATGACCCGACGCGGACCTCGTCGTCAGCGCCCGCGGCGCATCAGCAGCGCGTCGATACGCTTGGCATAGAGGGCTCCGAGCATGCCGGGATAGAAGCGGTTGTTGAAATTCCGCTGCGCAGGCGCGCCTAGCACTTGCGCCACGCCGACGACGGGACAAGGATTGGCAGTACCCGCAATGCGCCATTCAAGCACCGGCATGAAGGCCAGATCGGGAGCGTTGGCCTTGTGCCGCGTCATTGCCTCCAAGGCCGCGCGGGCAATCGCGCAATCGGAGAAGGCGACGAGAAACACCGTGGCGGCGCCCGCGTCGCCGCGCTCGAGATCGGCGACCAACAGCGCGGAATAGGGTGGGATTCCACCATTGGTCGCGGTGAGCGTCCGGTCCGGGTGTGAAAACAGCACAGCCTGCAGAAGAGATGCGCCAGGAAACTCGCGGCCGAGTGCCGTCAACATCGCCGCAATATCCGCACGCGCCGCGAGCCCGCCGGTCGAACGAGCGCTGGCGACGGCGGCGAGCATTTCGGGATCGGTCGATTCGACCAGATCGGGCGGGGTCCATAGCAGGAAGCTGCCGCGTCCGAAGGCACCGCCGAAGGGATCGCTCGGGTTCCGCTCTTGCAAATTGATCTTGAACGGCGCGCCGCGCCCCCACAGCGTCACCGGGCCCGTCCTGATTAGGGCGAAGGCGCGTGCAACCCAGGCGCGCTGGAGCGCGGCGGTGTCCGGCGCATCTGGGTTGAGGGCGTAAAGCATTGCGGTGCGTGGCGAATATCCGAACAGAAGCAGCCTGTCGATGTGCTCGAGGCCGAAGCCCGTTGCGCGCACCCATTCGGCTTGATCGGTCGCGGCACGGCCGAGCGCATTGGTCGCCGGCGAGACGGCAATGCGATTGGCCAACCGGAGCAGTGCGGCGCCACCGCGCTCGCCGGTCAGTGCCGCAGCCGTGCGCATGTCAAGAAACTCTATCAGTGGCCTTTCGTCCGGCGCCGCTTCTATCGGCACGAATTGCAGAGCGGCTCCAAAGCGATCCGCCGTCTCGGCACGCGCCGGCGCGGGAGCCGCCGCGATGGCTTGCACGAGACACGCGGCCGCGAGCGCGCGGCCAAAAAGCGATGTGAACTTGCGTCGCCTAGGAATGCCAATCCCCAACAGTTACAAGATTAGCACGCTCGTTGCTCAAATATCAGCGTAGCACATTTACATTTGCCCCGCCGGATGAAACGACCCTGATTTCGGCCACAGGACGATATGTCTGCATTTGGCACCAAGCGGATATCGCGGCATACCGGTGCTGTCGTCTGACCTTAGCGGTGTAGCAGACGGGCAGATTTTTGAGTTTACGCCCTAGCCGGCGAGCGTATCCACGAAGCGGATCGGCTGTCCGGCCGGCGCGCCCTGCAACTCGTCCTCGCGCATGACGATGCGGCCGCGGATGATCGTGGCGCGCGGCCAGCCGGTCACGGTCGTGCCGTCGAACGGCGTCCAGCCCGCGCGGCTCGCGATCCACTTGTTCTCGATGCGCCGCTTGTGCGCGAGATCGACGATCGTGAAATCCGCGTCGTATCCGAGCGCGATGCGGCCCTTGCCGGCGATGTTGAACAGGCGCTGCGCGCCCGCGCTGGTGAGATCGACGAAGCGCTCCAGCGAAAGCCGCCCGGCCGCCACGTGGTCGAGCATGATCGGCACGAGGGTTTGCACGCCGGTCATGCCCGAAGGGCTCGCGGGATAGGGCTTCGCCTTCTCCTCGCGCGTGTGCGGCGCGTGGTCGGAGCCGATCACGTCCACGATGCCGTCGGCGAGCCCGCGCCAGAGGGCCTCGCGGTGGCGCGCATCGCGGATCGGCGGGTTCATCTGCGCGAGCGTGCCAAGGCGCTCGTAGCATTCGGGCGCCGCGAGCGTCAGGTGCTGCGGCGTCACTTCCACCGAGGCGATGTCCTTGTGCTGCGCGAGCAGCGGCATTTCGGCCGCGCTGGTCACGTGCAGGATGTGCACCGGCCGCCGCGTCTTGCGCGCCAATGCCAGCGCGCGCGTGGTCGCGCGCACGGCCGATTCCTCGTCGCGCCACATCGGGTGCTGCGCCGGCCCGATGTCGGGCCTGATCAGCGCGCGGCGCTCCTGCATGCGCGGCTCGTCTTCGGCGTGGATCGCCACGCGCCGCCGCCCGGCGCGCAGCACGATCTCGATGTGCGCGTCGTCGGCGACGAGCAGCGAGCCGGTCGAGGCGCCCATGAAGAGCTTCACGCCCGCGCAGCCGGGCCGCCCCTCGATCTGCGCTAGCAGGCCGGCGTTGTTTCCGGTGGCGCCGACGTAGAACGCGTGGTCGCACCAGGCGCGGCCCCTGGCGCGGCGCAGCTTGTCGTCGAGCGCCGCGCCGTCGGAGGTGGTGGGGTTCGTGTTCGGCATCTCGAAAATGCCGGTCACGCCGCCCAGTGCCGCGCCGCGCGTTCCGGTTTCGAGGTCTTCCTTGTGCTCGAGGCCGGGCTCGCGGAAATGCACCTGCGTGTCGATGACACCGGGCAGAACATGCAGGCCCTTCGCGGAAAAGCGCGCGGCCGCCTTGGCGCCGCCGAGATCGCCGATCGCCGCGATGCGTCCGCCGCGCACGCCGATGTCGGCCGCGGCGCGGCCGGAGGGCGTGAGGCAGGTGCCGCCCTCAACCACCAGATCGAAGCTCTCGCTCATGCCGCCACCGCCGGACCCGAAGTCACCCGCGCGAAGAGATCGAGATATTGGCGCACGACGGCCTCCTGCGTGAATCCTTTTCGATAGGTCTCGTAGCCGGCCTCGGCGAGCTGCCGCTTCAGGTCGGGCTCGTCGATGACGTGGCGCAGCGCGTAGGCCAGCGCCTTCGCGTCGCCGATCGGGAAGAGCAGGCCGTTCCGGCCGGTGGCGACGAGCTGGCGCGGCCCTTCGCTGAGGCTGGCCACGACCGGCTTCGCGCGCGCCCAGGCCTCGATCACGACGTTGCCGAGCGGCTCCTTGCGCGACGGCACCACGACGCAATCGGCGGCGGCGAACAGCGGCGCCGGATCGGGCCGCCAGGCGAGGAAGCGCGTGCGCGACAGCACGTCGAGCTCGTGCGCGAGATCGCGCAGCGCCTTCTGCTCCGGCCCCTCGCCGGCGAGCCAAAGGTAGGTGTCGGGCAGGTCGACGAGCGCGCGCAGCAGCGTGTCGAAGCCCTTGTTGGTATGGAAGCGGCCGAGCGAGAGCAGCAGCGGCGCATCGGCCGGCGTGTCGTGCGCGGCGCGGTCTTCGGGATCGGCATTGGAGCCGTCGACGA
This sequence comes from uncultured Candidatus Odyssella sp., assembly GCA_964481045.1. GTDB lineage: Bacteria > Pseudomonadota > Alphaproteobacteria > Bin65 > Bin65 > SBBV01. Next base: position 3,261 of record CAYZSG010000088.1, on the reverse strand, counting down.
AGTTCGGCACGTAGTGTGCGCGCTCGGCGGGCCAGCCCGCCTTCTGGATGTAGCGCACGATGTCTTCGGTGTTGCCGATCAGGTGCCGGCAGGTGCCGTAGTATTTGAGGTCGTAGTATCCGCCGAGGCGCCCGATATGCACGTAGGGCGCGGCGCCCTCGGGCGCCGGCAGGGCGGCCGCCGCGCGGCTCATGAAGCTCAGCGCCACGGTGGGGCGGAACTCGGCGACGAGCTTCCTGAGCGCCGGCCGCGTGCGGAAATCGAGCCAGCCGCCGAACGGAAGCTCGCGTACGTCGATACCGGCGGCGCGCAGGCGCCGGGCGCGCTCGGGTTCGGCGCGGATCGCCGCGCACAGCTCCACGCCGGCATTCTGGAACGCGAGCAGCAGCCGCTCGAAGAACGCCTCGGCGCCGCCGTGCCGGGCGCCGGCCATCGCGGCGAGCAGCCGCATCACTCGTCCTCGAGCTTGTATTTGAGCCAGGCGAGCATCGGCCAGAGCGCGGCCATCAGCGCCACGAGGAAGCCCCAATAGCCCTCCTTGTAGCCCTTGCGCCGCACATAGCATTTGAAGAAGCGCGTGAAGAGCCGGCGCAGGTTGCGGCCGAAGGTTTCCTTGGTTCCATTGGCGCGCATGTCGCGTGCGCGCGCGCTGGTGTAGCGGTCGAGCCGGCGCAGCATGTCGGAGATGCTGGCGTCGACGTAGTGGATCATCGGGGTTTCGAGCCAGCGCTTCTCGCCGTCGAGCGCCACGACCGGGTGGATGCGCTGATCGCCCCAGCGCTTGGCGCCGCGCGAGAAGAGCCGTGTGGTGGCCGAAACGCCCCACGATCCGCCCCAGCCATGCCGCACGAGACGCTTGCCGATGTAGTTGTCGAACGGGATCAGGTAGTGCGCAGGCGCGCTCGCGTTCTTCACCGCCGCGCGAATCTCCGCGGCCAGCGCCGGCGGCACGCGCTCGTCGGCATCCACTTCGAGGATCCAGTCGCCGGTGCAGGCATCGAGGCCGGTGTTGCGGCGCGGCCCCTCGATCTCCCAGGCGCCCTCGATCACCGTGTGCGCGAGGCGCTCGGCGATCGCCTTCGAGCCGTCGGTGCAGCGGTCGAGCACGACGACGATCTCATCGGCGAACGCGAGCGCGCCGAGGCATTCCGCGAGCTGGTGCTCCTCGTTGTGCGCGACGACGAGCGCCGAGAGCCGCTTGGGTGCCGGATCGATCATGCAGGCGCGGGAGCCGCGCAGCGCGCGATCAGGTCGTGCGCGGCGGCGAAGGCCTTGTCGACCGACAGCGTCTCCATGTGCGTGTCGTGGCGCATGTAGTCGTAGCCGGGCTTGGCGAGGATCGCATCGTAGGAAAGGTCGGTGCGCACCGTGCGGGCGCGCGCGCCCCACGGGCCGTAATGCTCCTCGCGGCTCGGGCCGAACAGGCCGAGCGTCGGCACGCCCGTCGCGGCGGCGAGGTGCATGAGGCCCGAATCGTTGCCCACGAACAGCGCGGCGCGGCCGAGGCAGGCGGCGGCGGTGAGGAGATCGAGCGTGCCGGCGAGGTCGATGCGCCGCGCGGGCGGAATCGCGGCGAGCACGGGCTCGGCGGCCGGCCGCTCGCCCGGCCCGGCGAACACGGCGACGCGCGCATCGGCGAGCGATCCGCCGCGCGCGCAAAGCCGCTCGGCAAGCGCCACGAAGCGTTCGGCCGGCCACTGCTTGCCGCCCCAGTTCGCCGTCGGCGCCAGCGCCAGCACCGGCGCGCCGTCCGGGATCAGCTCGCGCGCGGCATGCCAGTGGCGCGCCGCCATCCACACACGCGGCGACAGCGGCGCTTTCGCCCCCACCATCGCGGAGGCCTGCACCACCTTGTGCATCGCCGCGCGCTGATAGCCCATCACGTAGCGCCGCCCCGCCGGCACCAGCCATGTCACGGCCGAGCGGCGCGTGTCGGCGATCGCGGTCCAATAGCGGCCGACCGTCTTCAGCCAGAGGCGCCGCCAGTGGCCGCCCTGGCGCTTGTCGAGCACGATCACCTCGTCGAGGCGCGGCACCTCGGCATAGAGCGGCGCGGCGGCCGGGCCGGCCGCCACCGTCAGCCGCGCCTCGGGCCAGCGCGCCAGCATCCAGGCGAGCACGCCCGACGACAGCACCGCATCCCCGATCCGCGTCGGGCCAATGAAAAGAACGCGCATTCCGGAGGGCTAAAATCCTGAACGGCCACGGTTATACGCTCTCGGGCAAAGCCCTGCCAATCGCATCGGCGTGGCCAAGGCGGCTTGCCGCACATCGCGCGCCGCTCCATATCGGGACGCCGCCATGCCGGTTCGCCCGATGATCGCCGACGCCTTCGCCTTCTGGCCCCAAGACAGGGGATTGATCCGCATCGATGGCGCGGATGCGCGCCCGTTCCTGCAGGGCATCGTCTCCAACGACGTGAACAAGGTGTCGCCCGCGCGCGCGGTTTACGCGGCGCTGCTCACGCCGCAGGGCAAGTATCTGCACGACTTCTTCATCGCCGAGCTCGACGGCGCGCTCCTGCTCGATTGCGAGGCGGCGCGGCGCGACGATTTGCTGCGCCGGCTCGCGCGCTACAAGCTGCGCTCGAAGGTCGCGCTCGCGCCCGCGCCGGAAAGGCACGCGGTCGCGCTCATCTATGGCGCTGGCGCGTTGGCGGCGCTGGGCCTGCCCGCGGAGCGCGGAACCGCGAAGGGGCTCGCGGGCGGAGTCGCCTATGCGGATCCGCGCCTCGTCGAGATCGGCGCGCGGGCGATCCTGCCGGCCGAAGCCGGCCGCGCGGCGCTCGCCGCCGCCGGCATCGCGCCCGGCGAGGGCGCGGCCGACGAACAGCGCCGCCTCGAGCTCGGCCTCCCGGACGGCAGCCGCGACCTCGAAATCGAGAAATCCATCCTGCTCGAAAGCGGTTTCGACGAGCTGGCCGGCGTCGATTGGGACAAGGGCTGCTACATGGGGCAGGAATTGACCGCGCGAACCCACTATCGCGCGCTGATCAAGAAGCGCCTCGTGCCGGTGCGTATCGACGGGCCGGCGCCCACACCGGGCACGCCCATCCTGGCCGGCGAAGCCGAGGTGGGCGTCATGCGCTCGGCCAGCGGCGGCGCCGGTCTGGCGCTGCTCAAGCTCGAGGCGATCGCGGAAGGGCGGCCGCTGGCGGCCGGCGCAGCCCGAGTCGAACCGCGCAAGCCGTTCTGGCTCAAGCTTCCCGCCTAGGGCGTGTACTCATAAATCGGAACGGCACCATTCGCCGGCTGACGTCCG
>CAYZSG010000087.1:14817-19373 GCA_964481045.1 uncultured Candidatus Odyssella sp. | reverse complement strand
GCTCTTGCGCATGGAAGACGAGATCGCGAAACGCGTGGTCGGGCAGGCGGAAGCCGTGCATGCGGTTTCGACCGCGGTGCGCCGCGCTCGCGCGGGATTGCAGGATCCGAACCGGCCGATCGGCTCGTTCATGTTCCTCGGCCCCACCGGCGTCGGCAAAACCGAGCTTACGAAGGCGCTCGCGCGCTTTCTGTTCGACGACGAAAACGCGCTCCAGCGCATCGACATGTCGGAGTACATGGAGAAGCATTCGGTCGCGCGTCTCATCGGCGCGCCTCCGGGCTATGTCGGCTATGAGGAAGGCGGCTCGCTCACCGAAGCGGTGCGCCGCCGGCCCTATCAGGTGATCCTGTTCGACGAGATCGAGAAGGCGCATCCGGATGTCTTCAACGTGCTGCTCCAGGTGCTCGACGACGGGCGCCTGACCGACGGGCAGGGCCGCACGGTCGATTTCCGCAACGTGCTGATCGTGATGACCTCGAACCTCGGGAGCGAGTTCCTCGCGGCCCTCAAGGAAGGCCAGCCGGTCGATACCGTGCGCGACGAGGTGATGGGCGTGGTGCGCCAGGCGTTCCGGCCGGAGTTCCTGAACCGGCTCGACGAGATCCTGCTGTTCAACCGCCTCTCGCGCGGCGAGATGGCCAAGATCGTCGAGATCCAGTTGGGCCGCTTGAAGAAGCTGCTCGCCGAGCGAAAGCTCGAGCTCACGCTCGACGAGACGGCCACGGCGTGGCTCGCCAACACCGGCTACGATCCCGTCTATGGCGCGCGCCCGTTGAAGCGCGTGATCCAGAAGAACCTCCAGGACCCGCTGGCCCAGAAGATCCTCGCCGGCGAGATCAAGGACGGCGAGACGGTGAAAGTGTCCGTCCGCGGCGGCGCGCTCACGCTCAACGGCGAGCGCGTCGAAAGCCCGGCGGCGCCGAAGCCGAGCCTCAGGCTGCTGAATTAGGGCACATCCCGTTCAAGCGGCGGCATCGGACGCTTCAACATCGCGTTTGCGTCCATCCTTCGAGGCCCGCCCTAAACAGGGCGGGCACCTCAGGATGAGGCTGTTTTGGTCAAGCAAGTACGCCTCATCCTGAGGTGCCGCGCCTCTTGTCGCGGCCTTGAAGGATGGACGCGGACGAGGCCGAGCCGCGGCAGGCGCCGTCAGGTGAAGCTCACCGCCACCGTCCCGAGCGTTCCGAAATCGGCGGTCACGTGCATGCCGGGCTCGGCGAAGTTGATGCTGGCCACCGTGCCGGTCGTCACGGCGTCGCCGGCCTTCAGGCCGTAGCCGCGCGCGGAGAGGTGATTGGCGAGCCAGGTCAGCGCGTCGAGCGGGTTGCCGAGCACGGCGGCGCCGGTGCCCTCGGCGATGATCTTGTCGTCGAAGCGCAGCGTGGCCTTCGCCTTGGACAGGTCGATCTTGCGCCAGTCGGTCATGGCCGGGCCGAGCACGAGGCCGCCATTGGCGCCGTTATCGGCCACGATCGAGGCGATGCCGGCCTTGATCCAGTCGGTCCAGCGCGAATCGACGAGCTCGATCGCCCCGTGCACGGCGGCCACCGCGTCGGCCACCTCCTCGCGCGTGTACTGCGCCGGCCGCGCGGGCAGGCCGCGCGCCATCGTGAACGCGAATTCCGGCTCGATGCCGAGCCGGTGAAACGCCTTCGCCGCCACCCTGGCCGGGCTTTTCAGAAGCACCGGCGCGAACACGCGTCCCGGAAACGGCCCCGGCGAGCCGAGCATCTTCTGCGCTTCCAGCGAGGTGCAGCCGATCTTGTAGCCGGCCACCGGCACGCTCCACGCCTTGACGAACGCCTCCTGCACCGTGTGCCCGTCCTCGAAATTCTCCGGCCGGCACGAGGGCGGAAACGCGTCGAGGCGCCGGTGGTCGCCGCGCGCGGCGATCAGCAGATCCACCGCCTCCTCGATCTGGGCTTGCGTCATCATCGGCCGTCTCCTCCCGAGGCTGCTTTTTGCATAACCGCGGCGACGCGGCGAGGGCAACCTATGGCACGATGCCGCGAGGTGCTAGCGTAAGAGCATCGCCTTTGCCGGAGATTTTCGTGCCCACGCTGCGTTTCGCCCGCCTTGCCGTGCTCATCGTCTTCCCGCTGCTGGCCGAGCTGCCGGCGCGCGCGGCTTCGGCCGACGAGGCGGCGGAGTGGCTGCGCACGCTCAACGTGCCGCTGGCCGACGGCAAGGGGTTCGTTTCGGCCACGGCCGAGAGCGTCGGCGAGGTGAAATGGGTGAGCTTCGCGCGCGTGCCGGCGGAGAAGCTCAAGGCCGCCGATCTCGCCAAGCTCAAGGCGCTGCCGAAGCTCGAGGAGATCGTGTTCGGCGGCAATGCCGCAACGGACGCGGGCGTGGCCGAAATCGCGAAGGCCGCGCCGCAGCTGCGCCGGCTTTGGCTGTTCCGCTCCGCCGTCACCGATGCCGCGTTCCCGCACGTGGCGACGATCGAGGGGCTCGAATCTCTGCACCTCGCCGGAACGCGCATCAGCGCGTCGGCGCTCGTCGAGGTGGCGCGCCTGAAGAATCTGCGCGTGCTCGAGATCGACGACACCGACGTGGGCGATGCCGGCCTCGAGGCGATCAAGGGCATGCCGGCGCTCGCCGAGGTTTCCTACAAGGACATGCGCGGCGTGGGCGCGCGCGGCATGGCGGCGCTGGCCGGCCTGCGCCGGCTCGAATCGCTGCATCTCGCGTTCGCCGAAGTCGACGATTCGCTCGAGAAACTCGCCGCCTCGCGCACCCTCAGCCAGCTCGTACTGCTGCGCGCGACCGTGACCGACGCGCGCGCGGCCTCGATCGCCAAGATCAGGACGCTGCGCGTGCTCGCGCTTTCCTACACGCCGATCACCGACGGCGCGCTGGCGCATGTATCGAGCCTGCCGCAGCTCGCCACCTTGGAGCTCATCAGCACGCGCATCACCGACGACGGCGTGAAGGCGCTGGCGCAGACCAGGACGCTGTCCGTGCTCGATCTCAGCGACACGGCCACAACAGACGACGGGCTCGACGGGCTGCTCGAACTGCCGAAGCTCGCGAGCCTCGTGCTGCGCGGAACGAAGGTGACGGATGCCGGCGCCGCCAAGCTGGCGCGCATCAAGTCGCTGCGCCACGTCGATCTCGGCGCCACGGTGGTGACCGAAGCGGCGGTGAAGGCACTGGCCAAGGAGCTGCCGGAAGCGCGCGTGGTCGGCAACGAGCAATAGCTACCAGCTATCGATCACCCGCTTCCGCCCCGCCCGCGGCGCGGGCTTCGGCAGCGCGCGCAATGTTTTCGCCAGCATGTCGCGCGTATCGGCGGGGTCGATCACGTCGTCGTATTCGAAGCGGCCGCCCACTTCGAGCGCGGTGTTCATGCGCATCAGGTAATCGGTCTTCTCCTTGAGCGCACGTTTGCGCTCGCCCTCGTCGGCGATCGCCTCGAAATCCTTCTTCCAGATGATCGCGGCGGCGCCTTCGAGCCCCATGCCGCCGAACTCCGCCGTGGGCCACGCGAGCAGCAGCGCCGGCGAGAGCGCCTTGGAGCCGAGCACGTAGTAACCGAGGCCGTAAGCCTTGCGCATCACGACGGTGAGGAACGGCACCGTGGCGTTCGCGAGCGCCACCAGGATGCGCGCGCTGTGGCGCACGAGCGCCGTCTTCTCCACCGCCGGCCCCACCATCAGGCCCGGCGTATCGACCAGCAGGACGATCGGAACGTCGTGCGCGTCGCACATCTGGATGAAGCGCGCGATCTTGTCCGAGGTCGGGCTGTCGATGGCGCCGCCGAGATAGGTCGGCTGGCTCGCGACAATACCGATCGGAATGCCCTCGATGCGCGCCAGCGCCGTCACCGCGGCGCCGCCGAAGCGCGGGCGCAGCTCCAGGATCGAATCGACGTCGCAGAGATGATCGAGCACGCGGCGCACGTTGTATCCCTGCATCGGATCGGCCGGCACGATCTCGCGCAGCTTCGCCGCGTCGGGCGCGCGGCCGGGCGGCGCCGCGCCGAAGAAGTATCCGATCGCCTTGCGCGCGAGCGCCGCCGCCGCGGCATCGTCTTTCACCAGCGCATCGACGGCGCCGGCTTCCACATGCACCTGCGCCGGCCCGATCTCCTCGGGCTTCGGCGTGAAGCCGAGCGCCTGCTGCACCAGCGCCGGACCGGCCATGCCCATCACCGCCTGCTCGGTGGCGATCAGGATGTCGCAGAGGCCGGCGAGGTTCGCGTTGCCGGCGAAGCAGCGGCCCGAGACGATGCCGATCGTCGGCACGAGGCCCGAAAGCCGCGCGGCGTTGACGAAGGTGTGCGTGTCGCCGCGGTGCGACACCGTGAAATCGTGCGGCCGCGCGCCGCCGCCCTCGAGCCAGCTCACCATCGGCCAGCGGTTGGCGGCCGCGAGCGCGTAGATGCGGTCGGTCTTGAGATGATTGACGTAGCCCTGCGTGCCCGCATGCACAGTGTAATCGTAGGCCATCACGGCGACGGGCTTTCCATGCGCGAGGCCGTGGCCCATCACGACGCCGTCGGAAGCGCCCGCCATGTCCTCGCGCGCCGGCTTGGCCACGCGGCCGAT
>CAYZSG010000087.1:0-14717 GCA_964481045.1 uncultured Candidatus Odyssella sp. | reverse complement strand
CGCCGTCGGAAGCGCCCGCCATGTCCTCGCGCGCCGGCTTGGCCACGCGGCCGATCTCGACGAACGAGCCCGCATCGAGGAACGCGTCGATGCTTTCGCGCGCGGTGAGACGCCCCAGCGCGCGCCGTTTCGCCACGGCCTCCGGCCGCGCCGCGTCGAGCGCCCCTTCACGCGCCGCGCGCACCCGTTCGAGTGGCGACGCGGGCGGCGCGCCGCTCTCGCCCTTGCGTTTCGAGGTCACGTCGTGTGGCCTTTCATGGGGCTTCGGTGTCAGCCGCGTAGGGGCGCGCTTCGCGCGCCCTGTCGAAGCCCAAAAAGCGAGGGCGCAGAGGGACGCGGGGATGTTGCGTTCGCGCACCGGCGCTCGAGCGCACGGAGACAGGGCGCGCGCAGCGCGCCCCTACGCATGAAACGCCCGTGCTTTCACGCCTGCGCCGCGTGCCCGCCGCGGTCGCCGAGCATTTGCTGGCGGTGCTGGACGACCTGATCGGCGAGCCGGCCGGTCAGCTCCTGGAGATGATCGAACTCGAACTCGAACGTGCCGACGCCCTGCGTCAGCGAGCGCAATTCGATCACGAGGTCCTGGATCTCCGATTGCGGCATGTGCGCGTGCACCTCGTCCCAGCCCTTCCAGCCGGTCTTGGCGTCGAAGCCGAGGATCTGCCCGCGCCGGCCGCTGATGAGGCTCTGGATGTTCGAAGTGAACGCCGAGGGCGCCGAGAGCGACACCTTGTAGATCGGCTCGAGCAGGATCGGGTCGCATTTCGGCATGCCCTCGCGCATCGCGAGCGCGCCCGCCGTCTTGAACGCCATGTCGGAGCTGTCGACCGTGTGATAGCTGCCGTCGTAGAGCGACACCTGCACGTCCACGACCGGGAAGCCGAGCGGCCCGCGCACGAGATAGTCGCGGATGCCGTCTTCCACCGCGGGAATGAACTGGCGCGGGATGCGTCCGCCCACGATGTTGTCGACGAACTCGAAGCCGCCGCCGCGCGGCATCGGCTTGATCTCCACGTGCACGTCGCCGAACTGGCCGTGGCCGCCGGTTTGCCGCTTGTGGCGGCCGTGCTGCTTGATGCCGCGCCGGATCGTCTCGCGATAGGCCACGTGCGGGCGGTGCGATTTCACCGCGATGTTGTAGCGGTTCTTGAGCTTGTCGACCGCGACGCGCAGGTGCATCTCGCCCTGGCCCCAGATCATCATCTCGCGCGTCTCGGCGTTCTGCTGCATCGAGAACGAGGGGTCTTCCTCCGCCATCTTCGCGATGGCGGCGGTGATCTTCACCTCGTCCTCGCGCTTTTCGGCCTCGATCGCCAGCGAGAACAGCGGCCGGAGCGGCGCGGGCCACTCGCCCTTCTTGGTGGCGCCGTTGCCGGGGCCGCCGATCGTGTCGCCGGTCTTCACGCCTTCCATGCGCCCGAGCGCCACGATGTCGCCGGCCTTGGCCTCGGCGATCTTCTGCTGCTGGTGGCCGAGCATGCGGAACAGGCCGCCCACGCGGTGGCCCGAAAGCGTGGCGCCGTCGGCGACGCTGCCCCCCCAGATGCGCGCGATCGAGAGCTTGCCCGAATGCGCCATGTGGAAGGTCTTGAACACGGTGGCGGTGGCCGGCGTGCCGGTGGAAACGCCAAGGCGCTGGGCCGCGGCCTCGCGCGTCGGCGTCTCGTGGCGCAGCGCCTTCAACAGGCGGCGAACGCCGCCGTCGTTGAACGCGGAGCCCAGGAACACCGGCACGATCTTGTCTTCCTGCAAGGTGCGCGTGAGGTGCTTGTAGATGTCTTCCTTCGCCGGCACCGATTCCTCGAGCAATTGCTCGAGCAGCTTGTCGTCGAAGTCGGAGAGCGATTCGAGCAGCTTCTGCCGCGCCTCGTGCTCGCGGTCCTGCACGTCGGCCGGCATCTGGATCAGCTCGGAGGCGTCGCCCGTCTTGTATTTGTAGGCGCGCTCGGAGACGAGATCGACATAGCCGGTGACCACCTCGCCGCTGCGGATCGGCACCTGGCGCAGCACCAGCGGGCGCTCCGAGGCGTCCTGCAGCGCGGCCACGAGGTCGCGCATCAGCGCGCCCTTGGCCTGGTCGATCTTGTTGACGAACAGCATGTGCGGGATGCCGTGGTCGTCGAGGAACTTGAAGAGCGGCGCCAAGGCCACGGCGCGGTCCGGATTGGGTTCGGCGACGATGATGACCGTGTCGGCCACCATCATCGCGTTGCGCGCCTCCTGCTGGAACTCGATCGAGCCCGGGCAGTCCACGAATGTCCAGGGATCGCCGAGGAACTCGGTCGAAGCGATGTTGGATTCCGTCGACATGCCGCGCGCCCGCGCCTCGGGCGCGGCGTCGCCGACCGTGTTGTGATCCTTGATCGTGCCCTTCCTCGGAATTCGCTGCGTCGCGAACAACAAGCTTTCGAGAAGGGTCGTCTTGCCGCTGAGATAGGGGCCCACAAGGGCCGCGCATCGTGCCGTTTTGGCCGCCACCGTTCGCCTCCGTGGATCTCGTTACTCTCCCGGAGAGCGCACCTTGGTCGGCGAGCGGCCGCAGCAACGGCGCCCATCCAAACCGGCGCGCCCTATGTTGTGGTTCGGCCATCGTCGCCCGCCTCGCGCCGACGCGCAAGGGGGGAGAGGAGGGGGAGGGGTGGCCTCCTTCGCCGCAGATTGGCGCCTGCGCTTGGGCGCGCCGCCGTAGCGCGCCGCCTTAGCGGACGCGCACCTGCGCCTTGATCTTCGCGTCGAGCTCGCGCATCGCGGCGTCGATGGATTTCTGGATGCCGGCATCCATCGACGCCATCGGAACGCGATGCTCGCCGTGGCCGCTGAGCTTCGAAACCGGGTTCATCGACGAATCGAAAAAATAGGCGTCGACGTCCACCTTCGTGGTCCGGTCGCCATAGGGCTCCATGTACTTCATGCGCAGATCGATCAGGATCACGCCCTTCTTGCCCTTCGCCGCGGCGTCCGGGAAATCGTGCACGCGCTCGATGTCGGGGAAGTTGGCCTTCAGCATCGCCAGCATCCGCCCGCTGAAATACATCGGGTCGTTGTCGGCCAGCACCACCGTGTTGGTCAGCGTCGCCGGGACGCGCTGCGCCCAATACTCGTTGTTGCCCTTGATGAAGCCGATGTATTTCTCGACGTTCTCGCTGGTCAAGAAGCCGATCGGCCGGCTCATCGTCACCGCGGCGTTCGCGGGAACGGTGGCAGCGTCGGCCTTGAAGATGCCCTGGAACGCGCCCACCTGCGGCGGCGGCGGCGGCCCCGTGCAGGCGTCGAGCGTCAGCACGATCCCGGCGAGCGCCAGCATCTTCTTCGTCATGTCGTTCTCCCCTTCGATTATTTCGTTCCGGTGATGTCGCTTTGCCGCGTGCGCGGCGCCGGCTTCAAGGGCGAGCCCTGCCCGTAGGTGTTGCGCACGCCGGGCGCGGCCGTGGTCGGGCCCGCCGTGCGCGGCGCGGACGGGGGCACGGCCATCAAGACGCCGGTGCCGACCAACGTGCCGAGCTGCCAGCCGACCGAGAATGCGTGCGAAAAGAGCGCGGCCTTCGCCGCGTCCGAGGTGCCGGCCTGAAGCTGGCGAACGCGTGCGGCGCACTCGGCGGGCGAGGCGTCGCAGGCGCCCACCACCTGATCGGTGTTGGGCGTGGCGCCGCGCGAGATGAAGCGCGAATCGCTCGGCGCGGGCGCGCGCACGCGCGGCTGCGGCCGGTCCACCTTGTGCAGCACGCCGCAGCCGCCGGCGGCCTTCAGCGCCTGATAGCCGGCGAGCGCGGCCGGCCCGTCCTTGGCGCGCGCGGCCGCCACGTAGTTCATGACGAGCTGCTGGCAGCGCGGCGTCATGCCCGACAGCGTCGTGTTCGGCGGCGTGGGCGCCGGCGTGCGCGGCGCACTCGCGGTCGGCGGCGTTGGCGCGCGGACTTCGGGCGCCTTGACGGTGGGCGGCGTCGGCGCGCGGGCGGCCGGCGCGCCGGGCGCGCTCGCGGCCGCCGGCCGCACGAGGCAGAGATTGCGTCCGCCGCCCGCCGCCGTCATGTCTTTCGTGATGCCGCCGCCGGCCTGCCGGCAGGCTTCGTCCGAGGTCACATAGGACCCGCACCACTCCATGCCGAGGCGCATGGTGGAAACGAAACCGGCCGGGCACGCCGGCTGCGCCGCGCCCGGAGCGCGCGGGGCGGGGGCGTTCACGGTCGGTGTCGGCGTGCGCACCGTGGGCTGCGGCACGGCCGGCGTTCGCGCCACCGGTGTCGGCACCGCCGGCTCGGTTGGTGACGGCGTGCGCACCGTGGGCTGCGGTACGCTCGCCTCCGGCGCGTTCGAAGCCGGAGCACCCGGCCCGACAGCGCGGAAACACTCGGTGAATCCGGAGCCGTGATCCGGCTTGAAGTGCGAGCCGCCGATCGACGCGCATTGCTGCGCCGTCAGATTGCGGATCGAGCAGGTGCCGCGGCCTTGCCGCTGGTCGTAGTTGGCGGTCTCGTCCACCTGCGCGGCGGGATGCCACGAGGCGCACGTAAGCACGGGAGTGCGGACGTTGGGCGCGTCGACGGTCGGCGGCGTCGGCGCGCGCGCCTGGGTCGGGCCGGCCTCGATATGCCGCTTGCATCGCCGCAGCACGTCCGCGCTGCTCGACAGGATGACGGCGTCGCTCGGGGCGAGCATGCGCTCGACGGCGACGCAGGTGCCCTCCTTCTCGTCGAGGAGCTGGACGACCATTTCCAGCCACGGCGCGCATGCGCTGTCCTGGTTGCACAGGCGGCGGCATTCGGGATTCGCGCTGATGCGGCGGCTCATGTCTTCGAAGGCCTCGTCGGCCTTCTGCATGTGGTCGCTGCCCTTGAAAATCTCGCGGTCGCGGCGCTGGGCGAGCACCTGCGTGTATTCGCCGATGGCGAGCGGGCATTGCGCCGGCGCGGGTGGCTGCGGGGGCGCTGCGGCTTTTTCCGGCGCCGGCGGAATCGCATCGGGATGAGGTTTCGCCCCGTCGTAGGGCGATTGCGCGAGGCGCTCGCGTGTCGGGCAGTTCGTCGTCACGTGGCCGCGGCGGATCCAGAACGCACAGGCGTCGAGGAATGCCTGGACCGACTCGCCCCGGCACTGGGCAAAGTCAACCGGCTCGAAGGTTTCCTGGCCGTAGCGGCCGGTGGTCTGTTCGTAGCAGTAGATGCCGTCCCACTTGCAGCGCTTGCCGGCGGCGACGGACTGATCGCACTTGCCGATGCCGACGGCGAAACGGTCGGGCTTCTCCTCGGTTTGCTTCGTGTCCGCTTTGCCGTCGCAGGGAAATTGCTTGTATTGGCAGTACTCGACGTTGCCGACCTTGAACGGCGCCGGCGTACAGGCGGGCGGAAACTTCTTGCAAGCGTCGTGCGGCAGTGGCGCATGGCAGTAGCCGCTCGGATGCGGTACGCCAAAAGGGCAGCCACGCTGCTCGGCCTCGGCAGTGATCGGCGCAAGCAGCCACAAGCCGATGCCAGCTAGGGCGGCGGCGCCCAACGCCCAACGTCGTGCCATGAACCCTCAGCCCCGGAATGTTGCAAAAATATTACTTTCCCGAGAGGCGCTGTCCAGAGCGACGAACGAGCAAGTGAGCGCGGCCGTGCCGCGGTTCATCTACGGAGATGCATCGAGGCGTCGCCGCGCGCCGCTGTCACTTCGCGCAGCAGTGTCAGTAGCGCCTTTCCCTTCTCGCCGAGCGCGCGTTCGAGCGCCTTCGCATCCTCGATGACGATCTCGAACGGTCCCTCCACGTCGCCCGTCAGCGCGTCGTAGAGCGCGTCGAGGTTGCGGCCGAAATGTTTCGGCAGGCCGAGATCGCGCGCGAGGATGTCGTACACGGCGTCGATGGATTTCGTGCCGGCGGGGATCACCGCGCGCTTCGGCTTCTTCGGCGAGGCGGATTTCTTCGTCATCGCGGCGGCACTTCGCGGAAGGTGCGGTAGTGGTCGGTCGTCACCCAGATGAGCCAGCGGCCCTTCGTGTCGCGCGCGAATACGAGCCGCGCCGCGCCGCGCCGGCCGCCGGTGTAATCGAGATCGGCCTCGACGTAGCGGTTGCGCTCGGGCAGGCGGCCTTCGCGGTTGCCGAAGCGATCGCCGCCGATGGCGGTGCCGGGCGCCGCGCGCCAGAGATCGCCGCCGGGCCGCCAGCCGCGCTCTTCCGCGTCGCGCTTCGTGAGATAGCACTCGGGCAGACGTCCGGTCGCGTGCACGTGCCAGATCGTGCCGGCGGCGGCGCGCGCCTGGCGCAGTCCGGCGCGCTCGGCGAACGCCGTCAGCCGCTGCGCATGCTCGGCCGGAACGTCGACGGCGGCGCCGCAGGCCGATGGCCGCGCGCGCTCCGCCGCCGCCGGCGCAAATCCCAGCAGCGCGGCGGCGAGTAGGGCAAGGAACGGGCGGCGCAAACGCATGGGCGCACCGTAAATCGGGCGATGCGCAAGGGGAAGGGGTTCGCCGGCGCTAGCGAAGCACAATGTTGATCCGGTAGCGCGTCGTTACGTCGGTGCCGATCTCGATCGTGTAGGTACCGGTCTCGGTGACGGCGCCCGACCACGCGCTCTCGCCGTCTGCGGGCTTCTCGCCCGACGGCGCCACGATGGTCAGCATCTTCTGGCCCGAGGGCGATGACACTTTGACCTCGAGATGCTGGCCGGCCCGGAGCGGCAGCCTGTATTCGTGCCGCACGCAGACCGGAAGCGGCTGCGAGCCTTCCCAATTCGCCGGCGCGGCCAGCGCCAGCTTGAGCTCGATGGTCTGGTCGGTCCCGCGGCATTGGGCCTGGGCGGCGCCGGCGGCAAGGCACGCGGCAAGCAGGAGCGAGGCGAAACGAATCACGCGATGTCTCCGGGGCGGGCGAAGCGGCGTCTCTGTTGGCGCGCGACTAAGGCCGCACGATGGCGCGCGGAGACTCTATCACCCGACCGGCACCCAGATCTCGACCTCGCCCGAGATCGTCTTGTTGTCGAAGCGCTCGTCGTAAAGCTCGAGGTCGTAAGGCGCGCGCAGCTTCGCGCCCGAATTGAGAACCCAGGTGCCGTAGATGAAGCCGAAGCTGCGCCGCAGCTCGCCGCCGATATCGCGGCTCGCGAGCTTGTGCGTGAACACGGCGAAGCGGCCGCCCGGCAGCGTCTTGCCGTAAAGGCCAGGCGGCAGCTTGCCGATGCGCTCGACCTCGACCGCGGCGGAATAGGCGATGGCGCCGGCGCCTTTGTCGAGCACCTCGATGACGCCGAGCGTGTGCGTTCCGCGCCGGTGCTTGATCGTGTCGATGAGCGGCCAGAACCGTCGCCAGACGCCAGGCCCGTCGACGCCGGCGCGCGGGCCCGAATCTTCGCGCAGGCCAACGAAGGCGATGTCGCCGCGTTCCTGGAAGCGAGGGGTCATGGTGAGTGTCTCCGCGAGTGAGGCGAGGGTGGTGGCGTGGAGCGGCCAGCGGCAGCGCGGCAGCCAGCTGCGGCCCGAGCGGCGCACGGCGCCGGGCGGTACGCCGAAATGGCGCTTGAACGCGCGCGTGAACGCGGCCTGGCTCTCGAAGCCGCAATCGAGCGCCAAATCGATGAGCGGCGTGCGCGCGCCGGTGGTGAGACGCCGTGCGGCGACGGTGAGGCGGCGCTTCCGCGCATAGCCCATCACCGAATCGCCGGTCAGCGCTTGGAACAGACGGCAGTAGTGATAGGCCGAATAACCCGCCGCGCGCGCCACGTCGGCGATCGTGAATCGCTTCGAGAGATTGTCCTCTATGTAGCGCAGCCCTCCCAAGAAGCGGTTCATGCCCGGTCCGTCGCCATGCGGAAGACACGATAGCAGCCGGCCGCGCCGCTTACTTGACCGCGCTTGCGCCCGCGCCGCGCCCGGAATCGCCCGCTTTCCCGCTATTTCCGCACGCCTTGCGCCTGGCGCAACGGCCGGAATTGACGCCGCAGCCGCCCCCGGACGTATCGTTGCGCCGTTCAATCACGCAATCGAACCGGCCTCGGACGCGGGTCTCAACCGCCGGTTCGCCGGAGGGGCATCATGAAATTCGGCATGTTCTATCCCGTCGCCGTCGCGCGCGACAACGAGCTCGGCAAGAGCTTCTGGGGCCTCGACCGCAAGCGCTATGGCAGCACGATCGACGATCTGCGCGAGCAGGCGATCGCCGCCGACGAGACCGGCTGGACCTCGATGATGTTCGCCGAGCATCACTTCGAGATCGAGGGCTATCACGTCACGCCCAATCCGCTGATGCTCAACGTGTATCTCGCGCAGCACACGAAGCGGCTGCGCCAGGGGCAGATGGGCCTCGTGCTGCCGAACTGGAATCCGCTGCGCCTCGCCGAAGACATCGCGATGGCAGATCACCTCACCGGCGGGCGGCTCGACGTGGGCCTCTCGCGCGGCTACCAGCCGCGCTCGGTCGGCGTCATGGGCCAGCACGTCCACGCCAACGCCGCCGGCACCGGCCGCGCCGAGGTGGAGGCCACGAACCGCAAGGTCGTCGAGGAGTGGTTCGAGGTGATGCGCCGCTCCTGGACCGAAGATCTCTGGGACTATCAGGGCCAGTTCATCAAGGTGCCGCCGCCGGGCCTCGAATGGACGCATCCGGTCTCGGCCAAGCTCAAGGCCGGCGTTGAGAACGGCGCGCTGAAGCAGGTGGCCACCGTGCCGAAGCCGTTGCAGCGTCCCTATCCGCCGCTGTTCACGACGCTCAGCCAGAGCCCCGAGACGATCAACTGGTCGGCCAAGATCGGCGCCTCGGTGGTCACGCTCGCCGCCAATCTCGACATCGTGCGCTGGGTCTTCCAGACCTATGTGGACGAAGCCGCCAAGCACGGCCGCAAGCTGAAATTCGGGCAGTATTCCAAGGGCGGCGGCGTCGTGCTCTGCCGCAACGTCGCGGTCGGGCGCACGCACGAGGAGGCGATGGAGACGGCGCGCCAGGGCTCGGCGTTCTGGACCCACTGGCTCGGCGAGTTCGGCTTCTTCGAGGCGCTGCGCATGAAGGGCCAGGAAGGCCCGGTGCCGAAGACACACGAGCAGATGCTCAAGAGCGGCTTCGACATCGTGGGCACGCCCGACGCGGTGCGCAAGGAGATCCAGCGCCTCAAAGACGAGCTGAATGTCGAATACATGATCTTCATCATGTATGGCGGCATCGTCGAGCAGCGGCGCATGCTGGACAGCATCCGTCTGTTCGGCGAACATGTGATCCCGCATTTCCCGGATGCAGCGCCAGCTGCCGCGGCGGAGGCGGCGCTCGTGGGGTAGGAGGGGGAGCCATGGGGCGTGCCGCAGGCGAACGCGCGGAGATCCGTTCGGTCGGCCGCGCCCTCGATCTCCTCGAGATGATGCAGCGGAAGGCGCCGGCCGGCATCCGCGTGCGCGATGCGGCGAAGCACCTGGGCGTCGATCCCGCCACCGCCTCGCGCCTGCTCTCCACGCTCATGGGCCACGGCTATGCCAGCCGCCTGCCGAACCGCCGCTACATGCTCGGCGCGCGCTCGCTGGGCCTGGCGACGGCGTGGGTCGATCGCATGATCCGCATCGCGGCGCCGCCGATGGCGCGCGTGGCCGAAAGCTGCGGCGGCACCATGTATCTCGTGCAGCTCGTCGGCACCGAAGCGGTGGCGATCGCGCGCCTCTCCGCCGACAGGAAAACGATGACGGAGGAGATCGGCCCCGGCTATCCGCTCTGGGCCACCGCCGCCGGCCGCGCGCTGTTGAGCAGCGTTCCCGCCGTCATGCGCCCGACGCTGCTGCCGGCCGAGCCGTTTCCCGCGTTCACGCCGCGCACGAAGCGGCGCTGGGACGAGATCAGCGCGGCGCTCCACGAGGCGGCGCCCGACGGCATCTTCGCCGAGGAAGGCGAGATCGACGAGCGCCTCTCCTGCTACGCCACGCCGCTGCCCTCGGCGAATCGCCCCGAGCGCCTCGCGATGGCGATCAGCTTCGAATCCGGCCGCACCGCCAACGACCGCGCCCTGATGCGCCAGGCGCTCCAGCGCGAGCGGCGGGAGATCGCGAAGCAGATTTAAGAGGTGATGGAGAACAGAACCGCGAAGCGGTTCGCGTGTGTGCCGCCTACTCCGCCGCCATCGATTGCGCGCCGGCGGCGGCGCGGCCGGGGAGGCGCGCTTCGCTCTCGCCGTGCTGGCGCAGCAGATCGAGCAGGCGGCGGCGCACTTCGAGGCCGGGGCGGTCGCTGGCCATGTGGAACTCGTCGGGCGCGCGGATGTCGAGCGCTACGTCGTAATCGCAGCGGCTCAGGAACGCGCGGTCCTCGCCGGTCACACGCTTGTCCCAGGCGATCACCGATTCGGCCGAGGCGTCTGCCTCGGTGTCATTGCGCACGACGAACTGCGTGAACTGCAGGCGCCTGTCGTCGACCGGCGTGATCATGGCCACGATCACGTGCACGAGGCCGTTCGGATACGATAGCCGCATCATCACCGAGAACGGCATCCACCAGGCCTTCTGGTAGGTGCGCATCGTCTCGGCCACGTCCATGTTCAGCGTGGCCTTGAGCGCCTCGGTGTTCTGCACCGGCACCACGGTGTCCATCACGAAGCCCCAGTCCCGCTGCGTGATGGTGAGCGAGGCGGGCTCGGGCTGCGCCTGGTTGCCGAAGCTGGCGGCGTGCACATACGAGAAATGCGCGTTGTCGAATGCGTTCTCGATGAGGCGCATCACGTTGCAGTCCCAGCTGTCGCTGAATTCGTGGATGAAGCGATAGCCGGGCTGGCCGAATTCGGGCACCTCGGGAATGCCGGTCAGCGGCTCGCCGAGGCACACCCACACATAGCCGTAGCGCTCCTCGCAGCGATAGGCCGGCACGCGGATGCGCGGCGGCACGCTCGCCTGCTGCGGGATGCGGATGCACTTGCCGTCGCGGTCGAAGGTCCAGCCGTGATAGCCGCAGGCGATGGCGCCCTTGTCGACGAAGCCCATCGAGAGCGGCGCGGTGCGGTGGCAGCAGCGGTCCTGCACGGCGGCCGGTTTTCCGTCAGCGTCGAGCCACAGCACGACGTTCTCGCCCAAGAGCGTGAACGGCTTGGGGCCGGCGGCGAGATCGCCGACCGGCATGAGGCCGTACCAGAAGCGGCGCAGAACGGGCTGTTGGGTGACGAGCATTGAGACCATTCCCTGCGAGGCGAGGCCGCCAGCGTAACCCGGCGATCCATGCGGCGAAAGCGCGTCAGTTGCGGCGTTCCAGCAACCCTCGCGCAATTACTTGTGCCTGGATCTCCGCCGCACCCTCGAAGATGTTGAGGATGCGCGCGTCGCAGAGCACGCGGCTGATCTCGTATTCCTCGGCATAGCCGTTGCCGCCGTGGATCTGAAGCGCGTTGTCGGCGTTGGCCCAGGCGACGCGCGCGCCGAGCAGCTTCGCCATGCCGGCCTCGATGTCGCAGCGCCGGTCGCTGTCTTTCTCGCGCGCGGCGAAATAGGCGAGCTGGCGCGCGATCATCGTCTCCACCGCCATCCAGGCGAGCTTGCCGGCGACGCGCGGGAACGCGACGATGGGCTTGCCGAACTGCACGCGCTCCCGGGCATAGGCGAGGCCGAGCTCGAGCGCGTTCTGCGCCACGCCCACGGCGCGCGCCGCGGTTTGAATCCGCGCGCTCTCGAACGTGGCCATCAATTGCTTGAAGCCCTCGCCCTCGCTGCCGCCGAGCAGGTTTTCGGCTTTCACCGCGAAGCCGTCGAAGCCGATCTCGTATTCCTTCATGCCGCGATAGCCAAGCACCTTGATCTCGCCGCCCGACATGCCGGCGACCGGAAACGGATCGGCATCGGTGCCGCGCGGCTTCTCGGCGAGGAACATCGAAAGCCCGCGATAGCCGTCCTCGGGCTTGCCGGTGCGCGCGAGCAAGGTCATCAGGTCGGCGCGCGCCGCGTGCGTGATCCAGGTCTTGTTGCCGGTGACTTTGTAAATGTCGCCTTCTTTCACCGCGCGCGTCTTCAGCGAGGCGAGGTCGGAGCCGGTGTTGGGCTCGGTGAAGACCGCGGTCGGCAGGATCTCGCCCGACGAGATCTTCGGCAGCCATTTCGCCTTCTGCTCGGGCGTGCCGCCGAGCCGGATCAGTTCGCCGGCGATCTCGGAGCGCGTGCCGAGCGAGCCCACGGCCAGCGCCGCGCTCGAAAGCTCTTCGGTGACGACGCACATCGCGACCTTGCCGAGGCCGAGCCCGCCGAACTCCTCGGGCACGGTGAGGCCGAACACGCCGAGCCCGGCCAGCTCCTCGAGAACGCTCATCGGGATCAGCGCGTCTTGCCGGTGCCAGTCATGCGCGAACGGCTTCACCTTCTCGGCGCCGAAGCGGCGGAACTGGTCGCGGATCATCGCCAGCGTCTCGTCGCCGAGGCCCGCCTCCCCGAACTCGCCATCCACGATCAGCTCGGCGAGGCGCACGCGCACGGCGCTCGTGTTGCCGCGCTCGGTCAGCGCGCGCACCGCTGGCGTGTAGAACGCGTGCGTCGCGTCGTCGGCGATGCCCATGTCGCCGGGGCGCACGATCTCCACCTGCGAGATCGCGATGCCGCCCCACATCTGGTGGAGATATTCGCCGTAGCCGGCCTGGACGATCAGGCTCTCCCGCTCGCCGAACTGCCCGGCCGCTTCGAGCCGCTCGGCCCAGCCGAGCAATTGGCGCAGGCCTTCGACGTAGGTCACGAGCCAGGCGAAGCCGTGCGCGGCGAACTGTTCGCGCTCCAGCGCCGCCGCATCCACCTTGCCGCCGCGCATGACCAGCGCCGAAACGGACGCGCGCGCCGCTTCCTTGAACCTGTCCGCGGCGCCGAGCGCCTCCCGGCACAGCGAAAGCAGATCGGGCAGGATCAGCCCCGTGTCACGTTCCTTGCGCGCCGCCTGCGCCATGGTCGTCCCCTCGTCTCGATGTCGTGCATGCAAGAGTCGAACCACGGAGGCACGGAGGCACGGAGAAGGCCAGCTGGCGCGCCAATCGCCGCGCGCCTGCCTCGCTCCGTGCCTCCGTGTCTCCGTGGTTTCTTAGACTACGACCGGCGGGCCGGATCGCGCCAGCGCGCGACTTGCCGCCTTACGTCCTCGGCGTCGGGCAGGTGCCGGCGACTTGCGTCGCGAACGGCGTCGAGGGCGGGTGGATGTTGCCCTCGGGCAGGTGGCGCACGAGGTGGACACGCGAATCGCGGCCCTCCGGCGCCTTCAACCGGTCGATCGCGTCGACGCGGAAGCCGTTCCGCACCTGCATGCGCAGCGGCACCCAGCCGATCGAGGCCATCTGCAATTTGCCCTTGCCGTCGGGGCCCAGCGCCAACAGCAGGATCGCCGAGGAAAGGCGCGGCAGCCCGATCTGGTTCGAGACGAAATTGCCGAGCGAATAGGCGATGAACGTCTCGCGGCCGTCCTTGGTCACGTATTTCTCGAGCGGCTGCATCACGTGCGGGTGCGAGCCGATCACCGCGGTGGCGCCGGCCTCGAGCACGTCTTTCGCCAGCGCCGTCTGCTTCTCCTCGGCCTTGTGCGAGTATTCGCCGCCCCAATGCGGCGTGAAGAAGATCGCGTGCACGTCGGCGCGCCTGGCCAGCGTGCGGATGTTCTCGAGCACCTCGTCGCGCTGGTCGTAGCACTTCAGCACCTGGTTCGCGCGGTCGGGCACGCCGTTGGTGCCGTAGGTGCAGGCGAGCCAGCCGATGTTGTAGGTGGCGCTTCCCACCTTCACCGGCGTCACGACGTACCAAGGCGCGCTCATGGATTCGCGGTGGCGCGTGCCGGTGTAGGCGAGGCCGGCGGCCTTGATCGCCTCGATCGTCTTGTCGACGCCGAGCTGATGCCGGTCGAGCGAATGGTTGTTCGCCGTTTGCAGCACGTCGAAGCCGGCGCGCTTCAGGTCCGTCACGATCGACGGGTGATAGTTGAACATCGGATAGCCGCGATACACGCTCTTGTCGTAGCGCAGCGCGGGCGGGCGCACGGCCTTGCCGTTGGAGGCGACGCCCTCGGCCGCCGGTCCCTCGAGGTTGGCAAACGCGATGTCGGCCGAGCGGATGATGTCCGAGACCGGATCGAGCGCGGCGTAGAAGCCTTCTTTCTGGCCGGCTGCCCATTTTTGGAACATGTCGTGCAGCAGCACGTCGCCCACGGCGGCGACGCGCAGGCGCGTGCCGTCGGCGCAGGGCTTCTCGAAGGCGATGGTCTTGGGGGAGGGGGCTGGCTTCTCTTCGGTCATCCGCTTCTTCTTGGCCGGCTTGGGCTGGTTTTTCGCCTGAGGCTTGGCCGGATTGGGCCTGGTTTCGGCGAGGGCGGCGGGCGCCAGCGCCACGAGGCCGCAAAGCGCGCCCGCCAAGAGGCGCGGGAGCAGGCCGTAAGCGCGCGCGGGCAGAACGTGAGGCGTCATTTTAAGTCCTTGAAAGATAGCATTATTCTGGTCGTCGAGGGCGGGCGCCCGGCAAAAGACCGAAGGCATCCCAATCCTCTACGATCAGCGGCCGATCCCCATGCCCGCATCATAGCGCCGGGATCGTGGCGAAATCATCACTCCAAATTGGCTCAGGCCAGCCTTAACCGTGTCCGGCCGGCGCCGCCGCCGTGCCCCGTTCGGCCGCCTTGGGCTGGCGCGTGAACCAGCTCCGGATCGCGGCATAGAACACCGGCGTCAGGAACAGGCCGAGGATCGTGACGCCGATCATGCCCGAGAGCACGGCCGTGCCGAGCGCCTGGCGCATCTCGGCGCCGGCGCCGGTGGCAAAGACGAGCGGCAGCACGCC